>DDSR01000201.1 GCA_002343455.1 Deltaproteobacteria bacterium UBA2385 | reverse complement strand
AGCTACGGCCCAGCCGGTTCGACCTTCACGGCCGGGGTCGGTGTGAGCCCGGGCGGCGCCTCCGACCCCGACTGGGTCTCGGGGGTGGGCGCCGGCGGCGCCGGTGGCCCTGGCGGCGACGGCGCGATTCGGCTCTCCGCCGAGTAGCTGGCGGCGGCGTCGATCAGGGCCCTCTGCCTGGACTGACCGTCTCGAGCGAGCGCCTCAGGACCGCTCCCCGAGCCGCCGCAGCGCGCGGACCGACTGCCAACCGCAGGCCGCCCAGGAACCACGCTGTCGCCGCCCATGCCGTGCGTACCCGGCGCTGGCGGGCCTCAGAGCTGGACAGGCATCACCTCGCCCCGCTCCAGCGTCCTGGGCAGCGATCTCGGCGCCAGCGCCCGCAGAGAGGCCGTCAGCGCCTCCAGGATCTCCGTCTTCCAGTGGGCGCGGGAGGCGACCAGGCTGACCTCGCGGGTGGGGACCGGGTCCCGAAAGGGGCGGATCCGCGCCAGGCGGACGGAGCCGGGGAGGGTGCGGGCGAAGGTCTCGGGCACCAGGGTGCAGCCGCCGCTGTGGTCGATGAGGGTCCGCAAGGTCTCGAAGCTGGCGGCGTCGAAGCGCACATTGCCCATCGCCCCATGGGTGCGGACGCCGCAGAGGTGGACGACCTGGTTGCGAAAACAGTGACCGTCTTCGAGCAGCCACAGCGGCTCGCGCTCCAGCATGGCGACGTCCACCTCGTCCTGGGCGAGCAGCGGGGAGTCGGGTCGGGCGTACACATAGAAGGGGTCGTAGAAGAGCACGCGGCTCTCCAGGCCCGGCTCGTCCAGGGGGGTGGCGAGCACGCCGGCGTCCATGCGGAGGGCCTTGACCTGGTCGACGATCGCCGCCGTCGTCCGTTCGAGCACGGTCAGCTCGATCCTGGGGTGTCTCTCGGCGAAGGGTCCCAGGAACCAGGGCAGCACGTAGGGCGCCAGGGTGGGGATGATCCCCAGGGTGAAGCTGCCGCAGAGCCGATCGGCCCCCTCGGCCTCGGACAAGAGGCGCTCATGGGCGGTCAGCACGTCCACCGCCAGGGCGACGAGCCGCTTCCCTGGAGCGGTGGTCTGTACCGGACGGCCTCTTCGATCGAAGAGGACCGTCCCCAGATCCTCTTCGGCCTTGGCGACCTGGGCGCTGAGGGTGGGCTGCGAGACACCGCACAGCGCCGCCGCCTTGCCGAAGCTCCCGGTCCGGTGAACCGCTACGATGTACTGGAGCTGGGTGATGGTCGGCACGGCATCTTCCCACGGACAGGGGTCTGCGGTCCCGACCTATTCGCCCCCGCCGAGCGGAGCACGCCTCAGCGAGCCAGGTCGAAGCGGTCCGCCTGCATCACCTTGGTCCAGGCGGCGATGAAGTCCGCCTGGAACCGGGCCGGGTCGTAGGCGTAGACCTCGCAGATGGCGCGCAGCTCGGAGTTGGACCCGAAGACGAGGTCGACCTCGGTGGCGGTCCAGCGCACGGCGCCGTCGGGCCNNCAGGTTGACGAAGAAGTCGTTGCTCAGCACCCCCGGCTGGTCCGTGAAGACGCCGAGCTTGCTGCCGCCGTGGTTGGCGTCGAGCACCCGCAGGCCGCCCAGCAGCGCCGTCATCTCCGGCACGGTCAGGCCCAGCAGGTCGGCCTTCTCGATGAGCTCGGCCGCCGGGCGACGCAGCGCGGCGTCGGTGTAGAAGTTGCGGAAGCCGTCCGCCTTGGGCTCCAGGAAGGCGAAGGAGACGGGATCGGTCTGATCCGCGGTGGCGTCGACCCGCCCCGGTACGAAGGGCACCTTGGAGCCCTTGCCCGCGGCCTGCTCGACGGCCGCGGCCCCGCTCAGCACGATCAGGTCGGCGAGGGAGACGGCCTTGCCCCCCGAGGCGGCGCCGTTGAAGGCGGCCTGGATGCGCTCCAGCTCCTTGACCACCTTGGCCACCTCCGCCGGGTTGTTCACCTCCCAGCTCGCCTGCGGCGCCAGCCGGATGCGGGCGCCGTTGGCACCGCCGCGCATATCCGTGCCGCGGTAGGTGGAGGCCGAGGCCCAGGCGACCCGGACCAGCTCGGAGACGCTCAGGCCGGAGGCCAGGATCTCGGCCTTGAGCCGGGCGGCGTCGGCCTCGCTGATGACGGGGTGGTTGAGCTCGGGCAGGGGGTCCTGCCAGAGGAAGTCCCGGTCGGGGACCTCGGGGCCCAGGTAGCGGGCGCGCGGGCCGAGGTCGCGGTGGGTCAGCTTGAACNNTCTCCAGGAAGCGCTTGGAGATCGCGGCGTAGGCGGGGTCCTCTCTCAGGGAGAGGTCGGTGGTGAACATCATGGGCGCGTGACGCTTCGAGGCGTCGTGGGCGTCGGGCACGGTCCCCTCGCCGCCCCCGTCCTTGGGCTTCCACTGCGTGGCGCCGGCCGGGCTCTTGGTCTTCTCCCACTCGAAGTTGTACAGATTGGCGAAGTACTGGTGCGTCCAGCTCACCGGGGCCGAGGTCCAGGCGCCCTCCAGGCCGCTG
>DDSR01000073.1:34026-68449 GCA_002343455.1 Deltaproteobacteria bacterium UBA2385 | reverse complement strand
GGGAGGCGGGGGCCTGGGAGGCGGGGGCGAGCGACCGCTCGGGGCGCTCCCGCCAGCACCCCTGGCCGAACATCCCCGACTGGACCCCCGCTGGCCACAGCGGGCAGCGGCTGCCGGGCGTCCCGCGACGCTGAGTGCGTCCACCGGGGAAGCCGAATACACCACCTCCCTACCCGAGGTGCCCATGCTCACGCTCATCTCCCTCGCGCTGCTGCTGGCTGGCTGCGGCGAGACCGACTCCTCTTTGAACCCCTCCTTGAACCCCTCTTCGAGCGCGCTGCCCTCGGCGGTCGCACCCGCCGCCGCCGTGCCGGGCGAGGCCTACGGAGAGCCCCTGACCCTCTCCGAGAGCACCAGCGTCACGGCCTTGCTCGCCGACATCGACCGCTACGACGGCCAGAAGGTGCGGGTCGAGGGCCTGGTGACCGAGGTCTGCGCCAAGCGCGGCTGCTGGATGAGCATCGCTGGCGATCAGCCCGGCCAGGAGCTCCGCTTCAAGGTCGAGGACGGGGTGATCACCATCCCGCTGGCCGCCAAGGGCCGCTATGCCGTCGCCGAGGGCACCTGCCGCAAGGTCGAGCTCAGCGCCGAGGACGCCCTGGCGATGCGGCAGCACGAGGCCGAGGAGCAGGGCAAGCCGGTCGACACCACGACCCCGCTGCCCACCTTCGTCGTCAAGCTGGAGGGCACGGGCGCGGTCATCCGCGACCGGAGCTGAGATGAGCGGCCCGAGCGGGTCCAGCTGGTTCCGGCTGAACCGGAACCTGCACCGGGACGTCGGCTACCTCGTCTGCGTGCTGACCGTGCTCTACGCCATCAGCGGGATCGCGGTCAACCACATCCACGACTGGAACCCGAACTACTCCATCCAGACCCGCGCGGTGGCGCTGGGCCCCCTGGACATCGCCGATCTCGACCTGACCGAGGCCAGGGTCGTCAGCGCCTTGGAGCTGGAGCGCGAGCAGGTCCGCGGCCGCCACCTGGTCAGCGCGACCCAGTTCAAGGTCTTCCTCGACGAAGGCGGCGAGGTCGCGGTCGACCCGGCCACGGGCCAGGGCACCCTGACCCTGGTGAGCAAGCGCCCGGGGCTCTTCCAGGCCAACGCCCTGCACCTCAACCGCCTCAAGGGGGTCTGGACCTGGGTGGCCGATCTCTATGCCTTGCTGCTGCTCTACCTGGCCGTGGGCGGGATCTTCATGCTCAAGGGCAAGACCGGCCTGCTGGGTCGAGGCAAGTGGCTGGTCGCGGCGGGGGCCTTGGTGCCGGTGGTCTTCCTGGTCTGGTCCTGAGCGAGCGCGGAAGAGCACCCGGCGAGCTACAGCAGGGTCGCCTGAACGCCCACCCAAGGAGCCTCGATGCGTTGCGCCGTTCTCGGAGCCGGAGCCTGGGGCACCGCGCTCGCCTTCCAGCTCGCCCGCACCAACGAGCAGGTCCGCCTCTGGGATCACAACCCCGAGCGCGCCGCGGCGATGCAGGCCTCCCGCGAGAACGCCGGTCGGTTCCCCGGGATGCGCTTCCCCGCCTCGCTCGAAGCCACCGGCAGCCTCGCCCACGCCCTCGAGCGGGCCGAGGTGGTGCTGGTCGTGGTGCCCTCGCAGACCGTGCGCGAGGTCATGGAGCTGGCCCTCCCCCACCTCCCCCCCGATGCGACCCTCTGCTGCGCGAGCAAGGGCATCGAGACCGAGACCCTGGCGACCATGAACGAGGTGCTCCAGCAGGTCCTGCCCGAGGGTTTCCACCCTCGCCTGACCTTCCTGGCGGGGCCCTCCTTCGCCCGCGAGGTCGCCGCCGGCCTGCCCACCGCGGTCGTAGTCGCCGGCCCGGTTCAGGCCAGCGAGGCCATCAGCCGAGCCCTCCACGGCGGCGCAATGCGCGCCTACACCACCACCGATGTCGTCGGCGCCGAGCTCGGCGGCGCCTTGAAGAACGTGATCGCCATCGCCTGCGGCGTCGCCGACGGCATGGGGGCGGGCCTCAACGCGCGCGCGGCCCTGATCACGCGAGGCCTCGCGGAGATCACCCGCCTCGCCGTCGCCCAGGGGGCCAACCCCCTCACGCTGGCCGGGCTGGCCGGCATGGGCGACCTCGTGCTGACCTGCACCGGCGACCTCTCCCGCAACCGACGGGTCGGGCTGGGCCTGGGTCGAGGCCGGCAGCTCGACGAGATCCTGGCCGAGCTGGGCGAGGTGGCCGAGGGCGTCATCACCACCCGCAGCGCCCGTGATCTGGCCCACCGCGTCGGGGTCGAGATGCCCATCTGCGAGGAGATCTACGCGATGCTCTACCAGGAGAAGCCCGTCGCCGCGGCCCTGATGGCGCTGATGGGCCGCTCGCGAAAAGCAGAGCGCGACGATGAGCGATAGACTCGGCCGGCCCTGGGAGAGTGCATGAGCGAGCGCAGCGAGCGTAGACCCCGGTGGGGGGGAGCGAAGGTCGAGACCGAAAGCGTGCGAAGCGCGCCGGAGGCCTCGGCCGCAGCGGAGGGGCACCTGGAGGGGTGCCCCCCCTTGAAGAAGAGGAGGCGCCATGGCGCCTGAGCACAAGCTGCGTGAGGCGATCGTCCGCTTCAGCCACCTCTGCTACGAGCGGCACCTGCTCGTGGCGATGGACGGCAACCTCTCGACCCTGCTGCCGGATGGCAACATCCTCTGCACCCAGGCCGGCTGCCACAAGGGCTTCCTGACCGACGACGAGCTGGTGGTCATCGACCGCCAGGGGCGCAAGGTGAGGGGCAAGGGCCAGCCGACCAGCGAGATGGCCATGCACCTCGCCTGCTACGACGAGCGCCCCGATGTGCGGGCCGTCATCCACACGCACCCGCCGATCAGCATCGCCTTCACCATCGCCGGCGTCAGCATGGCCCGCTGCGTCCTGCCCGAGGTGGTGCTCACGCTGGGCACCGTGCCGACCGTCGAGTACGAGACCACCGGCACGATGGCCCTGGCCGACCGGATCCGCCCCTACGTCCGGCACCACGACGCCATCCTGATGGATCGCCACGGCGCGGTCTGCCTGGGCGGCAGCCTGCTCGAAGCCTTCTGCCGGCTGGAGACGATGGAGCACACGGCGCTCATCACCAAGACGGCGCGGGACCTGGGCGGGGTGCGCGAGCTGCCTCCCGACGAGGCCGTGCACCTGCGCAAGATGGGCCTGCTGCGCTACGGCGGCCCCCCCTCGGCGGTGGAGAAGGCCCATGCGGAGGGCGCCGATCTGCCCGAGGTCTGCCTGGGCTGCTCGGGCTGCTCCAACCCCAGCCCCGACGGCATCGCCCCCTCCGCCGATCTGCGCTTCGCGCGGGTCAGCCAGGGCCCCCTGCAGAGCCTGCAGACCGCCATCGACGCAGCCCGGTCCGCTGCGGCCAAGCCTGGCGCGCCGGCTCCGGCAGCGCCGCCCTCGGTGAAGGCCTCCCCCGCCTCCGGGCCCCCCCAAACCTCGGGACTCGAGGACATGGTCGTCGCCGAGGTCCTCCGGGCGCTGCGAGGGTCGAGCGCCGCAAGATGAAGCCGCCGGCGGAAGGGCCTCCCGAGCGGCCTCCCGAGCGCTCTCCAGAGCGGCCTCCCGAGCACGAGCTCGCCGAGCGGCCGCGGGGCCTGCTGGGCTTGCTGCTCTGGCCCCTCCAGGTCGCCATCGCGACGGGCCTGCGCCTCTTCGCCGCCCTGGTCTCCGGGATCCTCTCGGCCTTCCTGCCGGCGGAGAAGAAGGAGCCCCGTGAGCCCCCCGAGTAGCGCCCGACGGCTGTTCGACGCCCTCGCCGAGCTGCCGGGCCTGCTGGCCCTCCTGGCGGTGCTGCTGCTGCTGGCCGAGACCGTCGCGCCCCGGCTGAGCTACCCCTTCGACCTGGAGTGGATGGAGGGCGGCATGCTGGTGCACGCCCTGCGCCTGCAGCAGGGCCTGCCGCTGTACACCGAGCCGAGCGCCGAGTGGATCCCCTACATCTACCCGCCGCTGTACCCGGCTCTGATCGCCGCCGCGGCGGGGATCCTGCCGCAAGACGTGCTGCCGCTCGACTACGCGCTCGCGCGAGGGATCTCCCTCCTCGGAACGGGCCTGGGCGCCCTCTCCCTGGCCCTCCTGCTGCGCCGCGCCGGAGGAGGCCTCGGCCTCTGCGCGGGCGTCGCCGCCGCCTTCCTCTCCACCTACGACGAGAGCGGCGCCTTCTTCGACCTCGTGCGCGCCGATGGCCTGCTGATCGCCTTGATCGGCGGCAGCCTGCTGGCCCTCCAGCGCCGGCACCTGGGGCTGGCTGGCGCCTTGCTGGTCCTGGCCTTCCTCACCAAGCACAGCTTCGCCCTGCTGGGCCTGCCGATGCTGGCCTGGGTGGCCCGGACCCAGGGGCGAGCCGGCGCCCTGCGCTTCGCCCTCAGCAGCGTGCTACCGGCGCTGCTGGCCACCGGCGCCCTGCAGCTGTGGAGCGAGGGCTGGTTCCTGGTCTACCTGCTGGAGGTCCCGGCCTCGCACGGGATGGTCGGCCCCCGCGCGCTGGAGGCCCCCCTCGAGCTGGTCCAGGCCCTCCCGGTGCTCGCCGCTGCTGGCGTGCTGGCGGCCATCCTCCTGCGTTGGCGAGCGCCCGCCGGCACGCCCGGCTCCGAGCGCTGGCTCTTCGGCCCCTTCCTGCTGGTCCTGCTCGTCCTGGTCGTGCTGATGCGGGCCCATGTCGGCGGCTACCTCAACGTGCTCATCCCCGGCTTCTGGGGCCTCGCGCTCGGGTCGGGCCTGCTGCTCGCCCGCCTCAGCCAGCGTCTCCCTCGCCCCTCGCTCTCGGCGGGCATCGGCCTGCTCTGCCTGCTGCAGGTCGGGCTGGGGCGCTGGGAGCCCGCGATCTACCAGCCAACCCCCGCCGATCGGGAGGCCGGAGAGGCGCTCCTGGAGAGGATCCGCGCCGTCGAGGGCGAGGTCTTCATGCCGCACGCACCCTGGTACCCGCACCTCGCCGGCAAGCAGCCCTCGCTACCCCTGATCGCCTTGATGGACCTGGACCACGGCGGCCGGATGGCCGACTACCTGCCACGAATCGACGAGGCCATCGCCGCGCAGCGCTGGCAGCTCATCGTGCTGGCCAACACCGACTTCGGGCATGGCATCGACGAGCACTACCGCCGCAGCGAGCGCATCCGCTTCACCGGCCGCGCCCTGATGCCCAAGACCGGCTGGCAAGCCCGCCCTCGCGAGATCTACCTGCCGCGTCCGCGCTGAGCGTCTACCATGCGCGCACCGAACCCCGGAGACCCACGATGACGACCCTCCTCCCGCTGCTGCTCTCCTCCCTCTTCTTCGCCTGCGGCGACAAGGGCGGGGACACCGGCGAAGAAGCCGACACCGACACCGACACCGACATCCAGTCGGAGGTCGAGGTCGAGATCGACCTGCAGGACTGGGCCGAGGAGCGCGACGTCGAGGGGCTGGCGTTGGTCCTGTACCGCTTCGAGGTCGACAGCGACGAGATCCCCACCACGCCCTGGGAGGGCTTCGCCCTCGACGGCCTGAGCAGCTCCCTCACCCTCCCCTCGCCGCCTGCCAGCGACCTCTCGGAGATCGAGGACCTGCCCGGCACCTTGCTCGGCATCTACCAGCCCATGCTGGTGCAGGACGAGGACGGCGACCAGAGCCACAGCGAGGGCGAGGCCTTCGTCGGCATCAGCCCCACCCTCCTGATCTACCTGGACGGTGAGCTCGACCCCGCGCTGGTCCTGATGGGCCTGGGCCTGGGCTGGTGGAGCATGGACGCGCTGACCGGCGACATCGGGCCCGCCGAGCTCGACCTGAGCCTGAACCTGATGGACCGCGGCCTGGACCTGGTCGGCGGCGAGCTCGAGGGGGACCCTGCGCCCGACGCCCGCGTCGCGATGTTCAGCGCCATCGACGAGCTGGGCGAGGTCGACCCTGTCCTCGACCAGGCGCTCAGCTCCCCGTGGACGATCGACCTCTCGGCCGGACCGCCCGAGGCGCACCAGTACAGCGGCCCGGACCTGCTCGGCGCCGTCCTGGCCATGGAGACCGTCGTCGCCTACCAGGACCTCGACCGCAGCGGCGGCCCCAGCGATGGCGACGGCATCCTCGGCACCCTCTGCCGCGAGGGCTCGGCCGTCTCGCTGATGTGGGGGCAGGCCCCCGACACCTTCAGCGCCGCCTGGTTCATGGGCGTCTTCGGCACGCGCGCGGGCTGGCAGCTCGTGGCCGTGGATCCCCTCACCGAGGGCACCACCTGGCTGTCTGACGACGAGGCCATGGCGCTGCAGTTCGGGATGGACTGCTGGGTGGAGGAGTAGGCGCTGCCTGGCCCCTCAGCAGGGATCCTCGCCGGTCCCGCTGTCCCAGCTCTCCACCGGGATCGCCGACAGCGGCACGCGCAGGTCCACGAACTCCTCGTCGTTCGAGCGGATCCGCAGCTCGCCCTCGGCGGCCACCAGCTCGGTGATGGTCGCCTGAACGCGGAACTCGTAGCTCTCGCCCTGGGGCAGGACGATGTTGCTGTGCGACTCGGGCAGGGTGAAGACCCCGCCGCCGGAGGTGGTGATGTCGATCTTGTCGACGATCAGCTCCTGCACGCCCAGGCTGTCGATGCGCATGTACTTGGAGCAGGGGAGGTTCGGGGCCACCGCCTCCCAGACCAGCCCGTCGGCCGGGTAGAGCTCGAGCTCGCCCGTGCCCTGGACGTTGGTGTTCTCGTTGTTGTCCTGCGAGAAGCTGGTGTCGCCGCCCGAGCAGGCCGCCAGGGCCAGGGCGAGGGGCGCAGCGCGCAAGATGGGGGTCGGGTTCATGGTCGTCCTCTCCGTGCTGGGCCGCAGGATAGCGCGGAGCTTGCCCCCCCGCCTCGCGCCCTGGTCAGATAGCCGGCGCGCATGCCCTCTCCCGCCCGCGACGAAGCTCTCCGCGTCACCATCGAAGTCCGAGCCGGCAGCTTCCTCAAGTGGGGCCACGACGGCGGGCTGGACTTCCTCTCGCCGGTGCCCTGCCCCTTCAACTACGGCTCGGTGAGCGGGTCGCTGGCCGAGGACGGCGATCCCCAGGACGCGATCGTGCTCGGGAGGCCCATGGATCGCCGCGCGCAGGTCGAGTGCCGCGCCATCGCCATCGTGCGCTTCATCGACAAGGGCGTGCGCGACGACAAGTGGATCTGCCGGCCGCTTGGTCAGGACGAGGCGCTGAGTGACGCCGAGAGGGCCTCGCTGGCTCGTTTCTTCCGCTTCTATGGCACCACCAAGCGGCTGCGCAGCCGGCTGGGAGGAGCCCGAGAGCTGACGCGGTTCGACGGCATCGAGCTTCTCGTGCCCATCCGAGGCTGAGCGCTTCCCAAACCTTTCCTTTACGTTAGGTTTGCCGGAAGGAGGGCAGCACGATGATCCGGAGCAGCATCAAGAAGGGACTCAAGGCCGGCCTGAAGAAGGTCCTTCGCGTGGAGGTCAGCGGGCCCGCGCCTCGCTACGACGAGGTGGCACCTCAGCATCGCAGCAGCACGGCTCCCCCCCCTCTCCCCACGACCCCGGTGGCCGCGCCCCCCGCCGTCGAGCCTGCTCCGCCCGCCGTCGAGGCCGCCCCCCCCGCCGTCGAGGCTGCTCCGCCCGCCGCCGAGGCTGCTCCGCCTGCGGTCGAGGCCGCNNCCCTGCCGCCGAGCCTGCCGTCGAGGCCACCTCCACCATCGCCGACAGCGACGACACCGCCGGCGGCCTGATGACGATGGAGGCCGTGCAGGACATCCTCGACGACATGGTGCGGCCCGCCCTGCAAGGCGACGGCGGCGACATCTCGCTGATCCGCATCGAGGACAACAACATCTACGTCCGGCTGGTCGGCTCGTGCAGCTCCTGCCCCTCCTCCATCATGACCATGAAGATGGGCGTCGAGGCGCTGCTCAAGGAAGAGTTCCCGATGATGGAGGAGCTCATCCAGGTCGAGTAAGCGGCGGGCTCTGGCCCGAGTCTCGGTACCACAGCGACGGCACGGGCTGCCAGCTCAGCCAGCCCTGGGCCGCCCACTGCTCGATCGGGTCCTGCAGGCCGACCTTCCCGACATAGAGCTGGCGGATGTCTCCGCCCGCGTCCAGCCAGTCGCCGACCTGCTTCCACCCTGCCAGGTAGACGCTGTCCTTGGCGTAGACGCCGGGCTCGCCCGGGCGGGCCAGCCCTCGCTTGATGCGCAGGCCGATGCCCCAGGCCAGCGCGCTGCCGACCTCGCGGCTGAGCTGCTCGTACAGCTCGCGAAAGCCGACCTTGCGCCCGATATCGATCGCCCGGATCACTGCCACCTGGCGGGCGAGCACCCCCGGGTTGGCCACGCCGGCGCGCTGCTCGGCCTGCATCGCCAGCCCCTCTTCGGTAGCCAGGGAGTCGGGGAGCCCCGTCTCGAAGCAGCGCAGCGCCTGGGCCTGGCCGTTGACCGTCCGCTGCACATGGACGTCGATCTCGTGGACCACCAGCCGCTCCAGGTCTCGCTGGCGGAAGCGGGCGTCCGGCTTGACCCGGATGACCCGCTTGGCGCCGTCGACCAGCACTCGCGCCGCCATCACCGGGTCCTGGTCGATGGTCCAGTCGCCCAGGCCCCGCCGATCCAGCGCCTCGCGCAGGTGGCCGATCAGGCGCGGCGCGCTGTGCTCGATCGGGCTGTCGTCCCGCTCATGCTCGTCGAACTGCAGCCCCAGCAGGTCCGCGTCGGGGTACCACCCCGCGCTGCAGGCCATCTGGTCGAAGGCCTCGGCGCTGCGGTCCCGGAGGGCGACGATGAGCTGGCGGGTGGAGTCCATGCAGCTGCCGACCAGCGCGCCCGCCGGATGGTCCCGGGGCGGCTCGGCCGCGTCCAGGCGCCGCAGGAGCTCGTCGGCCTGGACCAGGGGGAGGTAGGCGAAGGGCGGCTCCGCCTTGCGTCCCGAGAGGAAGGCGCGACGCGCCTCGCCCTCGTTGATCGGGTTCAAGTGCCGCGAGAAGGACACCTCTCCGAGCAGGGCATGGTGTACGGCGTCCGCGGTCCGAACGGGCTCTGGGATCAAGTCGGCCTTCATCTGCCTCTCCCGCCCAAGGTAGCATCCCCAGCCCGGAGCTCCCATGAAAGCCGACGACCCCATCGCCACACTCGGCCCTCAAGCGGCTCGCCAGCTGCTGCCGGGCTTCCTGGCGGCCACGGTGGTGCCCGAGCGGGCGCCAGAGGTGCGGCAGGCGATGGAGGAGCTGCTGGCTCAGACAGGCGAGGAGGAGCTCTCCGCCGCGCTGGAGGCGCTCTCCCGCGCCGGCGAGGCCTACGAGCGCTATCCGGCCGATCCCTTCGCCCGCCGCCTCTCCCGCCTCTACATGGCCTGCCTCGTGAGGCCCGACAGCAGCGTGCAGGGACTGGAGCACCTCCAGCAGGCCGCCGCCCTCGGCCCGGTCCTGCTGCTCGGCAACCACCGCTCCTACGTCGACACGCAGCTCACGGACCTGCTGATCGCCCGCCAGGACCCCGCCCTGGCCGACCGGCTGCTGGCCGTCGCCGGGCCCAAGGTCTACGCCGACACCTTCCGCCGCATCGCCGCCATCGGCCTGAACACCCTGAAGACCGCGCAGTCCATCAGCGTCGCCAGCGAGCAGGCCCTCTCCTCCGGGAGAGAGGTCGCCCGCATCGCCGCCCAGACCGTCCGCCAGGCCGAGGAGCGCATGCTCGCCGGCGACGCCGTCCTGCTCTACGCCGAGGGGACCCGCTCCCGAGACGGGCGGCTGGGGCCCTTCCTGCGTGGCGCGTCACGCTACGCCCGCCTGCCGGGCTTGCGCGTCCTGCCCGTGGCCCTGCAAGGCAGCGAGCAGGTCTACCCGATCGACTCCCCCGTGCTCCACCCGGCCCGCGTGCGCCTGTCGATCGCCCCGGCCTTCCTGGCCGAGGGGCTGGATCGGGACGCCCTGCTGCAGCGGGCCCACGAGGAGCTCCGCCGCCTGCTGGGTGAGTGATCGCCCCCGAAGGGCGCCTCAGTCGAGCTTGCTGAAGCTGCGCTCGAAGAGGCCTGAAACGGCGGCCTTGCCGGCCTCGGTCAGGAAGCGGGTGCCGGTGCCGGCGAAGTTGGAGGACTCGATCACCGGCTCGCCCTGGACCCAGGCCCCGTTCTGCCAGCTGAACCAGCCCTCGTGCGGCTGATCGAAGACCCAGACCCGCTTGTTCCAGCGGCGGGCCAGCTCGACCGACCAGCCCGTCCCGCCGTGAACGGTCCCGTCCGGCTGGATGGCGCCGATCACGAAGACCTGGTCGGCGTTGCTGACGACATGCCAGAGCACCTGCAGCACCTTGCGCAGGGCCGGGCGATGCTTCCAGGAGCGGTGCAGGCGGTTGGCGACGTAGACCAGCGAGACGCCGCCCTTGGACAGCTCGGCCTCGTCCAGCACGACGCGGTTGGCGATGCGCGCCTGCTCGTGGCCTTCGAAGCTGAAGTTGCGCTCGGCGACCCCCCACTTCTCGGCGCACTCCCCGAACCAGGCCTCGGCGCCCACCGCGCCGCCCGTGAAGAGGGTGCAGGACCCGGGATCGGGCGAGGGGGGAGCGGTGACGCTGTCGCGCACATCCTCGGGCCGGAGCAGCATGGTCACCGGGTCCAGGGCCAGCGCCGGCACGTCTTCCACGGCCACGCCCGCCTGGCGGAGCACCTGCAGGTTGACGTGGGGGCCGCTGGCGGCCAGGACGACCGCGGTGTCGGCCAGCGCGGCGAGGCGCTGGATGTCGTCGTCGCTGTCGCGATGCGTGCGCACCGTCAGCCACAGCCGCACCTTCAGGGAGGAGGCCAGCTCGCGCCACTCGCCGATGTTGCTCTCCATCAGGTCGGACTCGAGGCCGTCGATCACCACCGTCGAGGGGCGGAAGTCCATCACCTCTTCCAGGGTCTGGACCAGCTTACGCAGCTCCTTGGGCCCGAAGACCCGATCCAGGCTGCTGTGGATGACCCGGTGCCGCTCGATGGCGACCGCCGCCTCGTTCTTGTCCTCGCGGCGGGTGCCCGAGGTCAGCGCGCTGAAGAGCTCGTCGTAGTAGGCGCGCACATGGGCCGGCGCGTCGCCGCGGGAGATGTGCAGCACCTTGGTGCCGCGCAGCAGCTGGTACATCGCCAGTTGCACGATGAAGGCGGTCTTGCCGATGCCGGAGTGGGCGAAGCAGGCGCCGACCTGCCCGGGCTTGAGGCCGCCGCGGGTGGTGGTGGCGACGGCCTTCATGGGGCTGCGGTCGAGGAGGTGGTCGAAGGGCATGAGGAACCTCGGTCTGAGGGCGATGACCTGACCGCGGCGTTTGTCGGGGAGATCGGCGCGGGCGCCGGACCAGGCAGACATCGCGGACGTGGGGGAGTGCGTTTGGAAAGGGGCCTAGCTGGCCTTCTTCTCGTCCTGGGCCTTCTTGATGAGCTCCTCCTGGATGTGCCGCGGCGCCTCGGCGTAGCGGGCGAACTCCATGGTGAACTCGGCCTTGCCCTGCGTACTGCTGCGCAGCACGGTGGAGTATCCGAACATCTCGGCGAGGGGTACCTCGGCGTCCACCTGGCAGAAGCCGTCGGCCTCGGAGGCGCCGATGATGATGCCGCGCCGCTGGTTGAGCGTGCCGATGATCGAGCCGTGGAACTCGACCGGGCCCTCGACGCCCACCTTCATGACCGGCTCGAGGATGACCGGCTTGGCCTTGCTGAAGGTCTCGCGCCAGGCGCCGCGAGCGGTCTCCTGGAAGGCGTTGTCCGAGGAGTCGACCGCGTGCGAGGCGCCGTCCTGGAGCACGATCCGCACGTTGACGACGGGCGCAAAGATCAGGCGGCCCTTCTCCAGCATCGAGCGGAAGCCCTTGTCGACCGCGGGGATGAACTCGCGGGGGATGTTGCCGCCCTTGACCTCGTCCACGAAGCTGTAGTTGCCGGTGTCGTTCGGCTCGATGTAGCCGAGGATCTTTCCGTACTGGCCGCTACCGCCCGTCTGCTTGCGGTGGGTGTAGTTGAACTCGGCCCGCTGCGTGATGGTCTCGCGGTAGGCGACCCGGGGAGGCGAGGTCTCGACCAGCGCCTGGTACTCGCGCTTCATGCGCTCGATGTAGACGTCGAGGTGCAGCTCGCCCATGCCGGCGATGATGGTCTCGCCCGTCTCGGGGTCGGCGCTGACGCGGAAGGTCGGGTCTTCCTTGCTGAAGCGGCGCAGGGCCTTGGACATGCTGATCTGGGCCTTGCTGTCCTTGGGCGTGACCGTCAGGCTGATGACCGCCGCCGGCACGTGGATCGAGCTCATGGCGATGTTGGTCTCGGGCCCGGTGAAGGTGTCGCCCGAGTAGCAGTCCACGCCGAAGAGCGCGACGATGTCGCCCGCCGAGGCGCTGTCGATGTCCTCCATCTCGTCGGAGTGCATGCGCACCAGCCGCCCGACCTTGACCTTGTCGCGGTTGCGGCAGTTGTAGATGAAGTCACCCTTGTTGATCTTGCCGCTGTACAGCCGCAGGTAGGTGAGCTGGCCGTAGCGCCCGTCCTCCAGCTTGAAGGCGAGGGCGGCCAGGGGGCCGTTGGCGTCGCAGGGCAGGACGAAGCGGACCTCGTTGGTCTCGTCCGACTTCTCCAGGTCGATGGCCTCGTTGGGCACATCGGTCGGGGCCGGCAGCCAGGCGATGACGGCGTCCAGCAGCTTCTGCACGCCCTTGTTCTTGTAGGCGCTGCCCAGCAGCACCGGGACCAGCTGCAGGCTGAGCGTGGCCTTGCGGATGGCGGCGTTGATCAGGTCCTCGGTGACCTCCTCCATCAGGATGGCCTCGGTCAGCTCGTCGGAGAACATGCTGATGTCGTCCAGCATCTCCTCGCGGAAGGCCAGGGCCTCGTCCAGCAGGTCGGCGGGGATCTCGCCGATGCGGATCTCTTCGCCGTTGTCGCCATGGAAGGTGTAGGCCTTCATGGTGACGAGGTCGATCAGGCCCTCGTGCTTCTCTTCCAGGCCGATCGGCAGCTGCACCATGACCGCGTTCAGGCCCAGCTTCTCGCGGAGCTGGTTGCGCACGCGCAGCGGGTTGGCGCCCTGGCGGTCGCACTTGTTGACGAAGGCGAGGCGGGGCACGTTGTAGCGCCGCATCTGCCGGTCGACGGTGATCGACTGGCTCTGCACGCCGGCCACCGAGCAGAGGACCAGCACCGCGCCGTCCAGCACGCGCAGGGCCCGCTCGACCTCGATGGTGAAGTCGACGTGTCCGGGGGTGTCGATGATGTTGATGTGGTTGTCGCCCCAGCGCGCGTGCGTGGCGGCCGACTGGATCGTGATGCCGCGCTCGCGCTCCAGATCCATGGAGTCCATCTTGGCGCCGACGCCGTCCTTGCCCTTCACGTCGTGAATCGCGTGGATTCGACCCGTGTAGTAGAGGATGCGCTCGGTCAGGGTGGTCTTGCCCGAGTCGATGTGGGCGCTGATGCCGATGTTGCGCAGCTTGTCGAGCGAGGCTGTGGACACGGTGGACTCCGGATGAAAACGCAGAAGGTCGAAGAGAGGCCGGGCGGGCAGTCATCCGCGGCGCGGCTCCGGTACGGTCCGGAGGCGCCAGGAGGCACGGACGGCATCGGGGCGCGCGCGTATCTAGCGGCAGGCCTGCGAGCAAACCCCAGGTGGTGACGAACGGGTGTCGGAGCTCAGTCCGGGTACTTGACCGAGCAGCCGTAGGGGCGGGTCGAGGCCGGGTCGATCGGCTTCCCCGCGGCCAGCGAGGTCAAGGCCCCGTCGACGTAGTCGAGGCGCGAGGCGCCCTCGGGCTTGCCCATCGGGGCGTTGTCCAGGCCCCCGTTGTAGACGACCATCCCCGCGGGATCGATCACCACCACCTGGGGGGTGGTCTTGGCCCCGTAGCGCTTGCCCACCGCGCCGGTCTCGTCCAACAGCACCGGGCCGCTCAGCGACCACTCGGCGATCGCCGCCGCGTTGCGCTCGGACCCGGCCCCCTGCTTGCCCGGGGCCCCGGAGTTGATGCGCAGCCACACAAGGGACTCGCCCTGCCACCTGCCGGCCAGGGCCGAGAGGGTGCCCTGCTCGCCGTAGGCGTACTTGACGAACGGGCAGTCGGGGTTGAACCACTCCAGGACCACGGTCTTGCCCTTCAGGGCGGCGAGGTCGTGGGTCTTGCCGGTGGTGTCGGGCAGCACGAAGGTCGCCGCCGGCTGACCGGGGCTGAGGACGGGCCCTGCCTCGATGGGGGTCGAGGAGGCGGCGAGGGAGGAGGCGATCAGGGAGAGGAGGATCATCGGGGAGGCTCCATGACGAGGGTGAAGGCCCGGGGGCCCGCGGAGGTGCTGAGGACGGCGACGGCGAAGGCCTCGTCGCTGGGAGGCCCGGACAGGCTCAGGCGCAGCTCGGTGCCGCCCTGGACCGCGGCCGAGCGGACCGGCAGGGGCGACCCGATCGGGAGGAGGTCCAGCAAGGCGAAGCCCGGGTACAGCCGCAGCGGCCCCGAGGCGGGGATCCGCGCCCGCAGCTCGCCGTCCTTGAAGGACGCCTCGACCTCGGGTGGCAGGGCGAGGAGCGCCTCGGCGATGGCCGCGGGCGGGGCGGCCCCCTTCTTCCCCCGCGGCTTGCCCGGCTCCCGCTCCAGGTCCAAGCTCAGCGTCGCCTGTCCCGGGACGCACTGGTCCGCTCGGCAGACCAGCCAGCGGGCCTCACCCCGGAGCTCCAGCGGCCCGCGGGGACCCGCCTTCACCGTCGCCGGGATCAGCAGCGTCAGCTGCTCCTTGTGCCCCAAATTGAGGATGCCCCCCGCCGCCGGGATCTCGGTCGGCGCGGGCCAGCCGACCCGCCCAAGCTCCAGGTCCGGCGCCTGCAGCTCCACCCGGGTGGGAATGCCGCTGTCGCCCGGGTTGTCCCAGTAGACGTACCAGCCCGGCGCGATCTGGAGCTGGAGGGCCAGGAGCAGGCCCTGACCTGCACGCACGGTCGTGTCGGAGGCGAGGAACGTGGCCGTGACGAGTCGATCCATCCGCGAACCCTACCCCGCAGGGCCCTCGAAGCACCCCGAGGCGACCTCCGTGTTAGCCCGCGGCCCGATGCGCGCCGCCCTCCTCCTCCTGATGCTCGGCTGCCTGCCGGCCCACGCCGGCAAGGGCAAGCGCGCCCGGGTCGAGGAGGTCCGGGTCGAGGACCTGGGCCTGCCTCCGGCGCCGACCACCGCCGCCCGCCTGGAGATCAGCGGCGACCTGCGCAGCTTCGCCGGCCCCGCGCGGCTGGAGCTGCTCTCCTCCGAGCCCCTGCACTTGCGCCTGCACGACCTCGCCGAGGCCGAGCCGACTGAGATCCTGGTCGAGTCCCTCTCTCCGGTGCAGCTCGGACGCCCGCCCGGCGCCTCCTTCCAGGACAGCGGCAGCGTCGTCGCCAGCGCCGGCAAGCTCCTGCTCAGCCTGCAGCGCGCCTGGCCCGATGGCCGGAGCGAGCGCATCGTGGTGGTCGGGCGGGTCGACCCCAAGCCCATCAGCACCCCTCGCGACTGGCTGGCGCCGGGGACGACCCTCTTCTACGGCATCACCCTGGACGACAAGCCCATCACCCGCCAGGTCCCCCTGGGCCTGATGGTGACGATCGAGGCCGCCCCGGACGGAGGCCGACAGCTCTCCTGGCAGGGCGACGTCGACCCCGACTCCCAGGTCGAGGACACCACCCTGCGCGCCTGGGGAGGCCGCCGCCTCATCCCGGCCGAGGTCGCCGAGCGGGGGGGACGCCACTCCGACCGCTTCGACGTGGCCGGCGAGTCGCAGGTCGAGACCACCAGCATCTTCGCCTCCCGGCAGGCCCGGCGCACGCTCAGCAGCATGGGCGCGGCCGCCTGGCAGGACGCCGAGGTCCCCGGCTCCGCCCTCCTGCGGGCCATCGGCCAGACGGAGCTGACCGTCCAGGCCGACGACGCCCTCTGGCGGGTCCCGGCGACCGCCGCCAAGGCCGACGAAGACGGCACGCTCTACCTGATCGCCACCGACGAGCAGGACCCGCTGATCCTCTACGCCCGCCGCCCCGGCTGGACGATGAGCCTGCTGGCGATCGGTCGACCCGCGCCCTGAGCGCGACTCTCAGGTCTCGATCCGCGGGGCGCCCCCGTCGGTCGTCTGACGCCGAGGTCCCTCCGCACCTTGCTTCAGGCCTTGGCATGCCTATTGCTTGACCATGAGATCCCTCGCCAGGACCCGGAGGTCCCGATGATCACCACCCTCCTCCTCCCGCTCGCCGCCCTCCTGCTGCCCGGCTGCTCGACCGACCCGGTCAGCTCCCCCCTCAGGGACGGCGGCTACACGCTGAGCCGCTTCTCCGACTGCGGCGAGATGAAGGCCTGGATCGCCGCCTCCTGGACCGAAGAGCTGCTCCAGGGTCGCTACGGCTACGGCTACGACGTGCTGGAGAGCGACGGCAGCGGCAGCAGCGGCGGTACGCCCACCTCCTACAGCGAGACCAATGTGCAGGAGGCCGGGGTCGACGAGCCCGACCTCGTCAAGACCGACGGCGAGTTCCTCTACATCACCCACGGCAGCAGCTTCTCCATCGTGAAGAGCTGGCCGGCCGAGGAGACCGCCCTCCTCTCCACGCTGGACCTGGAGGCTCAGCCCTTCGCCCTCTTCCTGAGCGGTGATCGGGCCGCCGTCCTGGCCTCGGCCTGGAGCTACAGCTACGACGAGGGACGCGAAACCGAGTATGGCTACTACGAGGGCGTGGGCGACGTCCCGGACTGGTCGGGCGACCTCGACCGCTACTACTCCAGCAGCACCAAGGTCTTCATCGTCGACATCAGCGACCGGGCGGCGCCCGAGCTGCTGCGGGAGGTCGACCTCGAGGGCTGGTACACCGACGCCCGCATGATCGGCACCGATATGTACCTGGTCACCAACCGCTACGCCTCGCTGCCCGACGAGCTGTACGACCTGGTCTACGGCGGCCTCGAGCTGCCGGCTCCCACCTGGGGGGACGAGGCCCTCAGCGAGGCCGTCATGGCCGAGGCGCGGGCCCTGCTCTTCCCCCACGTCCTGGAGGCCGTGATGGCCATGGACGAGGCCGAGCTGCTGCCCGAGCAGCGCGATCGGCTTCCTGGCGAGGAGGGCGAGCTCGAGCTCCTGACCGAGTGTACCGACGTCTACCGGCCCGACGGCCTCTCCAGCCCCGGGACCCTGGCCCTGACCCACATCGATCTGGCCGAGGGCGAGGCTGGCTCACCGGCGACCGGGCTGGGCCTGCTCAGCTACGGCTGGGAGGTCTACGCCAGCCTGGACAACCTCTACATCAGCCAGACCAGCGGCTGGTGGTGGGGCTGGGGCGGGGACACGCTGGAGACGCATGTCCACAAGTTCGAGCTCGACGGGGCCGACACCCGCTACGCCGCCAGCGGGTCCGTCCAGGGCTACCTGCTCAACAACTACAGCATGAGCGAGCACGACGGCTACCTGCGGATGGCGACCACCGACGCCGGCTGGTGGTGGGGCGACACCGAGACCGAGCAGGCCAACCACGTCTTCGTGCTCGAGGACGCCGGCGGCGAGCTGTCCACGGTCGGCCACCTGGGCGGGCTGGCGCCGGGCGAGCAGATCTACGCCATGCGCTTCATGGGCGAGGTCGGCTACATGGTCACCTTCATCCAGGTCGACCCTCTGTTCACGCTGGACCTCTCCGATCCGCGCGACCCGCGCGTCGTCGGCGAGCTGAAGATCCCCGGCTACAGCAGCTACCTGCACCCCGCGGGCCCCGATCACCTGCTCGCCGTGGGCATGGACGGCACCGAGGACGGCACCATCCTGGGCTTCCAGGTCAGCCTCTTCGACATCTCCGACCTGGCCAAGCCCACCCTGGCCAGCAAGCTGCTGCTCAGCAGCGACGACTGGAGCTACAGCGAGGCCCTCTGGGATCCCCACGCCTTCACCTACTTCGCCGACACCCTCAGCGTCCCGGTCTACACCTACGACGAGGGCGTCGACTTCAGCGGCCTGTGGGTGCTGGACGTCGACCTGGAGGCGGCGACGCTCTCCGAGATCGGCAAGGTCGGCCACGGCGATCTGGCCAGCCTCAGCGAGTGCCCGGACGACCCCTACGACGACTGCTACGACTACGGCGACTACGCCTGGATGCGCCGCAGCGTCGTGATCGAGGACTGGCTCTACAGCCTGAGCAGCTACGGCATCAAGGTCACGCCGCTGCGCGACCCCGCCGACGAGGTGGCGACGGTCCTCTACTACCCGCGCTAACGCAGCACGGCGATCAGCTCGTCGACCACGCCGGGCTCGGCCAGGGTGGACAGATCGCCCAGGCCCTCGACCTCGCCCGCGGCCAGCTTGCGCAGGATCCGGCGCATCAGCTTGCCCGAGCGGGTCTTGGGCAGGGCCCGCACGACCACGATGCGCTCGGGGGTGGCGAAGGGCCCGATCACATGGCGGACCTGCTCCTTCAGGGCGCCGACCAGCTCGTGGTGGGCCTGGCCGCTCGGCTCCAGGCCGGCCACCAGCACGACCCAGGCGAAGATGGCCTGGCCCTTCAGATCGTGGGGCATCGGCACGACGGCGGCCTCGGCGACCGCCTCGTGGGCCACCAGGGCGCTCTCGACCTCGGCCGTGCCCAGGCGGTGGCCGGAGACGTTGATCACATCGTCCACCCGGCCGGTGATCCAGTAGTAGCCGTCCTCGTCCCGCCGGCAGCCGTCGCCCGTGAAGTACAGACCGGGGAAGGGGCCGTAGTAGGTCTGTACGAACCGCTGGTGGTCGCCCCAGATGGTGCGGGCCTGGCCGGGCCAGGTGCCCCGAACACAGAGCAGCCCCTCGACGCCGTCGCCCGTCAGCTCCCGGCCCTCGGCGTCGACCAGCACCGGCTGCACCCCGGGCAGCGGCAGGGTGGCCGAGCCCGGCTTGAGCGGGGTGACGCCGGGGATCGGGCTGATCATGGCGCCCCCGGTCTCGGTCTGCCACCAGGTGTCGACCACCGGGCAGCGGCCCTGCCCGACCTCGTCGTGGTACCAGCGCCAGACCTCTGGGTTGATCGGCTCGCCGACCGTGCCCAGCAGGCGCAGGCTGGCCCGGCTGCTGCCCTTCAGCGGCTCGGAGCCCTCGCGCATCAGGGCCCGCAGCGCCGTCGGCGCCGTGTAGAGCACGGTGGCGCCGATGTCGTCGACCACCTGCCAGTAGCGGCTGGGATCGGGCCAGGTCGGGGTGGACTCGAACATCACGGTGGTCGTCCCGTTGCAGAGCGGACCGTAGACGATGTAGGTGTGGCCGGTGATCCAGCCGCAGTCCGCCGCGCAGAACCAGACGTCGTCGGGCCGGATGTCAAAGGCGAGGCGGTGGGTGAAGCTGGCCCAGAGCAGGTAGCCCCCCGTGGTGTGGACCAGGCCCTTGGGCCGGCCGGTGCTGCCGGAGGTGTAGAGGATGAAGAGCGGGTCCTCGGCCGCCATCCACTCCGCCGGGCAGACCGCCCGCTGGCGAGCCTGGCCCTCCTCCAGCCAGGAGTCGCGGCCGGCCTTCATCTCGACCGGGGTCTCGGTCCGGCGGGCCACCAGGACGTGCTCGACCATGTCCAGGCCCTCGACCGCCTGGTCGGCGATGCGCTTGAGCGGGATCGGCCGGGGGCCGCGCAGGCCCTCGTTGGCGGTGATCAGCACCCGGGCTCCGGCATCGACGATCCGGTCGCGCAGGGCCTCGGCGCTGAAGCCGGCGAAGACCACCGAGTGCACCGCGCCGATGCGGGCGCAGGCCAGCATGCAGACCGCGAGGTCCGGCATCATCGGCAGGTACAGGCAGACCCGGTCGCCCTTCTTCACCCCCAGGTGGCGCAGCAGGTTGGCGGTGCGGCCGACCCGCTGGCGCAGCTCCGACCAGCTGACGCGCTCGTACTCGCCGGGCTCGTTGCGGGCCCAGAGGATGGCGGTGCCGGTGGGGTCGCGCTCGGCGTGCCGATCGACGCAGTTGACCGCGACGTTGAGGCGCCCGCCGGAGAACCAGCTCAGCTCGCCGTCGGCGAGGTGCTCCAACACATCGTCGGCCTCGCGGTACCAGCGCAGCGAGCGCGACTCCTTGCGCCAGAAGGCCTCCAGGTCGAGGACGCTCTCCCGGTGCATCAGGGAGTACGCGTCGAGGGTGCGGGGTGAGGACATGGCGGGCTCCAGGGCGGGAGGAGTGCGTATCCCCCTGCGAGGGCTCCAAACGCCCCCATCCTGGTGTAGCCTCCCCTCGCTTCCGGATGGCCCCCATGCTCCTGCTCTCCCTCCTCCTGCTCGCCTGCGACCCGACGGCCTCCAGCCCGCTGGACACCGCCGGGGTCCCCTCGGGCGACGGCGGCGAGACCACCCTCGCCGACGGGGGCAGCAGCAGCAGCACGCAGAGCTACACCGGCCCCGACTACCAGCGCTGTATCGGCGACGCCCAGTGCGAGGCCGGCAGCGCCTGCGTCGAGGTCCCCGGCCACGCCAACCTCTACTGCGCGCCCCCCTGCGACCCCGGCGGCGACGGCCAGGAGTGCCAGCTCGGGGAGGAGCTGGAGCTCGGCTTCGAGACCCGCTGCCTGGACACCGGCCGCTGCGCCCGCACCTGCCCGGAGGAGGACGCCGCGACCGAGGGGGACGAGCCGGGCAGCCTGGTCCGGGCCGAGGGCGACGAGTGCCCGCAGGAGCTGGAGTGCGTGGCCAGCCAGGACGACTTCCTCTGCGCCGGCCCGGCCCGGGGGACCGCCGGACCCTACGGCCTCTGCACCCACCCGCAGATGGACGGCCCCGACTGCCCCGAGCTGCACTCCTGCTACGGCGGCTCCTACATCGGCCTGGACGTGGGCGTCTGCCTGCCCTGGTGCGACACCGGCGAGTGCCCCAGCGCCCCGGCCGGCACCGTCGCCAGCCCCCTCTGCTACGACATCGGCCTCGAGCACCCCGTCTGCGCCTTGATCTGCATCCCTGACTCCGGCACCTGCCCCGAAGATCAGGAGTGCATCCAGGTCTACTCCTCCATCGGCCTCTGCCTCCCCGAAGGCTCGCAGATCCCCGACTTCTAGGACCGCCGTGATCCTGACCCTCGCCCTGCTCAGCCTGCCCGCCCCGGCAAAGCCCACCGGCCCCGGCATCTTCTGCGATCTGTACCCCGAGGCCCCGGTCTGCGCGGCTGGCAGCGTCTCCTGCGTGATGTGCCACGCCGAGGGCGGGCCTCCCAGCTTCAACGCCTACGGCACCGATCTGCGGGCGGCCCTGCCCCTGGTCGACGCCTACGAGGACGAGCTGCCCCTGGCCCTGGCGGCGATCGAGGCCCTGGACAGCGACGGCGACGGCGCCAGCAACCTCGACGAGATCCAGGCCGGCTCCTGGCCCGGCTTCGGCGCCGAGGTCGAGACCGAGTGCCTGCCCCAGGTCGGCACCGGCAACAGCTTCTACCGGGTCGGCGAGTACGATCCCCACTTCGCCTTCAAGCGCATCACCCAGGACTTCTGCGGGCGGGCCCTGCGCTACGAGGAGCGGCAGACCCTGCAGAGCAGCCTGAGCGCGCTGGGCTGGGGCAGAGGCGACGACGGCGGCGAGCCCGAGGGCTACGACGACGCCCGCCAGGACCCGGCCGTGCTGGAGCTGCTGCGGGACCAGCTCGAGGCCTGCGTCCAGTCCCGCTACTGGCAGGAGGTCGTCTGGGAGATCGGTATCGGCGTCGTCCAGCCCAAGGGCTACAACTCCGATCTGTACATCCTGGGCAACTACGAGTGGGATCTGCGGCTCTTCGCCTACGCCACGACCGGCGATCGGGACGCCGCCGACCTGATGCAGGCCGCCTACCTCGTGGTCGAGGAGCCCGTCGGCAGCGGGCTGCTCGTCGCGATCGACGAGCCCCGCACCGAGACCGAGGCCTACGCCCAGCCCCTGGCCGCCCAGGACCGCTTCGGCCTGATCACCACCCGGCACAGCCTGGCGATGAACGTGATGTTCGCGCCCGTCCCCCGCACCCTGGCCAGCCACTGGTACCGGGAGCTGCTGGGCCTGGACATCTCCCTCTCCGAGGGGCTCAACCCGATCGACGAGCTGCCCGGGGTCTACGACTGGCCCTCGCCCCGGGATGTGGACGACAAGGGCGTCTGGCAGGAGGACTGCGCCTCCTGTCACACCACCCTGGATCCGCTCAGCTACCCCTGGGCCCGCTACAACGGCATCGACCTGGAGAACGGCACCACCGGGATGTACCTGGAGGATCGGGCCACCGACGTCCTGCCCGAGACCGACGGCGCCATCTTCGGCCTGGAGATCCAGACGCCCGAACAGTGGGTGGCCGAGGCCGTCGCCAGCGACGCCTTCAGCGAGCGGGTCGTCGAGCTCTTCTGGACCTATGTCTTCCGGCGGGCCCCCTACTCTTGCGAGGCCGAGGAGTACGACGCGCTCTGGACCGCCTTCCGGGACGGCGACTACCCGCGGGCTGACGCCTCCCGGCCTCGAGTGGTCGAAGAGATGCTCCACGAGCTCGTGCTCACCAACGCCTACGGGACCCCATGACCCTGCTCCTGCTCAGCCTGCTGGCCTGCGGGCCCGACACGACCAAGCCCGGCGACACCCTCGACGGCGGCTCCAACGATGGGGGCTCCAGCGACGGGGGCTCCAGCGACGGGGGCGCCACCGACCCGGGCGAGCTGCCGGCCGCCGCCGCCGCGCGCGCCGATCTGCGGCTCAAGCGTTGGCGTCAGCTCAGCCTGGACCTGGAGACCGCCCTGGAGCTGCCCGGCGACGCCCTCTGCCTGGAGACCGGACTGTACGACTGCCGCGACATGCACGTCGTCCCGCTGGGTGGCACCAGCGTCCCCAACGGGCTGTACGACACCATCAACACCGTCGCGGCCACCACCGGCCTCGCGATGGAGCGCTTCGTCCTGCAGGCCTGCTGGAACCGCGCCAAGGCCGACAAGGCCCTGCTCGAGGCCGGCCAGCCCGCCGTCGTCTTCAGCCACCTCAGCGACCCCATGGGGACCTCGGCCACGGCCGAGGAGCTCAACGCCCAGACCAGCGAGCTCTACCGCCGCCTGCTGGCCCGGGACCCGCTGCAGGCCGAGCTCGACGCGCTGGCCGGCCTGCACGGCACCGTCCTCGCCGAGGGGGCCAAGAACGCCGACTGGGCCGTGCTGGCCTGCTTCACCATCGGCACCACCACCGAGGCCCTGACCTACTGATGGCACGTCTCTCCCGACGCGATCTGCTCCAGGCCATGGCCGCCAGCGGTGGCCTCGCCGCCGCCGCCGGGCTGGGCGCCTTCTCCCGGTCCGCCCAGGGCGCCGACGGCCCGCGCTTCCTGATCACCTTCGGCTGCTTCGGCGGCGCCAGCATGCTCGACTGCTACATGCCCGTCAGCAGCAGCGAGGCCCTGACCGTCGAGGGCCGCGGCACCGTCATCTCCTACGACACCGTTCAGCCCGAGGGCTCGAACATCCGCAGCGTCAACCGCAGCATCCCCACCCAGTTCCTGGACCTCTACCGCGATCAGATGGTCGTCCTGGGCTACCAGGCCAGCTCGGTCAACCACTTCACCGCCCAGGCCCGCAGCGTGAACGGTCGAGGCATCTACGCCGGCCGCACCCTGGGCGAGGCCGTCGCCGCCGTGCACGGCGCCTCCATGGCCATGCCCAACGTCAACATGGGCCGCGGGGGCTACTCCGAGCCCGGCCTGGACCCGACCCTGGATGTGCGCTTCCGGCCGGAGATCGTGACCAACCCCGTCACCTTCCCGCTCAGCGCCAGCGGCTGGCGAGGGGTGATCGAACAGTCCGAAGGGGAGGGCCTCGCAATCCAGGACCCCGAGATGATGGCCCTGCTCGTCGCCCACTCCCGGGAGCTGCGCGAGGGCACCCTGGAGCAGCTCAGCCCCTTCGCCAAGACCTTCGGCGGGGCCCGGCGGCGCCAGGAGCTGCTGTACGCCCGGGGCGAGTCCGGCGCCCGGATGGAGGTCGACGACCTCATCCAGCAGCTCTTCTTCGTCCCCGATCTGGGCGAGGTCCTGCCGCTCTCCCGCTACGGCCTCACCCCCAGCGAGGAGGTCGACCGGGTCCTCTCCTACCTGCCCGACGCCTTCCCCACCGACGTCTCCGGCACCCCCCGCGACCGCCTCCAGGCCCAGGCCGCCCTGGCCTACATGCTGATCAAGAGCGGGGCCAGCGCCAGCGTCACCCTGACCGATCCCGGCACCGACGGCTTCCTCGCCTTCGACCAGAGCCACCAGAGCCACCGCTCCGCCCAGGAGGCCCACTGGGACCGCGTCCTCAACGTCGCCGCCCGCCTGATCGAGCTGCTCAAGACCGCCGAGTACCAGGACAGCGGACAGTCCCTCTGGGACCGCAGCCTGGTGCTCTTCGCGACCGAGTTCGGGCGTGACAAGTGGGACACCGGGGGCAGCTTCGGCACCGGCCACCACCTCAACAACGGACTGTTGATGGTCAGCCCGCTGATCAAGGGCAACCAGAGCCTGGGCCGGCCCGATCCGAACAACGGCTTCATCAGCGGCTTCGATCCCGACACGGGCGAGGCCTACGCCTTCGACGACATCGCCCCGGGGCAGGACCCCCTCTTCACCGACGAGCGCCTGCCGCCCGGCGAGGAGCCCGTCTTCGGCACCGTGCTGGCGGCGCTGGGGATCAGCTACGACGGGCAGGAGACGCTGCCGGTGGTGCTGGGCTGATCAGCCGTGCACCGTCTGACCGAAGCGCCGCATCCACACCTCCTCCTCGCCTGACATCGCACCCCGCTGCAGGGCGTGCAGGTTCTCGTCGAGCTGGGCCATGTCCTTGGGACCGGTCAGCACGACATCGACCGCCGGGTTGGACAGACAGAAGCGGTAACAGTCCGTGGCCGCCGGTACCGCCTCGGTCCAGCCCCGGGGACGCTTGAGCAGCTTTCGCCAGGCCGTCGCCGTGTAGGCGACCACGGCCTTGCGACCCGGGCCCGCGGGGTTCTTCGGGAAGATGTCCCGCTCGGCGCCGGGGTGGGCCGCGTTGTAGCGGATCATGAGCTGGTCGAGGGGTGACTCGGCGGCGAGCTCGCCGGCTCGGGTTCGGTTGTGGATGCTCACCCCCAGGGAGCGGACCTTGCCCTCCTCCCGCATCGCCTGCATCGCCTGTACGGTGCCGTCGGTCCACCAGGAGGCCACGCCCAGCCAGTTGAGCTGCAGCACATCGAGGTAGTCCGTACGCAGAGCGCGAAGCGCCCGTTCGACGAAAGAGCGCATGTTGCCGCCCCAGAAGCCCATGTTCGGGCCGGTCGCCACCACGTAGCGCTCCCGGTCGGTGGCCAGCGCCTCGCGCAGCGGAGCGGTGGCCTTGAACATCACCGGCGACCAGAAGACGTACTGCATGCCGCGATCGTCCAGGGCGGCGCGGATGCCGGCGGCGTCCAGGCCGTAGTTGGGGGCGAGGCCCAGGCGGAGGACGGTCTTGCCGAGGGCGGGCAGGTGGGTGTGCTGGAAGTCGAGGGTGGTCATGGGCGGCTCCGGTCGGGAGAGCCTGCGCACGTCGGGGCCGTTTGGCAATCACCAAAGCGTAGGGGCTCGATTCATCGCGCCCTGCTGGCAGGAAAGGGCCCCAACACCCCCACCCGGGCCGGCTGGCCCCCGGGGTGCTGGATGCTGACCGTGATCCAGCCCTGACCTCCCACCGAGGGCACCCAGGACAGACCGGCGATCTCCGCCAGGCGCCCGCTCTCGGGTCGAGGCGGGCCCGCCAGCAGCGGCACAGGGGCGCCCCCTTGCCAGACCCACAACAGGTTCGGCGAGCGGTCGGTGTCCTCCGCGATCAGCAAGGCCTGCGCCCCCGGCATCCACTCGACGTTGTCCGGCTCGCTGGGCCAGGCCGGATCGCAGCCGTCGGCACCGGGCACGCCCGCCACGGCCGGGATCGCGCTCGTCGCGACCCACTCGCTGTCGATCGGCGCTCCGGCCGTGTCGAGCTGGGCTCCCTCCAGGTCGAAGGAGTAGACCACCCCGCAGGGGTTCTCGGGCAGGCGCACATGGTCGCTCTCGCCCTGCGGAGGGTTGTCGGCCAGCATCCCGTTGCTGATACGGGTAAAGGCGACGAAGAGGCGCCGCCCGACCGGGTCCACCGCCAGGCCCTCCTCCTTCTCGAGCTCCACCGTCGCCCCCAACAGGGCCGCCGCGCGACGGGTCTCCAGCCGGGTGGCCAGGGCCTGCTGCCCCGGCTTGAAGGCGAGGCACTCGTCGACACCCTGAGGGCCCCGCACCGGCTGCAGGCCCTCGGGGCACAGGCCGGGCGCAGCGGGGATCGTTCGCTCGAAGAGCTGCTCGAAGGTCGTCCCGCCGACGATGGCGGCGTCGATCTCGGCCTCTTGAGCGTGGCCCAGATCCACCCAGCTCAGGCGCGTGCCGCCCGCCTCCTCGACCCAGCGCGCGGCGTACAGTCGTCCCGCCGACAGGTCCCCGACGGTGTCGGCGATGAACACCGCCAGCATGCCGAAGCTGTAGTCGTCGCTCAGGTAGACGGTGCGGCCATCGGGCATCGTTCGCCCCAGCTCGTGCGAGAATCGACCCATCGCGGTGCGCTTGCGCACAGTCGTGTCTGGGGCGACCTCGACCATCCATCCCACCGAGTACGGATTGCGGGCCCCCGGATCGAAGCGCTGGAAGTCCTTCCAACCGCTGGCGTCGTAGAAGGCCTTCCCGGTGGAGGTGACCACGCCGCTGATGTCGAGCTGACCGTCCTTGAACAGCGCCGCATCGGGCTCGTACTCCTCGGCCGTCAGGAAGCTGCCCTGTGGGGTCATCTCCGCCGCGCAGAGCTGGTTGGTGCCGCCGACCGCAGCGAGGTCCACCGGCGCCGTCCGCAGCGCGCGGAAGGCCCCGTCCACCAGGCTCAGCTCGGTCCGGTACAGCGTCGCCGGCGTACACTCCAGGTTGGTGCTGAGCCAGATCCGCCCCTGCGTCTCCACGAGCCCGTTGCCGTCCGGGTAGCTGCAGGTGGGCGCCGTACCGTCGGGCAGAGGTCGGCCCTGCGAATCCACGAGGGTGCCGAACGGCAGCGGGCTGTCTCCCGGCTTGTCGCCCTCGGCGATCAAGACCTGCCAGCCGAAGGGGGAGGCCTGCCCGTCGAGCTCGGCGGAGGCCAGCAGCGTCGAGCCGTCCGCCTGCGGCACGGGCTCCGCGAGGGCCGTGAAGCGCAGCCGGGGACCGGCCTGAGGAGCAGGAGCGGGCTTGGCACAGGACAGGACGAGGGCGAGCAGCATGAAGCCTCCACGCGCCCGCTAACGGCCGCTCGTGACAGCGCCGTGGCTCCCGGGTGCCGCTGCTATCTCTTTGTTTCTCCGATAGAGAGGCAGACCACGCCTCCCAAGAGCCCTCATGACCGCCCACCCCCTGACCAGCCGCTTCGTCGAGCTCCCCCAGGCCGGCAGGGTCCACCTGCTGGAGGCCGGCGAGGGCCCCGTCGTGCTCTTCATCCACGGCTGGCCCACCAACGCGCAGCTCTGGCGACACATCATGTCCGCCCTGGCCCCCACGCGGCGGGTCATCGCCCTGGACCTGCCGGGCTTCGGCCTCTCCGACAAGCCGAGGGACGTCGCCTACACCTCGGCCTTCAACGGCGATGTGCTCGACGGACTGCTCGCCGAGCTCGGCGTTGACCGGCTCAGCCTCTGCCTTCACGACGCGGGCGGTCCGATCGGACTGTCCTGGGCCCTGCGCCAGCCGCAACGCATCGAGCGCCTCTGCCTGCTGAACATGCTGGTCTTCCCCGATCTGCACTGGGCCGTGCGCGCCTTCCTCGCCAGCGTCCGGCTGCCCCTCGCGAGTTGGGCCTGGGCCCAACCCTTCGCCATCGCCGCCACCCTCAAGACGGGCCTCACCCATCGCCTCAGCCCCGAGGCGCTCGAGCTCTACGTCGGCCCCTTCCGCAAGCCCGACGCCGGTCCGGCCTTCGTCAAGGCCGTCCGGGACCTCGACTTCGGCTGCCTGGACACCATCTCGACGGGCATCGGGGTCTTCACCGACATTCCCGTCCGCCTGATCTACGGCGCGCGCGACCACATCCTGCCCGAGGTGGCCGGCACCATGGCGCGGGTGCAGGTCATGCTGCCGCAGGCGGAGCTGACGGCGTTGCCGGAGCTGTGTCACTTCATCCAGGAGGACGATCCGGTGGTCGTGACGGAGCTGGTGGCGGGGTTCCTTGGGAGGGATTGAGGTTGGCCTGGCAATCACGCCGCTGTGCATGGAGAGCAGGCCCTCCCGTTTCCAGCCCCTTTGCCTCGTCGGCCAAAGCCGGAACGTTGAATGATGGGTAGGAGGCCGCCGGACTTCTGGCAGGCCTCTTCTGCCTGCAAGCAACGGTGTCCCCGCGTGCGGGTCGGTGTCGATGGCCTCTCCGCATTCCCCGCGTGCATATTTGATTGGCCGATCTCTTGCGCCTCTTGACCGCATGAAATAAACCTGGGCCAGGAGGTGTTTGATGTCTCAGGTCTCAGGTCGTAGTGTGTGTAGGTCTGGCCATCGGGTGGTCTGGCTGCTCTGACTACAAGGTAAACCCCATCGAGTCTGACCCGGAGGACACGGGCACGGAGCCAGAGCCAGAGCCAGAGGAGTTCTACGCCTGCGTGTACTTGACCGGGACCGGATATGTAGTGGATTACTCCGGCTTTCCGGGCTCGCACTGTACTGTCGAAAGCCGCGGTTCTTCCGCGCGAGGCTATCTCTCAGTCCCCGACCTCAGCTACGACCGCTTGACCGTGGGGGGCCTGAGCGCTGCCGAGATCGCTACAAATGATTGGTGGGCTCACGTGAGCTGGGACAGCACCATGCCGCCCGAGTCGCTCAGGGTGGAGTTTGAAGAGCCGGGTGGTCCTACCTGCCCGACTGACCGGTTCAGCAGCACGGTGTCTGCGGCTTCAACGGGAAGCGAGACCTACGAATGGGAGACGGTGGTCGAGGGCTCGGCTTGGGGCGACTTGCTTTCGTGTCGACCGGCACACGACCTTGTCAAGCTCCACGTCAATCGGTACAGCGAGATTGAAGATTTCAGTGCCGGGGAGTGTCTGAACGAGTGCTGCGATGTTCTTGCCACCAGGGCCTGCATTGAGAAGTGGACATCTCACGACGCCGGACGAAAGGTCCCTTCAGAGAGCGAGTGCCAGGCCGGATCGGGTCGTTTCAGCCTTCACCCATGGCGGGCCACCGATCACGACGAAGACGGGCTGTCGTCCTTCCTGCTGAAGGCAGTCCAGGTCTCTGGCACAGGCGCAATGACCAATGCCGCCTGGATCACCACCCTGGACCGCGTGGACAGCCAGACGGCACCCCTGCGCATCGCCAAGGTCAATCGTTTCCTGGCATTTGACGACGACGACCAACTGGTGGCACCAAGCTACTCCTCCATCGTAGTACCCGCCAATTCCACTGCGTTTCCGCCAGGTACCATTGGCGGCAATCCGCCGTTCATCTTGCAGGAACCCGCGACATCGACCACGTATCCGTTGCAGGTGGACATGGCCTGGATATGCGCCGAGCCGACTGCTGAAGAGACCGTACTGCTGGACCAGGGGTACCGCCTCGACCTGGGTTCGGTAGGGTGTCCCGTCTCCTGGCCCCAGAAATTCACGCTTCGGCTCGCCCCGACCCTCAGCCCCACCCGGGCGTCGTTGGAGCTATACGGCGACATGGACACCGCCCTCGTTTCGGCCCTCGTTTCGACCAGCACCGGCTTGTCCTTCCACTTTGCCCGCGGCTCCTTCTCGCTCAAGGGCGAGATCACCTCCCATGGCCCCACGGGCGCAACCGGCAACCTCACTGGCCTGACCTGGAAGGGGGTGCCCCTCTGTAGCGCTGGCTCCTTCACCTTGCCCATCGAGTAGGCATCATGCACCTCAGGGCCCCATCGACCCTCCTGGCCATAGCACTCCTCCTGGCAGGCTGCGGGCAGCATCGCTCGCAGCAGTACGTCTCCACCCGGGTCAGCTACGAGGAAGCGCTGGAGGCCTGCGACCTGGAGGGGTACCAGCCGGGCGACCTGCCCTGGTCCGGAAGCGACGGTCGGCCGGCGGCGCCCATCAGCGAGGAGTGCGCCACGGTTCTCGGCTTGGCGCTGGGGCTTGACTGGTGGAGCATCGACGAAGAGCCCACGGCCTTCGAGCACGCGGATACACTGGGGCAACGGCTCGTCGGTGCGATGCACTTCCTGCTGATTGAACGCCTGCACGAAGCTGGAGCGCCGTATGCGACGCAGGCCGGAGTCCTGTCGGGTTGGGAGGAGCGCCTGGGGAATGTGGGCGATGAGCCAGGAGCGCCAACCTTCAACGAGCTGGTCTTCGAGATGGTCGAGAGGGCGATCGAGACGACGACATTCGAGTACGAGGCCACATATTCGTGGCGAGCACGGTACCTGGGGTCGACCAAGACCATGACCGTGAACACCTACTCGGGGATTGGAACGGATCCGCTTATAGCAGTGGCCTCAACCCTTGTGCATGAGGCGGCGCATGCCTACTCGGTAAGTCACGTAAGCTGCGGCGAGGACGGGGTCTACTGCGACGACGATCCCCACGCTGCAAACGGAGCTCAAGCAGAAGTGGTGGATCGGTGGTATTGTCACTCCGCGCCTCACGACGATTGGGAAGTCTCGGACCTCTACCGCTACGAACTTGAATGGACATGCGATAAGATCTGGGACATTTCGGGGTTTTCACCCTGCGAAGACCCCTGCTTCCTTCAGGGGACACAGTAGGCATTCTGGAGGTCGGCCCAACTACGGAGAGAACGGATTCAACACCAGCGCCCCAGTCCAGGCGACGTCCCTGACATTGCGCGTCACCACGGTCATACCGTGAACCAGAACCGTCGCGCCGAGCAGCCCGTCCACCGTGGGGAGCGGGTCTGGCACATTGAGTGCCCCCCACCGGTCGGCAACACCGCGCGGGGCAGGTCCCGCTCCGGTGCCAAGTCGGCGTCCTCACCTACGCTCGGCATACTGGCGAGGAGGTCCTTGAGGCTCGGTCCCTCTGCCTCCGCGCCGCGTTCGATGAGCTGCCCCATGACTCACCTCCGAAATCCCCGGTACCCCTCCCGGCTATTGCCGCGCACCACCCTGTGACAAATTGCCGCACCCCGGGATAGACTCCTGGCGTGCCCCTCCTCCTGCTCCTCCTGCTCCTCCTCCCCGCCGCCGCGGGCCCGCTGGAGGACTACCGGGTCGAAGCTCAGGAGCAGAGCCCCGCAGTGCAGGCGGCCTGGCAGCGCTGGCAGGCGGCCCAGGCCGAGATCGCCGTGGCCCGCGCCTTGCCCGAGCCGATGCTGGACCTGGGGCTGATGCTGCGCAGCGGGCAGCTCCGGGTGGGGCTCTCGCAGGCCTTCCCATGGCCGACGGGGCTTCAGGCCGAGGGTCAGGCAGCCCGGGCCGAGGCGATGGTGGCCCAGCGCGCCTTCGAGGCGCAGGCGGTCGAGGTCGCCGCCGCGGTGGAGCGGGCCTACTGGGAGCTTTGGGAGCTGCGGGCGGCGCAGGCGGTGCTGGTGGAGCATGGGGCGGTGCTGGCGGGGCTCTCGGGGGCGACGCGCGCCCGGCTGGAGGTGGGGCAGGCCAGCCTCGCGGATGTGCAGCAGGTCGACCTCGCGGCCGCCCGGCTGGAGGACAGCCGCCTGGCCCTGCAAGCCCGTGAGCGGGCCGCCGAGGCCGAGCTTCGCGCCCTGCTGGGCCGCCGGGACCGCGAGTCGATGCTGACCGACCCCCAGCGGCCACCGCTGGCCCAGCCGAGCGACAGCCCGGAGGCCCTGGAGGCGGCGGTGCTGGCCCACCCCTGGCTGGGCGCCGCCGAAGAGCAGGTCGCGGTGGCCGAGGCGATGATCCGCCGGGCCAAGGCCCGCGGCGCGCCCGAGTTCAACGCGGGCGTCGAGTGGACCCTGCCAGCCTACGAGGGGACCGGGGATCATGTGGTCACCGAGCCCGAGGGCCTGATGGTGGGCCTGGGCGTTCGCCTGACCCTCTGGCAGCGCAGCTACGCCCAGGGTGTCGTCGCCGCAAAGGCCGGGGCGGAGGGAGCGCGGGCCGAGCAGCGCGCAATGGGCGACGAGGCCCTGGCCATGCTCGAGGCGACGCGGATCGAGCTGGCCGACAGCGAGCGCCGCGCCCGGCTGATCGAGCAGACCCTGCTCCCCCAGGCCCAGGCCTCCCTGGACTCGCTGTTGGGCGCCCTCTCGACCGACCGGGGCTCGCTGGCCCAAGTGCTGATGGCCCAGCGGGAGCTGCTGGAGCTGCGGCTGGAGGCCGACATGGTCCGCGCTGCCCACGCCCGGGCCTGGGCCGCGCTGGAGCAGCTCTCCGGCCGCCCCCTCACCCGCTCCGAAGGTGCAGAATGAAGAAGAAGCTCCTCCTGGCCCTCGCCTTGCTGCTGGCCTTCGCGCTCGGCGCGCTGCTCTTCCGCTCGCCGCCGGCCCACGTCGACCATGCCGAGGCCGCCGAGGCCGCCGAGACCGTCTGGACCTGCTCGATGCACCCCCAGATCCGCGCCAGCGAGCCCGGCGCCTGCCCGATCTGCGGGATGGACCTGATCCCGGTCGCCCCGGCCGGCAGCGCCTCCGATTCTGGCGATCGCGTCGTGCTCTCCGAGCGGGCCCGCGCCCTGGCCCGCCTGCAGACGACCGAGGTTGTTCGTGCCGGCGACGCCGCCGGAGAGCTGCGCCTGCTGGGCCGGGTCGAGGCCGACGAGGCCCGCCTGCGCGAGGTGACCAGCTGGGTCCCCGGTCGCATCGACGACCTGCTGATCCAGGAGACCGGCGCCCGCGTGCGGGCCGGTCAGGCCATCGCCACCCTCTACAGCCCGGATCTGTACGCGGCGCACCAGGATCTGCTGATCGCCCGGGCCCAGGCCGACCGGCTCGCCGACAACGCCCCCGCCCAGGCCGCCCTGGCCTCTGCCCGAGAGCGGCTGCGCCTGCTGGGCGTGCCCGCGGCCGAGCTCTCCGCCATGGAGCAGGCCAGCGAGCCCTCCCGCGCCCTGACGATCCGCTCGCCCTACGCCGGCACGGTCCTGGAGCGGGTCGCCACCGAGGGCGCCTACGTCGAGACGGGGGCGGTGCTCTACCGGATTGGTGATCTGCGCTCCCTCTGGGTGCAGCTCGACGCCTACGAGCGCGACCTCCCCTCCCTGGCGCTGGGACAGCGCGTGAAGCTGGAGGTCGAGGGCTTCGCCACCCCGATCGAGGGAGAGGTCGACTTCATCGAGCCCCGGGTGGACAGCGCCCGACGCACGGCCCGGGTGCGGGTCGAGGTCGACAACCCCGACGGCGCCTTGAGCCCCGGCATGTTCGCCCAGGCGGTGGTCTCCGCCGGGACCGAGGGCGAGGCCCCGCTGGTCATCCCGGCCAGCGCGCCTCTGTTCACCGGTCGCCGATCCCTGGTCTACGTCGAGGTCGAGCCCTCCACCTACGAGCCCCGCAGCGTGCGCCTGGGAGGGCGCTTGGGCGACTTCTACCCGGTGCTCAGCGGCCTGGTCGAGGGCGAGCGGGTGGTCAGCCGCGGGGCCTTCGCCCTGGACGCGGATCTGCAGATCCGCGGCGGCCCCAGCATGATGAACCGGCCAGAGGAGCCCGAGCTCGTCGAACAGAGCCGCGAGGAGCGACAGGCCTGGGTCCAGGCCCTGCAGAGCTACCTCGGCGTCCAGCGGGCCCTGGCCCTGGACGACCACCCCGGCGCACGCACCGCGGCCGCAGCCCTGGAGCAGCAGTCCCCCAGCGATGTGCTGCGCAGCGAGGCCGGGGCCCTGGCTCGCAGCCCGGACATCGCCGAGGCCCGCCGGATCTTCGAGCGACTGAGCCTGGAGATCGAGGCCCTCCTTGCCCGCCATGGCAACCCCCTGGCCGAGGATCTGCACGTCGCCACCTGCCCGATGGTCGACGGCAACCGCGGCGCCCGCTGGGTCCAGCAGGGCACCGTCGTCGACAACGCCTACTTCGGCGCGGCCATGCTGCGCTGCGGGGAGATCCTCCAGACCGTCACGGCTCAGCCATGAGCGCCTGGGAGCACCTCGTCGGCTGGTTCCTGGACAACCGGCTGATCCCCTTCCTGCTGGCGGCCATGCTGATCGTGGCCGGGCTGCACGTCGCCCCCTTCGCCCTGGAGCTCAGCGGCTTCCCCCGAGACCCGGTCGCGGTCGACGCCATCCCCGACATCGGCGAGAACCAGCAGATCGTCTTCACCGACTGGCCCGGGCGCTCGCCTCGCGACGTCGAGGACCAGCTCAGCTACCCGCTGACGACCGCGCTGATGGGCATCCCCGGCGTCAAGACGGTGCGCAGCACCTCGATGCAGGGCTTCTCCTCGATCTACGTCATCTTCAACGACGATGTGGAGTTCTACTGGTCGCGCTCGCGGGTGCTGGAGAAGCTGGCGGCCCTGCCCGAGGGCACCGTCCCCGAGGGCGTCAGCCCGATGCTGGGGCCCGACGCGACCGCGCTCGGACAGATCTTCTGGTACACCCTGGAGGGCCAGGACCCGCAGCGGCGAACGGTCGGCGGCTGGGACCCCGACGAGCTGCGCTCGATCCAGGACTG
>DDSR01000073.1:0-33972 GCA_002343455.1 Deltaproteobacteria bacterium UBA2385 | reverse complement strand
GTGGCCGACGCCGTTCGGCGCAGCAACCTGGACGTCGGCGCGCGCACCCTGGAGGTCAACGGGGTCGAGTACCTCGTGCGCGGCATCGGCTTCGTCAAGGGGGTCGAGGACCTCGAACAGTCGGTGGTGGTGGCCCGCGAGGGCACCCCGGTCCGGGTGCGCGACGTAGCCCGGGTCGCCCTGGGTCCGGCCCTGCGCCAGGGAGCCCTGGACGACGAGGGGGCCCCCGCCGTCGGCGGGGTGGTGGTCGCCCGCTACCGCGAGAACCCCCAAGAGGTCATCGCCGCGGTCAAGGAGCAGATCGCCCGCATCGAGCCGGGCTTGCCCAGCCGCACCCTGGAGGACGGCACCGTCAGCCAGGTGCGCATCGTGCCCTTCTACGATCGTTCGGTGCTGATCGGCGAGACCCTGGGCACCCTGTCGACCGCGCTGTACCAGCAGATCCTGATCACCGTCCTGGTGGTCCTGGTGATGCTGCGCCGGATGCGCAGCTCGGCCCTGATCTCGGGCCTGCTGCCGCTGGGCGTGCTGGGCTCCTTCGTCCTGATGAAGGCGACCGGGGTGGACGCCAACATCATGGCCCTGGGCGGCATCGCCATCGCCATCGGCACGATGGTCGACGTCGGCATCGTCTTCGTCGAGAACATCGAGCAGCACCTGGAGCCCGAACAGAGCCTAGCCCAGCGGACCGCGGCGGTGCGCAAGGCGGCCGCCGAGGTGGCGCCGGCGGTGCTGACCTCGGTCCTGACCACCATGGTCAGCTTCCTGCCCGTGCTGGGCCTGACCGACAGCGAGCTGCGCCTCTTCGCGCCCCTGGCCCTGACCAAGACCTACGCCATGGGCATGGCGATGCTGCTGGCCCTGCTGATCCTGCCCGGCGCGGCCCTGCTGCTCCTCCGGGGCCGACCCGCCCCAGCGGCCTCCGCCAGCCCGCCGACCTGGAAGAGCCGCCTGTACGCCCTGCGCAACCCGCTGGCCATCGGCCTCGTCACCCTGCTGCTGGTGGCCGACTGGCTGCCGCTGGGTCCGGAGCGCGGCCTGCTGCTGAACCTGCTCTTCGCCGGCTCGCTGATCGCCCTGGTCCTGGTCGGCTTCCGTCTGTTCGAGCGGGCCTACCCCTCGCTCCTCGGCGCGGTCCTCCAGCACAAGGCCCTCTTCCTGCTGCTGCCCCTGCTGCTCACGCTGGGCGGCCTCCGCGCCGGCCTCAGCCTGGGCCGGGAGTACATGCCTCCCTTCGACGAGGGCAGCTTCCTCTACATGCCGACGACCATGCCCCACGCCTCCTCGGGCGAGGCGCAGGCGATGCTCTCGCAGCTGGACGCGGCCATCGCCGCCATCCCCGAGGTGGACCGGGTGGTCGGCAAGCTGGGCCGGGTCGAGAGCGCCCTGGATCCGGCCCCTCTCTCGATGATCGAGACCGTGGTCAGCTACAAGCCCGAGTACCGGGTCGAGGAGGACGGCACTCGGGTCCGCCAGTGGCGCGAGCAGATCCGCACGCCCCGGGACATCTGGGAGGAGATCGGCCGCGCCGCCCAGATCCCGGGCCTGACGGCGGCCCCGACCCTGATGCCGATCAACGCCCGCATCGTCATGCTGCAGAGCGGGATGCGAGCGCCCATGGGCGTCAAGGTCAAGGGCCCCAGCCTGGAGGCCATCGAGGCCTTCGGCCTGGACCTCGAGGCGGCCCTGCGGGAGGTCCCCGGGCTGCGCGCCGAGACCGTCTTCGCCGACCGGGTGGTGGGCAAGCCCTACCTGGAGATCGAGATCGATCGTGAGGCGATCGGCCGCTACGGTCTGTCCGTGGTCGATGTGCAGGAGGTGCTGGAGCTGGCCCTGGGCGGCATGACCCTGACCCGAACGGTCGAGGGCCGCGAGCGATACCCGGTGCGGGTGCGCTACGCCCGGGAGGAGCGCGACAGCGTCGAGGCCCTCGAGAGGATCTTCATCCCCACGCCGGCCGGCGAGCCGGTGCCCCTGAGCAGCGTCGCCCGCATCGTCTACAGCGCCGGCCCGCAGATGATCCGGTCCGAGGACACCTTCCTGACCAGCTATGTGCTCTTCGACAAGGAGCCCGAGCTGGCCGAGGTCGAGGCCGTGCAACGGGCCAGCGAGCACCTGGACCACCTCGTCGAGGCCGGCTCGCTGCGGGTGCCCGAGGGGGTCAGCTACGCCTTCGCCGGCGCCTACGAGAACCAGGTCCGCAGCGAGAAGCGCCTGCTGGTGCTGGTCCCCGTCGCCCTCTCCCTGGTCTTCATCCTGCTGTACCTGCAATTCCACCGGGTCGTGACCACGCTGATCATCGGCAGCGGCGTGCTGGTCGCGATCAGCGGCGGCTTCGGCCTGCTCTGGCTGTACGGACAGCCCTGGTTCTTGGACTTCGTGTTGCTGGGCAGCTCCATGCGCGATCTATTCCAGGTCGGCACCGTCAACCTCTCGGTCGCCGTCTGGATCGGGCTGATCGCCCTGATCGGCATCGCCACCGACGACGGGGTGGTGATGTCGACCTACCTCAAGCAGGTCTTCGAGCGCTCGCCCCCCACCACCGTGCAGCAGGCGCGGGAGCTGACTCTGGAGGCGGGAGCCCGCCGGGTCCGCCCCTGCCTGATGACCACCGCCACCACCCTGCTGGCCTTGCTCCCGGTGATCACCTCGCAAGGGCGAGGCTCGGACATCATGGTGCCGCTGGCCCTCCCGGCGCTCGGCGGCATGGTGATCGCCCTGCTGACGCTCTTCGTGGTGCCGGTGCTGAGCTGTGCCTGGGAGGAGCGAGGCCTGCGTGCGGAGGGCGCGCCTGGTGTAGGCTGAGGCAATGAACCTGCTCCTCCCGCTCCTCCTGGCCTGCTCCGACTACGGCGTCACCGGAAAGCCCGCGCCCGAGGTCGAGGCGGCCCCCCGCATCCGGGTCGATCCGCCCGCGGTCGACTTCGGCGGCCTGCCGATGGGCAGCAGCTCGGCGCAGAGCCTGGTCGGCGTCTTCAACGACGGCGACGCCGACCTGGTGCTCCAGCCGCTGGCCCTGGTCGAGGCCGACGCCCCCTTCACCCTGACCGCGCTGGGCGGGCTGCTGCTCGCGCCTGGGGGATCCACCGAGTTCGCCGTCAGCTTCACGGCGCTGGAGGAGGGCGAGGCCCGGGCCGAGGTCATCCTGCGCAGCAACGATCCCCTCAGCCCCGAGCTCTCCGTCCTGGTCCGAGGCGAAGGCCTGGTCGAGGGAGAGGAGCCCGCCGGCAGGCTGCGCATCGATCCCGCCTGGCACGACTTCGGCACCCTGGACCACCTCGCCACGGATGCGCTGGTCCTCTCCCTGCACAACGACGGAGACGGTGATCTGACGGTCTCCGGCCTCTCCTACTCCGGGTCCAGCGCCGAGCTGGGCTTCGAGGCCGACTACGGTCTCAACGGCGCCCTGCCCTGGGTGCTGGGCCCTGGCGAGGCGATCTCGACCCGGGTGGACTATGTCCCGACCGACGACGGCGCGGACAGCGGCACCTTGACCGTGCAGTCCGACGACCCCGACCAGCCCGTCGCCACCGCCACCCAGGTGGGCAACGCCCGGGCCTGGGAGGGCTTCTCGACCGGCTGGTACATCGTCGACGACAGCACCAACTACGAGACCGTCTCCAACCCCTCCTACGTGGTCGAGACCCACGGCGACCTGGACGGATACTGGTACGAGCCCTCCGGGGCCCATGGGATGATCGGCAGCACCGACCTCGTCGGCGACTTCGCCGTCCTCCGCGACTACATCGTCGCCCGGGCCGGCGCGCCGACCCCCGTCACCGGCCCAATGAGCTTCTACACCTCCAGTACGGTTCCGTCCCTCACCTATGCGTCGTACAGCTATGTGCTCTGCGACTTCTGGCTCGAGTCCGGCGATGACCCCTCGCTGTACGAGATCACCACCGGGACCGTCGACGACGGGATCCTCGTCATCGTGAACGGTGAGATCCTCGGCAACGCCATCCTGGGCAGCGGCGGATCCTGGACCCTGGACCATGCCGTGCCGGGCGCCGTCAACTCCCTGGTGGTGATCCTGATGGACAACGCCGCGGTCGACAAGTACGTCAACGACCTGGCCTTTTACCGGGACGGTGTGATGGTCACCGGCGGATGAGGCGGGCGTTCGCGGTCGCCCTGGCGCTGGTCGGCTGCGCTGCCGCTCCCGAGCCCGGTGGGCCCAGCCTGGTCCTCCAGCCCTGTCATGTCCGTGGGGTGGACGAGGAGACCCGCTGCGGTGTCCTGGAGGTCCCCGAGGACCCGGACCAGCCCGAGGGGCGCCAGATCCCGCTGCGGGTGGTGGTCCTCCCAGCTGTGAGCGCGGCGGCGGCCGGCGATCCGCTCTTCCTGCTCGCGGGAGGGCCCGGGCAGGCCTCCTCGGAGATCATCGAGGGCTTGCTCCCCGCCCTGAAGCGCATCCGGGAGCGGCGGGACCTGGTCTTCGTCGATCAGCGGGGCACGGGCGCCTCGAACGGGCTGGACTGTCCAGAGGACGAGCGGGATCCGCTCACCCGGATGGGCGCGCCGATCGACCCCGAGGAGACCCGGGCCTGCCTCGCGGAGGTGCAAAGCAAGGCCGATCTGGGCTTCTACGGCACCCGCTTCGCGGCAGAGGACCTCGACGCCGTCGCCGGGGCGCTGGGCTACATGACGGTCAACGTCTTCGGGGGCTCCTACGGCAGCCGGCTGGCCTTGGAGTGGGCGAGGCGGCACCCGGAGCGCATTCGCACCCTGACCTTGGACGGCTTGACGCCCCCTCAAGAGCCGATCCTGGGCGGGAGCGTCGCCGACGCCCGCGCCGCCTTCGAGGCGCTGGCCTCCGACTGTGCGGCCGAGCCGGGCTGCCAGCAGCTCGACCCGGCCGCCGATCTCCTGGCCCTGCTGGGCCAGGCCGAGAGCACCCCGATCGCGGTCCGGATCACGCACCCCCGCAGCGGCCTGCCCCTCTCGATCGAGCTGAGCGGCGACGACCTCGCCGGGATGGTGCGGGCCCTGCTGTACACCCCGCAGCTCGCCGCCTTGATGCCGCTGGCCCTGCACGATGCCCGGCAGGGCGATCCGGCTCCCCTGGTGGCCCAGGCCGGCCTCCTCGGCTCGGGGGCGGTCGAGGGGATGAGCCTGGGCCTGACCCTGACGGTGCTCTGTGCCGAGGACCTGCCGCGACTCCCCGCCCGAGCCGAGGCGACGAGCCCCAGCCTGGATCGCATCGGAGCCAGCGCCCAGCTGATCTTCGAGCAGCTCTGCGCGGACTGGCCGCGGGCGGAGGTCGATCCGTCCTTCTACGAGCCCGTGGAGCTGTCGATCCCGACGCTGTTGCTCTCCGGCGGGCTCGACCCGGTCACCCCGCCCCGGCTGGGCGAGCTGGCTCGGCAGGGGCTCTCCAACGCCGTCCACGGCATCGCGCCGGGCGCCGGGCACGGGGTCGTCAGCCTCGACTGCGCCCCGCGGCTGATGCGCACCCTGATCGAGCAGGGGACGGTCGAGGGCCTGGAGGTGCAGTGCCTGGACGATGTCGGGCGGCCGGCCTTCTTCAGCTCGAAGCTCGGGCCCTCCACCGAGGAGGCCTCCGATGCTGCGGATTGAGGGCCTCGCCCGGCGCTTCGGCGAGGTCCAGGCCGTCGCCGATGTGAGCTTTGAGGCGCAGGACGGCGTCATCACGGGGATGCTGGGCCCCAACGGCGCCGGCAAGACCACCACCCTCCGCATGGTCTACGGCCTGGTGCGTCCCGACGCCGGACAGGCCTGGGTGGACGGCATCGACAGCGCCGTCGAGCCCCTGCGCGCGAGGCGACGTCTGGGGGTGCTGCCGGACTCGGCCGGACTGTACGGGCGTCTGACCGGGCGGGAGAACATCCGCTACTTCGCGGAGCTCAACGGCCTGTCGGGGGCGGCGCTCCAGGCCCGGATCGCCGCGCTCTCGACCATCCTGGATCTGGACGCCGTGATCGACCGCCCCGCCTCGGGCTACAGCCAGGGTGAACGAATGAAGGTGGCGATCGCCCGGGCCATCGTCCACGATCCGCCCAACATCGTGCTCGACGAGCCCACCAACGGCCTGGACGTCATGAGCACCCGGGCGATGCGCGACTGTATCCGCACCCTGGCCGCCCAGGGCCGCTGCGTGCTCTTCTCCTCGCACCAGATGGCCGAGGTCGAGGCCCTCTGCGACCGGCTGGTGCTGATCGCCCGGGGGCGGGTGGTGGCCCAGGGCAGCCCGGCCGAGGTCTGCGAGCAGGCCGGCGTCGGGCGGCTGGAGGAGGCCTTCGTCGTGCTGGTCGGGCGCGCCGAGGTCGGGCCATGATGCAGATCTGGCGCCAGTGCATGGTGGTCTTTCGCAAGGAGCTGCGCGACGGCGCGCGTGACACCCGCTCGGTCGTCTCGGCGCTGGTCTTCCCGCTGATGGGGCCGGCGATGGTCGCGCTGATCGCCTTCATGGTCAGCCGGATGGACGATCGCCAGCGCGAGGACGTGCTCCATGTCGAGGGCGCCGAGCACGCCCCGGTCCTGATCGAGCGGCTGGAGCGCAAGCTCACGGTCGAGCCGGCACCCGTCGACGCCGAGCAGCAGGTGCGGGACGGGGCCCTGCAAGCGGTCCTGCGGGTGCCCGCCGAGTACGAGGAGCAGCTGCAGGAGGGCGACCCGGTCGTGCTCGAGCTGGTGGTCGACTCTTCGAAGGCGTCCAACCGCGGCGTGGTCCGCTCTGTGGAGCGTGTCGTCGCGACGCAGTCCTCCGAGCTGGGGATGATGCGCTTGTTGGCCCGCGGCGTCGATCCCAGCCTGGTCCAACCCTTCGTCCTGGACACGGTCGACGTCTCCACCCCCGAGCACCGCGGCGGCAGCATGATCGGCGCCATGCTGGGCATGTTCGTCATCCTCTCGGCCTTCTTCTGCAATCTGTACATCGCCATCGACGCCACCGCCGGCGAGCGCGAGCGCCGCTCCTGGGAGCCCCTGCTGCTGACTCCGGCCTCGCGTCTGTCCATCGTCCTGGGGAAGTGGCTCGCCGGCCTCAGCTTCGGCATGGCCGGCGTCACCCTCTGCCTCTTCCTGACCCTGCTGTCGCTGCCGCTGCTCGACCTCGATCGCATCGGCGTGCGCCTGCTGCTGGGCCCGACCACGGCCTCGATGATGCTGCTGCACATCCTCCCGCTGGCGGCGATGGCCTCGGCCATGCAGCTGCTGATCGCCAGCTTCTGCAAGAGCTTCAAGGAGGCCCAGACCTACCTCTCCCTGACCCTGTTCGTGCCGATGCTGCCGGGCATGTGGATGAGCTTCGACCCGGCCCCGCCCGCCGCCTGGATGATGGCCGTGCCCGCGCTGTCGCAGCAGATCCTGCTGTCCGAGCTGCTGCGCGGGGAGGCGGTGGCGCTGTCCTGGCAGCTCTCGGCGGCGGGCTCGGCGCTGCTGGCGACGGGGCTGGCGCTGTGGGCGATGCAGCGGGTGGTGTCGCGGGAGGGGTGAGGGTCAGGTGCGGCCGGACCAAGCGAGGAGGGAGGCGCGGATGGCGTTGATGCAGGGGATGTCGTCGGGCAGGCCGTGTTGCGCGACGCAGGCCGCAGCAGCCGCTGCGAGGGCGCTCTTGTCTGTGCCGGACAACACCGCCTTCTCGACCCTCCGCTTGTCCGGAGCGGCATGACGGATCGTCCTACCCAACGCCTCCAGCTCGGCGAGACGCGCCGGCCTTCGGCGGGGATGCTTGGAGACGATGTCCCGAAGCTCAGGTGTGGTCAGGTACAGCGCTTCGGTGGTCGGCATCACCACCCAGGAAGCGACCTGTCCCTCCCCGACTCCGCAGCGGTGGAAACAGTCTCGAATCTGACGGGCACGGGCCTTGCGATCGTCGAAGTAGGCTGGCTCCTCACCATCAAAGAGGACCAGGAAGAAGTCCCGCTTGACGTCGCCGGTCGAGGTCGCCAGGTTGATGATCCGATCCGGGTCCTTGTCGAAGCCGCCCAGGTCGAAGAAGCGGCTGGTGATCTTGACCGACACCATCCATCGTACCGCCTGCTCGTAGAACACCGCGGTGGCCCTCTGGTCGGAGAGCAGGTGCAACCTGGGCGGCGCAGGGCGTCTCGCCATCAGTCGCGGTCCCCCCAGGCGCGCTCCGCCGCCGACCCAGGGGGCACCACGCGCGCCAGCTTCTTGCCTGTAGGGTGCTCCTTGAGCGGCGTGATCCGAGCCGGCGCTCCCCAGACCCGCTCCATCACCCAGGTGTCGTCTCCGTGCTTGTGCGCGTCGACCGTCTCGCGCGAGTGGGTCGCGGCGATGACTTGAAAGTCCTCGGCCAGCAGGCTGAGGAACTCCGCCACATCCTCCATGCCCTTGCTGCTCACCGCCAGCGCGGGCTCGTCGAAGAGCAGCACGGAGAGGGAGGCTGGCGGCGCTTGGACGAGCAAGGCGAGCCAAGCCGAGACAATCTGTCCGTCCGAGGCGTACACCAGCGGGGACCACCCCACGGTCGCGTCCTCCCGCACCATCATCAGCTCGTCCCCATCTCCATCGCTCGCTCGAACCTCTTTCCACCCGGTTCGGGCCGCCAGGTCATCCAGCCATGGCTCGCGCCGATCGGGCCGCTTGAGCAGCAAGGCGCGCACCCGGCTCTGGAAATCCCGACCCAGCCGATCGGGGAGCTGGTCGATCGAGACCCTGCCAGCTGGGCCCCTCATCTCGACAGGGTTCAGCCGGACGAGCTGGATGCCGCAGATGAAGGACCATACCCGATGGAGCTGCGGATAGACCAGGGGATCCTGGGCCCGGCCCAGGGCAGGGTGGCCGGAGGAGGGGGTGACGGGCATCCAGTCGTTCCGGCCCTCGCTTCCATCGCGGAGCCGGCAGCCCGTCTCGTCGGTCAGCAGCACCTCGCCGTCGTCGACATCCAGCCGGGCCAGGCGCTCATGGTGGATGGCCATGCCAGTATCGGTCGAGGTGCGGCGCACCCCGAGCTCGTACACCCAGCGCTGGTCGTCGATCGAGAACTCCAGGGTCCAGCGCATAGGCTGATCGGGCCGCCGGAAGAGGGTCCCGAGATCGATGGACGGGCCTACGGGCAGTCCCCGTCGCAGGGCGATCGCCGCCTCGTGCAGGCCGCCGCGGACCATGTCGGCCAGCAGGGCGAGGCCGTCCAACAGCGAGGACTTGCCGCTGCCGTTGTCGCCCATCACGAAGCTGAGCTCCTCCGACGGCTGCATCTCGATGAACTCGATGCAACGGGTGTTCGTCAGCTCGAAGCGCAGCAGGCGGCGGGACATGGGGGCTCCTGGGGCTCAGCTATCCGGTTCCTCGACCGGCAGGAGGCTCGGCGGGGGGCCGGGCGTCTCGTGGGCGAGCTGAGGCGGACCGCTGCGCTTGTAGAAGAGGAGCGAGCCGAATTGCACCTTCCGAAGCCACCGCTGGCGCTCCTCGCGCGACTCGATGCCCTGAGCCAACTCATCGACCAGCGGCCTGAGCGCCTCGGCGGCGTCGGAAGCGATCAGCAGCAGCCTGCCGCGCTCGGGCGACGACTGTCGGACCAGCGTCTCGATCTGGTAGCTGGGGAGCCTCTTGGCCAGAGCGTCGACAATCTCGATGCGCTCCCGAGCGTTCAGGGGATCGGGGCAGGCAAGCAGCATCGCCACGATGTCCTCTCTGGCGAGATCCTTCAGCACACTCCGTCGGGCCGAGAGAGGAAGCCGCGCCAACAAGCGAACACCCAGAGCGGGCGAGCGGGTCATCAAGGTGGTGCACAGAAGTTCCAAGGGCGGGTGCTCGAACGGGCGCGAAGGGAGCTCGGATGAAGAGTCGTCCGCTTCCAAGACCCGCGTGAAGGCTTCGACCGCCGCGTCCAGGACAAGCTGGCGGTGCGGGGCCTCGGGATGGAGCGGGATCAACATCAACGCGTCCAGGACCGCGAAGGAAACCGGCTGAACCAGAATGCGAGCGAGCAGCACCTGAAGGTCGCGCGGGTCCACAGTCGCACGTCTCATGTTCAGATGACGCCACAACCACCCAAGAAGGCTGATCCACAGCGCTGGGTCCGGCCGCTCTGCGAGGCGCACCATCACTCCCAGCACCTCATGCGGTTCAAGCAGCTCCTCCAGGGCCGGGAGCAGTCGGATCGCCTCGTCGGCTTCGACCCGATCCGGGCGATCCAAGAGGCGATGGATTCGTAAGGCAGCGCCCGCGCGCTTCGGCGAGAGCGTCTGCGGGTTGGGTCTCCCCCGCAAGCGAGGTCCGAAGATGGGGGCTACCTGGCGGAGAAGCGGGCCCTGAAGGTCACGAGGGACCTCCGCCCAGCGATCGCCGAGCAGGACTGGTTCGAAGACCGTTGGGGCCAATTCAGCCCACTGGCGAAACAGATCCATGCCAGGGAGCTGGCCCCAACCGGGGCCAATCCGACCATCGATGACTTTCAACAGCGTGATCAGATCATTGGTGTCTACCCTGGCCTCGACCAGGCGCCGGGCCAGGCGCACATGGTCCCTGGCCGAGGCCTCGTACTCAAGCTTCACCGCGCCAGCGCCCCCCTCCTCGTAGGCAACGAGCAACGCGTCCGGATCGATGATCGGACGCGGGGTGGCCACCCCCGCAACTGCGGCGGCCACACGCGGGTCACGGCTGAGACCTGCGAGGATGGCCCGCGCAAGCGCGTCGTCCACGAAGCCCCTGTCGGGGCCATGCACGACCTGCACCAGGAGCGTGCTGTCGGCCAGGCCCCGAGAGTATGGATCGGAAGTGTCGGGTAGGCTCTGCAGTGCGTCATGGAGAAGCTGCCTGACGATTGATACCTGGGCCTCAGGGGACTGCACCTGGGGGTCAACCGGCGAAGTGCCAATCGGACGCAGGGCCTCCCAAGCGGGCTCGACCATCGGTCGCCGCCGGATCAGCCCAGTGAGGATCTCGGCTGCCAGCTCCCAGCAATCTCGGACCAGGGGGCTGTCGGACTTCCACCCTGCTGGCCCGAAGCTCATGACACCCGGCCCGAATTCCTGGCGCTCCACTGCGCTACGCAGCCAGGGCGCTGCGGCGTCAATGGCGATCTTCGGCTCCAACTCATCCAGCCGATCTCGGATCCAACCCAGTCCCTCCAGGGCTGTCAGCGTCGAGATCCCTCGCTTCGGGTCGGTGAACCACGTCAGGATCCCGCTTGGGCCCTGGCTGAATAGACTGTCCCGAATCCCACGCTCACGCAAGCGTAGTGCCAGACTCATGGCACCAGGCACCAACGGCGGCCAGCGCGCGGCCCTCTCGAGCGCCTCGGCGAGAAGGCGGTCCTCGCCGGGGGAGAGGTCCTCAAGAGCCTCGTTGGCCGCTTCGATCAGCTCGCCAGTGAGGCGCTCCGTGCTGAACGGCAGTCGCGCGAGGAGAGCAAGGGCACTTCGAAGTCCCCCGGACCGCAGGCGCAGCAGGAGGTGCTGCTCGATGTTGTCGACCCTGCCCGCCCAGGCCAGGCCGAGCAGCGCCTCGTCCGGTGGATCCGACCGTAGCAGCCCATCCAGGGCCGTGGCGTCTCCCACTAGCCAGGCGTGAATCATCAACCATCGGCTCCCCGAAGAATTCGGAAAGCCGGTCTTCACCTCGAGCCAACCCAACCGCCCAGCGTCAGTCAGGATCTTTCCCCGGGCGGCTCGCGACAGACCGCTGCTCTCATCCGCCCACTGTTCGAGCTCGACGAGCCCAGGGCGCTCAGCAACCAAGGCGCGCCGCCCGAGGAGGCTGCGGGCGTCCGGGTCGAAGATGTCGGAGTATCGCTTGACTCCAAGCTCTGGGCGTCGGGCGCCCTGTTCCATCAAGGACGGCAGGTGACTCCATGTGTAGGCGAAGTTCCGGCGTGTCACATCGCTGACTTGGGCACTGTCGAACAACCAGCGGGTCAGCCGCTCGACCTCCCCGTAGTCAGCCGGACGGCTCAGGCGGACGACGCCCACTTCGCTGGGGTCGCCACGATAGAGCGCCTGGACCTCGCCCAGGTGGAAGTCGGCAACCGCCAGGACAAGAGTGCAGCGATGTCCCCGTCCCCATTGACCCTCGGCCCAGTCCAGCAGGTCCTCCTCCTCGCTGCTGGAGGGGGTGGCAAAGAACACGGCCTCCCGTTGCTTGGGCACCAGGTCCCCGGGGAGGGCGCGGCCCGCCTCCAGCCACCAGGCCGCTCGGCCGGAGGGGTGACGGTCGAGCCGACGGCCCAGCCCCCACAGGCAGCGCTCGCCGCGGGTGTGAGGGGGCGTCGCCAGCAGGACCAAGCGCTTGCCCTCATGGACCGCTTGGACCAGCGCGCCCAGGGCCGCGCACTCTGTTCGAAGCCATGGACCCAAGCTGCGCCGGCCTTCGGGCCAGGGTGCGAGGCGCAGGCTCATCGGCGTCAGCGCCGTCTCCTCGTTCCACCAGCTTGCGCGTAGGTGATGCAGGTCGCGGAGCCAGGAGGCCAGCATTCCGCCATCAATCACCTCGGTTTGGATGCCTGTCGCCTCTTTGAGTCGGCGCTGTTGCGACTCGTCCAGTCGCAAGCGAGAGACCAGCAGCATCGGCTGCCCCGCGTGCGTCTTCGAATCCTTGAGCGCGTCAGCCTTGAGGTCTTTGAAGGTCTTGTTCCCCTTCACCGAGACCCGCACCCGCCCAGACAGCCCTCCGAAGCTCCCAACGAGCTCCCCGTCAAAGCCGCCATCCGTCCGACCATGGGGCAGGTCGAAAGGCCGCACACCCTCTGCGTGATTGCGCAGCAGGTCCAGGGCGAGGCGCTGGAAGTCCTCCGGGCTCAGCCCGGCAATCCAGTCCGCCTCCTGCCCCGGTTGTGGCCTCACCCCCGCCCCGTGATCAACGGCAGCATCACCACCTCCGGCAGCACGTACCCCCCGCTGCCCAGCGCGATCTGCACCACGGTCCCGGCGACCTCCTCCGGCTTCATGAAGTCACGCTCGGGGTCGATGCTGGGCGGGAAGGGCAGGAAGTCCATGCTCTTCCAGAAGGGGGTGTCGATGCCGCCCGGACAGACGCAGCTCACCTTGACGCCGTGGGGCTCGGCCTCCAGGCGCAGGGTGCCGGTGAAGCCGTTGACCGCCCACTTGCTGGCGTTGTAGGCGCTCTCGTTGGGCAGGTGCAGCTTGCCGGCGATGCTGCTGATGTTGACGATCAGGCCGCTGCGGCGCGGCTTCATGACGCGGAAGGCGGCCTGGCTGCCGTAGATGGTGCCCTTGAGGTTGGTGTCGATCATCAGGTCGAGCTGGTCGGGGGTCACGGACTCGACCGGGCCGTAGATGGCGAGGCCGGCGTTGTTGACCATGACGTCGAGCTGGCCGAATTCCCCGACGGCGGCGTCGATCAGCGCGTCGACCTCGGACTTGACCCGCACATCGGTGGGCACGGCCAGGACCGGGACCTTGCAGGCGGCGCCGAGCTCGGCGGCGAGGGCCTCGAGCTCGGGCGGGGTGCGGCTGGCGAGGACGAGGCTGGCGCCCTGCGCGGCGAAGGCGCGGGCGAGGGCGGCGCCCAGGCCTCGACCGGCGCCGGTGATGCAGACGACCTTTCCCTTGAGCGGCTTGTCCATGGTCAGCGCACCAGCGAGAGGGTGGCGGCAACGGCGGCCTCGATGCCGTCGGCGACCTGGGCGAGCTGGGCGTGCTCCATGAAGGCCGGGGCGGTGACGATGCGGCGCTCGGCGTCGATGTGGGCGCTCTGGACGGGGCAGACCTGGTGCCGACCGCCCAGGGCCTCGATGGCCGCGGCGGTCCCGCTGTCCTGGCCGATGGTGACCTCGCCCTCGCCCAGGGCCATGACGACGACGGCGGGGGCGATGCAGACGGCGCCGATGGGCTTGCCGGCCTGGCGGAACTGCCGCAGGACGGCGGCCAGCTCGGGGAGGACGGCGCCCTTGGGCCCCTGGGTGGCGAAGGTGCTGAGGTTCTTGGCGGCGCCGAAGCCGCCGGGGAGGAAGATGGCCTCGAAGTCCGGCGAGGCGAGGCTGGAGAGGGGCTCGACCTTGCCGCGGGTGATGCGGGCGCTCTCGTGCAGTACGTCGCGGGTGGCGCCGGGCTCGGGCTGGCCCGTGAGGTGGTCGACGACGTGCATCTGCGGGCCGGTCGGCGCGAAGCAGCGCACCCGGGCGCCGGCGCGGTTGAGCGCGAGCAGGGCGATGACGACCTCGTTGATCTCGGAGCCGTCGAGGTAGCCGCAGCCGGACAGGACGACCGCGACGCGGGGCCCGGTGGGCGAGCCGGAGAGGTGGGACATGCTGCCTCCTTCAGGTGGGGAGGGGTCGTATCAAGAATGCACCGCGGGTGTGACTAGCTAGTGCCAGGCACTAGCTAGTCAGAAGCTCTCGCCCCACCCGGCAGAGAGGGCCCAGCCGAGGTCGCCGACGCCGAGGTCGAGGCGGACGGTGTTGTGAGGGCGGGGCGGCAGGTGCAGGCGCGCGCCGAGGCCGCCACCGCCGTGGGGGGTTCCCGCCCAGACGCCCTCGCCGAAGAGGACCAGGGCCAGCGGTCCGGCGACGGGCTGCCGCCACTCGGCGACCAGGGCGGCCATGGCGGGGGCCTGCACCTCGCGGAAGGAGGCCGCGCGCAGGACCTCGCCGCCGCCCCAGGCGGGGAGGCGCCAGGCCTCGACCTCGACCGGGACGAGGCTGCCGACGAGGCGGCTGGCGAGGCGCTCGCCGGTGAAGCGGGCCTCGGCCCCGGTCCAGGCCCAGGGGCTCCCCCACAGGCCCAGCTGGCCCTGGGCGCTGAGGCCGACGGGGCCTCGCCGCCAGGAGCTCCCCGCGAGCAGGCCGTGGCTGAAGAGAGTCTCGCCACCGAGGCTCTCCCAGGACAGCCGCGGCCCCAGCCAGAGGGCGGCCCCGCGTCGGGAGAGGCCCGGGGCGAGGAAGGCGCGGGCCTGGCGCAGCTCCCCCGGCAGGACCGCGCCCTGGGCCCCGGTCCAGACGAAGGGCGAGCCGGCGCTGCGCAGGCTGAGTCGCCCGCTGGCGGCCCCTCCGGTGGTGGCGAAGCCGTCCAGCTCCAGGCGAGCGCCCTTCCAGCCCAGGTCGGGATGCACGAAGCGCAGCACCGGCCCCGCGCCCACCCCGCTGGCCCCGGTCGCGCCCAGGGCCAGCAGCCAGGTCCCCGGGCTCGGCGCCGCCGGAGCGGGCGGCACCTCCGACCCCACAACCGGCCCCACAACCGGCCCCACATCCGGCCCCAGACAGCTCGCCCCCAGGCGGCTCGCCCAGCCCAGCCGGGCCGCGACCTCCTCGGGCCGCGCCGCCTGCAGCGCGTCCAGCTCGGCGCAGGCCGGCTCCAGCCTCCCCCCGAGGCCCAGCTCCTTGAGGATCAGCTCCCGGTCGACCCAGGCCAGCCGGCAGTCGGGATCCTCCTCCGGGCAGGCGAGCAGCAGCCGATCGGCCCGCGGGCCGTGGCGGAAGAGGCCCAGGTTGCCCGAGACCCGCAGCAGCCGCAGCCTGGCCATCGCGGCGATCGCCGGCGCCTGCTCCTCGGCCTGGCTGGCCTGCTTCCAGGCGCAGCGGGCCTCGCCCCGACGCCCCTCCTGCCAGGCGCGGTCCCCCTCGTGCAGCACCTGGGCCGGCCCCTCCGGCCGCAGATCGCAGCGCGCCCAGGCGATGGCGCAGCAGAGCAGGGCGAGCAGGAGCAGCGGGTACCTCGGCGTCTGCCTGGCGCGCTTGTCCAGACGCGGGCGCCCTTCTGCGTTATTCTGCCGCCGGTCGGGGTGCGCGCCACCCCTCTCTCTCGGAGGCTTCGTGCTGTCTCTCGCCTCGCTCGCCGCCGTCCTGCTGGCCTCCCCGATCGCGGGCGCCGTGGACACCGGCGTCAACGACTGCAGCACCTGGGGCGAGATCTCGCCCGATGTGCGCGACACCTACTTCGGCGAGTTCCTGGACTTCCGGATCAGCGGCGGACGCAGCTGCGGCGACGTCGACACCTGCTCCTGGTGGTCGGACGGTAACCAGGGCGACTTCTTGCAGACCTCGGGCTCGCCGGTGACCTGGCGCGCCCCCGAGGACCCCGGCGACTGCGTGACGCTGGAGCTGCGGGTCTGGGCCTCCTGCACCGACGGCAGCACCACCGGCTGGTCCGACGTCTCCGTGCGCTGCACCCACGACCAGCTCTCCGAGGTGCAGGCCAACCGCGACGCCCAGATCAGCGGCGGCGGCTGCAACGGCCCGCTGCCGCCCAGCGACAGCTCCGTGCCGGCCCTCCTGCTCCTGCCTCTCCTGGGCTGGGGCTGGCGGCGGCACGGCAGGCATGGCCGGTAGGCGACCGCTCAGCGCGAGCGGCCTGGCGCTGCTGGTCGTCCTGGGACCGGGCTGCTCGCCGGACGGGACGCGGGTGCTCGTCCAGGACGAGCTCGGCGACGCCCTGCCCGGCGCCTGGGCCGAGGTGGAGGGTCGGCGGGTCCAAGGCAACAGCGACGGGGAGCTGGACCTGGGCGTCCTGGAGCGCCCGACGCTGATCGTCGTCGGCGCCGACCAGCACCTCAGCGAGCCGGTGCCGGTCGGCCTGGAGTGGGCCGGCCGCGAGGTCCCGGTCCGCCTCTGGTCCAACCCCGACGGGCGCCGCTTCGCCATGCACTCCGGCGGCGACTCCATGCTCTCCCGACGCTACCTCGAGCCCGACGACGGGGAAGCGCTGGTGGTCACCGGGGACGACGGCGCGTCGGCCCGCCGGGTGGTCAGCGACCTGGCCCCCGCCTTCGGGCTGGCCGACCTGACGATGCTCAACCTGGAGACCGCCGTCGGCGAGCTGCCCGACGAGGCCGCCTACCCGGGCAAGCGCTACCTGCTGCAGTCGCCGCCCGAGGTGCTGGCCGCCCTGGACGAGCTCGGCGTGGACGTGGTCGGGCTGGCCAACAACCACGTCCGCGACTGGCTCGACGAGGGGGTGGACTCGACGCTGTCCTTGCTCGACGAGGCGGGCGTGCTCCGCGCCGGCGCCGGGGCGGACGCCGAGGAGGCGGCGGAGCCCGCCTGGATCGAGGTCAACGGCGCCCGTGTCGCCATGCTGGCCTTCAGCAGCCTGGGCGGCGAGTCGGTCAACGACGAGCTGCCCACCGACGCCTCCCGGGCGCCGGCCGACCCCAGCAGCTCGGCCTCGCCCTGGAAGTGGGAGGCGCGGAGCTGGGGCTGGCCCGCGCTGGGGGTCGAGGTCGCCGAGCGCCGGGCGGGCTCGGCCTGGTTCCTCTTCGAGGAGCTGGAGCCGCAGGTCGACGCCGAGACGGCCGCCGAGATCTGGGCCTCGGTGGTCGAGGTCTACCCCGAGCTGCAGGACCTCCTGGCGCGCCGCGATCACGGCGGGGCCTCGGGCTGGTGGGGCGAGGAGTCCGCGGCCCGGGTGGCCCAGGCGGCCGCCGAGGCCGACGTCGTCGTCGTCCAGATCCACTCCGGCGTCGAGTACGCGCCGGTGCCCACCCTGGCGCTCTCCCAGTCCGCCCGCGCCGCCATCGACGCCGGCGCCTCGATCGTCTTCGGACATCACCCCCACGTCCTGCAAGGCGTGGAGTGGTACAAGGGCGCGCCCATCTTCTGGAGCCTGGGCAACCTCTTCTTCGACCAGAACCGCTACATCACCTTCCCCGCCACGATGGTGCGCAGCGTCTGGGATGCCGACGGCAGCTTGCTGGACCTGCGCCTGTTGCCTCTGTACATGGACAGCTACCGACCGGTGCCGGTGGTCGACAGCGCCGGACGCGGCGTGCTCGCCACCATCGCCGAGCGCAGCTGGATGCAGGCCCTGGCCACCCGGCTGGACGTCGGGCGCGACCTGGTGGTCTTCGCCACCGAGCGCCCCGCCGAAGCCAGTCCCGGGCACCTGGTCTACGAGTGGGGCACCGGCCGGATGGTGCCCGACGCGCCCGAGGTCCGCCGCGAGCTGGTCGTCCTCTCCCCCAGCGGCTGGGCCGATCTGCCGCAGCAGGGGCTCGTCCGCTCCACCCTGGTGGAGGATCCGGTTCGGGATGGGCTCTGGGTCGGGCGAGGGCTGATCGGGATGGGCACCTTCGAGAACGCCGACACCGACGAGGTGATCGGCGATATGCCCGGCTGGAAGTTCGAGTCCGGTGACGCCAGCCTGAGCACCCGCGGAGTCGCCGAGGGCCTGACCAGCCTGCAGCTCACCCGCGGCCCCGACAACACCGGTCCGGTCCTGGTGCGCACCCTGGGCCAGGTCGCCATGCCGCCCCACCGCCTCTACGCCGAGGCCGGCGGCACCGAGCCGCTGGACGGGGAGGCCTCCTACTCGATCCGCCTGACGGCCTGGGCCAGCGGCGAGACCGACGGCCTGACGGTGCGGCTGGATCTGTACCATGTCGCCGACGCCGATCCGACCGAGGAGCCCGTCAACGCCAAGCTGCGCGAGGTGGAGATCGCCGTGGGCATGGTCGAGGGCGAGTGGCGCCAGACCCTGGTCGACATCCCCGCCTCGGCGATGGAGCCGCTCAACGGCATGAAGCCCAACGCGGCCATCGTCAACATCCTGCTCCAGCCCCCGCAGCGTCAGACGACGGTGGTGCGCCTGGACCGCCTGGAGCTGGTGGAGTGGCGCCCGGCCGCCTCGCAGCCCGCGGGCTTCGGCGTGGTCGACCTGGTGCGCAGCGACTACGGGATCGGGACCGTCGAGTACGACCGCCTGAGCTGGGGAGAGGCCACACCGTGACGAACGCTCTGTTCATGCTGGGGGTGATGTTGGCCTGCGAGCCGGGCAAGGTCGAGGTGCCCGATACGGAGACCACCGACACAGAGACCACCGACCCGGAGACCCCCGACCCGGAGGCCGCGCGGCTGCTGCAGTTCTCGGCCCAGCCTCCCGCGGACCTGCTCTCGGGCGAGCCCTTCGAGGTCGAGGTGGAGCTGCTCGACGCCGACAGTGGCGAGCGTCTGGACGAGGAGGCCACGATCACCCTCCGGCTCGAGGGCGAGCTCCTGGCTGAGGCCGAGCTGGTCGGCGGGCGGGCCCGCTTCGAGGGGCTGGTCCTGGGCGGCTGCGTCGAGGGTGCGCTGCTGGCCGAGGCCGAGGGCGTCGAGCCCGCCCTCAGCGAGCCGCTGGCCGCGCTGCCCTGGGTCGATGTGCTCCAGAGCCCGGGCCCCGCCGCCCGCAGCGGCTTGCTGGACCCGCTGCGGCTGGCCCTGAGCGACTTCGACGGCGCGCCGGTCGAGCTCTCGCTCCGCCTGGACGACCGCTCCGAGGGGCTGGTCCTGGGCGGCCTGCTGGAGGCCGAGAACCTCGCGGGCGAGGCCCTCTTCGACGCGGTGCAGGCCAGCGGCGTGGGCACCCTGCGCTGGTCGGTCCAGGGTCCCGAGGGCTGCCCGCTCGATCTCAGCCTCCCCGAGGCCCTGGTCGGCAGCTCGCTGCGGACCGAGCCCCTCTTCCTGCCCGACGGCCGGGTGGGCGAGGACCTGGTCCAGACGCTGCCCTGGACAGACGCCCTCGTACACGAGCTGCCCGCCGGCCTGTCGTTGAGCGGGAGCCTGCTCTCGGGTCTGCCGGAAGAGAGCGGGGCCTGGCGCATCGCCGCGGCGGTGTGGGAGGGCGAGGCCGTCGTCGATCTGCGCCTGTACCAGGCCATCCTGCCCGCCCTGGACGAGGAGCTGCCCGCCGCCGGGCTCGTGCCCTCCCAGGACGGACCCTACCCGACCGACTCCTTCGAGCTGACCATCCCCAGCATCACCGTCTCCCGCGGCACACGCACCAACGTCAAGCTGCGCCTGGCCTACCCCAGCGACGGCGCCGGCGGCATCGCGGAGGGTCCGCTGCCGGTCGTGGCCTTCCACCACGCCGCCCACTCGCCGACCGACATCTACGACGACTACACCGTGCTGCACGCCCACTGGGCCAGCCACGGCGCCCTGGTCGCCAGCGTGGACTCGTCGACCAACGTCAGCGGCATCTCGCAGAGCTGGCAGAACCTCGTCGACATGTCCACCTTCCAGCTCGCCGCCGTGCAGCGCCTCGTCGAGCTCAGCGAAGACCCCTCCTCGCCCCTGTACGGGCGGGTCGACTCCAGCCGGGTCTTCGTCTCCGGTCACTCCCGGGGCGGCGGCGCCAGCCTGATCTCGCTCTGGCGGGACCCCTCCGTTCTCGGCGCCATCGTCTTTCAGCCCGTCAGCCCCTTGCAGACCGCCTCCCAGGACTGGGGCGAGCCCGAGGACAACGGCGATCGTCCCTTCCCCGTGCGGCCAATCCTGCTCTTCTCGGGCGCGCTGGACGCCGACGAGCCCTGGCCCCTGGTCGACGTCTCCTACGAACAGACGGTCGGACCCAGCCTGCTGGTCACCCTGCACGGCGCCAACCACGAGGACAGCTACGACGCCGGCACCGCCGGCTCCAAGACCAGCCTCTCCACCATCCCGATCGAAGACCGGCACGACCTCGACCAGCACTACAGCACCGCCTTCCTGCGGCGCTTCGGGGGCCTGGGCGAGGCCGGGGGCGATCTGGGCTACGAGCTGCCCCTCTTTGGCAGCGAGGCCCTCTCCTCCTCGCTCTCCGACGAGGGCGTCTCGGTGACCGGCCGACGGTACGCCGCCCGGGCGCTGCCGATCGACGACTTCCAGGCCGGGGAGGGCGAGAACCTCTGGGGCGGGGCCAACGTCGACCTGGAGCTGGATCTGTCCGAGAACGGTGCACCGTACGAGGAGGGCCTGCGGGCCTGGGGCCGCAGCGACGAGCGCCTCGACCGCATCGGCGAGTGGGCCCGCTCCCGCCGGCTGAGCTGGACAGAGGCCGATGCCGAGCTGGCCGCCTTCCTCGACCCCGGAGGCGCCCCGGTCGACCTCAGCGCCTGGGACACCCTCAGCCTGCGCCTGGCACGCGACTGTCCACCTCCCAGCACCGGGAGCTGCCCCGACCGCGAGGTGGACGTCGAGCTGGCCGTCTGGGACGCCGACGGCAACGAGGTCAGCGTGGCCCTGTCCGAGGCGATGGGCGAGCGCGGCATCGTCGGCCGCCACTGGGGCACGGCCCGGGTCGACCTGGGCGCGCTGGTCGGGGTCGACCTGGAGCGGGTCGAGGGGGTCGCGCTGCGGCTGGGGGCGCGAGGCTGGCTGGACGGGGATCTGTGGGTGGACGATCTGCGGGTCGAGTAGGGGGGTGGGCGAATAAGGTAATGGCGGTTACCTTGTTGGGGAGATGAGCGAAGACCTGCAGCCACCCTGGTCCTTCTACGGCCGCGAGACCGAGCTGGCGGCCTTGGCAGAGCTGCTCGCGGCGCGACGCTTCTTCTTCCTGCGGGTCGGTGGGCGTCGGCGGATCGGCAAGACGACCCTGGTCCTGCACGCCCTTCGGCAAAGCGGGCGCCAGCGCATCGCCTACATCCACATCCCCGACGCCGATCCCGCCGGGGTCGTGCTGGGCGCCCGCGAGCACCTGCGCATGTCGGGCGTCGCGGAGACCGATTTCACCGATCTCTTCACGCTCGCGAGCGCGCTGGGGCGGCTGATACGCGAAGGCTACGTCGTCGTGCTCGACGAATATCAGGCCTTCGCCCGCAAGGCGCTCTACGCCTTCAACTCCGCCCTCCAGTTCCAGGTCGACAGCCTGCGCGCCCCGGGCGCTCTACCCACCGAAGGCGGGCTGATCCTGCTGGGGTCGATTCAGACCGAGATGGAGGCCCTGCTGAGCGGGTATCGCGCCCCGCTCTTCGGCCGCACAACGGCGGTTCTGCAGCTGGACCACCTGGCGCCGAGCGTCACGGCGGGCATCCTGGCGCGGCACGGGCACCTGGACGGCCCTCGCCTGCTCTTCTTCTGGAATCTACTCCAAGGAATCCCGAAGTACTGGCGCGACGCATATGAGGTCGGCGCCTTGGCTCTGGAGCCTCGGGAAGCTCTCGCCCGGATGTTCTTCTCGGGGACCGCGCCCCTCGCCGCCGACGGTGCGGGTTGGTTGCTGGAAGAGCTGCGGGGACGCTACGACCCGCTCCTGCGCTACCTGGCGGCCCATCCCGATGCACCGCGCGCCGACATCGCCGCCCATATCGAGGGCACCGCCGGTCACACCAGCGCCCAGGTCGGCGCCTGGCTGGCGGCTCTGGAGGAGCGCTTCCAGCTCGTGGAGCGCGTCAGGCCGGCCTTCGCCTCCCCAAAGGCCCGAGACGGCCGCTATCGTATCACCGACAATTTCCTGGTCGCCTGGTTGGGTGCCCTGGCCGACCCCGTCGCCTTCATGGGACTCAGGGACCTGCCCTCTCTCCTCGACCAGGTCATGCCGCGCCTCGCCACCCTGGAGGGGCATGCCCTGGAGCACCTCGCCGCCGCGCTCATGCACGAGCGCAGCCGGCGGGGAGTGGGGGACTTTCCCTTGAGCACCCCGGTCCGTGGATGGTGGGATCGAAAGGGCGCCGAGATCGACCTCGTCGCCGTGGACGAAGTCGGAGGGCGCTTGCGTGTGGGGTCATGCAAGCGGCATCCAGAGCGACTGGTGGCTGATCTCTCGCGCTTCGACCGCCACGTCGAGCGTCTTCTGGAGCTCAACCCCGAGCTTCGGCGGTATGGCCTGGAGCGGGTGGCGATCGCACCTGCGCTGGATGAACGCCAGCGGGCGGCGTGCGCTGCTGCGGGCTACCTCGCTCTCGATCTGGACGACCTGACTCGCGGCCTCCTCTGAACGTGTGTTGCACCCCAAGTCGAGTCCACTCAGCTCAGCAGCGTGTCCTCGCCGCCCTTCTCGATCGCCCGCACATAGGCCGGCCGCGCCTTCATCCGCTCGACCCAGCCCTGCAGGCGGGGGCGCTCGCCGACCTCTCCCCGGGCGAGGCCGGCGCGCACGCCGTAGGACAATTGGATGTCGGCGCCTGTGAACTCCGATCCGACGAAGAATTGCCTGCCGTCCAGGGCCTGCTCCAGGTAGTCGAAGTGGAGCTGGATCTCGGCGTCGGTGAAGCTCTTGTCGACCTTCTCGGCGATCTGGCGGGTGATCGGGCGCAGGAAGAAGGGCACCGGCGCCCCGCGGATCTGTCCCGTGATCAGCTTGACCAGCAGCGGGGGCATCAGCGAGCCCTCGGCGTAGTGCAGCCAGTGCCGGTAGAGCTGCCGCTCGGGCGTGCCGGCCGGCGGGGCGAGCTTGCCGGTGGCCTCGACGAAGTACTCGATGATCGCGCCGGACTCGGCCAGGACCTGCCCGTCGCCCAACGTGACCACCGGCGACTTGCCCAGCGGGTGCAGGGCCTTCAGGGCCGGATCGGCCCGCATCGTCTTGGGGTCGCGGCTGTAGCGGACGAGCTGGTATGGGAGCTCGAGCTCCTCCAGCAGCCACAGGATGCGCTGGGAGCGTGAGGACTCGAGGTGGTGGACGGTCAGGGAGGGGATGGGGGACATGCTGAGGAGTAACCGGGACCGGGGGAGGTGGGGGCAAGACGCGCCCCGTCTTGGCAGGCATGGCCGATTCGCTTAAATTGCATCCCAGTCTGGCACCCCCACACGCCCCGCCCCGCCCTCAAACCATTTGATCGCCCGGACGAGACCTCGTGCCCGACGCATACGACCTGTTGCCTCCTCGCTCGATGCGGGCCATCTGGCTGGCCGAGCAGGTGGCAGCGGGCCCGGGCTACGGGGTTCACTTCGAGCTGCGCTGCGAGCGGCGGATCGAGCCGGAGGCGGTGCGCCGGGCGCTCGACGCGATGAGCGCTCGGCACGAGGCCCTCCGAATCCGATGGCACCTGGTCGGCGGTGAGCTGCGGATGCGGGCGAACGCTCAGCCCCTGCCGCTTGAGCTCGTTGACCTGACCCACAGCCCGCCCGCGGACCAGGATCGCGCGATGGCGGTGCGGATCCGCGCCGCTGAGGCGCGCCGGGCGGACCTCGCGCACGATCCGCCGCTGCGGACCACGCTGGTCGACCTGGGGCCGCGGGGCAGCTGGTTGCTGCTGGACAGCCACCACATCACGGTGGACGGCGCCTCGCTGATGATCCTGGCCCGCGAGCTGGTCCTGCTGGTCGAGGACCAGGCGCTGCCCCCGCTGGGCGGCAGCTTCGCCGAGCACGCCGTGGCCGAGGCGGCGTGGCTGGAGGACCATGGCCCGACCGAGCGGGAATGGTGGGCCCGGCAGCTCCGCGACTGGCCCACTCCCTCGCACCCCGCCCGGTCCCCCAGAAGGGGCCACCTCGCCCGGCTGAACCTGGAGCCGGCGACGACGGCGGCCCTGCACGCCCTCGCCCGGCAGCAGGGCTGCACTCCCTACCGCGCGCTCTTCGCGTCCTTCGCGGGAATGCTGGCGCTTCGCGGCAGCGGACCCGAGCTGGCCCTGGGGGTCTTCCACGGTGGGCGTGATCTCCCGGGCAGCAAGGGGCTGCTCGGCACCTTCGTCAACATCGTGCCGGTCCGGATCGCCGTCGGCGCCGCGCCCACGCTGCGCGCGCTGCTGGACGCCAGCCAGCAGGCGGTCGGCCTCGCCCTCGCCCACGGCCGCCTGCCTCATCCCGAGCTGCGGGCCCTCTCGCCCGATCCCGGGCAGCCGCTGGTGAGGGTGATCATCGGCGCACAGCTGGCGCCCGAGGGGCTGGACCTGCCCGCCGGCTGGCGCCTGCACCTCCGCTCGCTGGACTGCGCCCCGCACGACAGCGCTCGCTTCGAGCTGAAGGTGAAGTCAGCGCGGCTGCCGAGCGGTGGCCTGTGGGTGGAGCTGGAGGTCGACGCCGACCGCTTCGAGCCGGGCCGCGCGGAGCAGATGCTCGACGAGCTGCGCGAGCTGATTGAGCAGGGCCTCGCGGATCCCGATCGGCCCCTGGTCCGGCGGGCGNNACCGCCATACCACCGCTGCTCCACCAGCTCGAAGCCCAGGTGCGCCGCGATCCGCATGCCATCGCGGTGATCGCCGGCGATCGGACCCTCAGCTACGGCGAGCTGTGGGGAAGGGCGATGGCCGTCGCCCACAGCCTGCGGGCGCAGGGTGCGGGCCCGGACCAGGTGGTCGGCCTGCTCTGCGGCCGAGGCCCCCCGCTGCTGGTCGGCATCTGGGGCATCCTGGCCTCGGGGGCAGCCTGGATCCCGGTCGACCCCAGCCTGCCCCCTGCCCGGCGCGAGGTGATGCTGGCCGACGCCGGCGCGCGGCTGGTCCTCACCGAGGCGGACCTCTGGCCGGATCCTTCGGATCAGCCCCTTCCGCCTCAACCCGGCCCGCAGGCGCTCGCCTATGTGCTGAGCACCTCGGGCTCGACAGGGCGGCCCAAGGGGGTGGAGATCGAGCGCGGCGCCATCGAGCACCTGCTGGCGGAGCTGGCCTGGATCTGGAGGCCCCGGCCGGGCGGCCAGGTGGCGGCGACCACCAACGCCAGCTTCGACATCTCCATGGTCGAGCTGCTGTTTCCCCTCCTGCATGGGGCCAGCATCCGGCTCTTCGACGCCCGCGAGATCCGCGATCCGCAGGTCATGGCCGCAGCCCTGGACGAGGTCGATCTCATCCAGGCGACTCCGACCTACTTCTCGCTGCTGCTGCGCGCGGGCTGGCGTCCCCTGCCCACGCAGACGATCTTCTCGGCGGGTGAGGCGCTGCCGCTGGACCTCGCCCGCACGCTGTCGGCCCAAGCTCCCCTGTGGAACCTGTACGGACCGACCGAGGCGACGGTCTTCGCGACGGTCTGGAAGGTCCCGGCCCTCCCCGAGGCGATCCGCATCGGACGGGCGCTGCCGGGCTACCGGACGCTGCTCGACCCGCAAGGCGAGCTGCTGATCGGCGGGATCGGCCTCGCCCGCGGCTACCGGGGCCAGCCCGAGCTCAGCGCCGAACGTTTCATCGACGGGACCCCCTTCGGCCTGCCCGGCGAGCGGCTGTACCGCAGCGGGGATCTCTGCCGGCTCGATGAAACCGGGGAGATCGAGCACCTGGGTCGTCTGGACGACCAGGTGAAGATCCGCGGCAACCGGGTAGAGCTGGGCGAGATCGAGGCCGCCTTGCGGGCGCTTCCGGGGATCCAGCAGGCCGTCGCCGCACCCTGGCGGGACGAGGAGCTGGGCGACCGGGTCCTGGCCTGGTACCAGCCCGGCCCGCAGGATCCCGGCGAGGAGGCCCTGCGCGAGGCCCTGTCCCGCACCCTGCCCGAGTACATGGTCCCCAGTCGCCTGCTGGCGGTGGCAGAGATCCCGCGCACCCAGGCGGGCAAGGCCGATCGTAAGGCCCTGCCCCGGCCCGGCGCGGTCCAGGCGAGCCGCGACTCGGGGCTGGTGGCCCGCATCGCCGCGGTGATGGCCGCGGTGATCGGGCGGCCGGAGATCGACCCCCGCCGCGGCTTCTTCGAGCTGGGTGGCAGCTCGATCCAGCTCGTGGTCTGCGCCCAGCGGCTTGGAGTGGAGCTTGGCCGGCCGGTGCGGGTCGCCGAGCTCTTCGACCACCCCAGCGCCGAGCGGCTGGCGGCCTCGCTCAGCGCCAGGCAGGAGACCCCCGCTCGCAGCCTCAGCGTCGAGCCCCTGGCCTCGGACCCCCGGGCCTCGGAAACACTGGCCTCGGAACCTCTCGCCATCGTCGGCCTGAGCTGCCGCCTGCCCGGCGGGGTCCACAGCGCCGAGCAGCTCCGCCGCCTGCTGTGGACGGGCGTCGACGCGATCGGCCCGGTGCCGCCGGGGCGCTGGGACACCGATGCGCTGGGCCCCGAGGGCAGCGGCCTGCTGCCGACCCGGCTGGGCGGCTTCGTCCACGACATCCTGCGCTTCGACGCGGCGGCCTTCGGGCTCAGCCCGCGCGAGGCGGCGGCGATGGACCCGCAGCACCGCCTCGCCCTGGAGCTCGCCTTCGAGGCGATCGAGAACGCGGCCATCCGCCCCGACGAGCTGGCCGGCCAGCAGGTCGGCGTCTTCCTGGGCCTGTGCGGCACCGACTACCAGGGCCGGGCGGTCTGGCGGCCGCACCTGCAGGACATCGACCCGCTGTCGGCCACCGGCTCGGTCCACAGCACGGCCGCCGGTCGTATCGCCCACCAGCTCGATCTGCGCGGTCCGGCCATGGTCGTCGACACCGCCTGCTCCAGCTCGCTGGTCGCCGCCCACCTCGCCGCCGCCTCCCTTCGTCGGGGCGAGTGCGAGCTGGCCCTGGTCGGCGGCGTCAACGTGGTGCTCTCGCCGCGCTGGGGGGTGGCCTTCTCGGCCCTGGGCCTGCTCTCTCCCTCCGGTCGCTGCCAGGCCTTCGGGGCCGGGGCGGACGGCTATGTCCGGGCCGAGGGCGGGGGCTTCCTGCTGCTGGCGCCGCTGTCGGTGGCCCAGCGCCGGGGCTGGCCGGTGGCTGCCCTGCTGCGTGGCAGCGCCATCAATCACGACGGGCGGGCCGCCAGCCTGACCGCGCCCAACGGGCTGGCCCAGCGGGCGGTGATCGCCGCCGCCCTGCGCGACGCGGGCATCGACGCCCACCAGCTCCAGGCGGTCGAGGCCCACGGCACCGGAACCGAGCTCGGCGATCCGATCGAGGTGGGGGCCCTGGCCGCCGCCCTCCATCGTGACGACCCCCAGGCCCCGCCGCTGCACCTGGGCTCGATCAAGAGCAACCTGGGCCACCTGGAAGGCGCCGCCGGCATCTCCGGGCTGCTCAAGGCGGTGCTGGCCGTGCAGGCCTCGACCCTGCCGCCGACCCTGCACGCCTCGCCCGGCAACCGCCACATCCCCTGGACCGAGCAGGCCATCCGGCCCCTCGTCGAGGCCACGCCCTGGCCCGAGGGCACCCGGCGTATTGGCGTCGGCAGCTTCGGCTTCTCGGGCACGAACGCCTGGGCGGTGGTCGAGCAGGCCCCTCCACGACCGCCGCTGGTCCCCGCAGCGGGCCCTCGCCTGCTGCGCCTCTCGGCCCGCAGCGACAGCGCCCTGAACGCCCTCGCCCAGCGGCTGCTGGAGCACCTCGACGCCGAGCGGCCCGACCTCGCCTCCTTCTGCTGGACCCTGGCCCGCGCCCGGCAGCCTCGGGCCGTTGTCGCCTCGGGCCTCGTCGCCGACCTGGACCAGGCCCGCGCGCTGCTGCGGGAGATCGCCTCGGGCCAGCGGCCCTCCGTCACTGCCAATGACCCCGCTCCCGCCTCGCTCCTCGCCCTGCCCACCGAGCCCTTCGAGGGCAGCCTGCTCTCCCTGCCCGAGCCCCTGGCCGAGGACGGGCGCCGCCTGGACCACCCGCTGCTCCAGCGGCAGGTCGCCCTGGCCGAGGGCCTCTTCCTCTTCGAGGGCCGCCTGGATCTCGCCCTCCTGCCCGAGCTGCGGGACCATCGGGTCGACGGGCAGGCGATCTTCCCGGCGGTCTGCACCTGGGAGGCCCTGCGCCGCGCGGGAGAGGCCCTGCTGGGCCAGCCCGAGATCGAGCTGGGCGAGCTGAGCCTGCTCCAGCCCCTGGTCCTGCCCGAGCAGGGAGCCGTCCGGCTGCAGATCCTGTTGCGCCCCCAGCCCGACGGCCGCTTCCAGGCCAGCATGAGCGCCCGCCGCGAGCAGGGCCAGGAGGCCTGGACCCTGCACGCCCGGGCCACCGTCGGCGTCGGCAGCTTCGCGCAGGGGCAGCCGCTGGCTGTCCTCGAGGACGGGGCCGCGGCGGCGGCGCGATTCTACGACTCGCTCGACGCCGTCGGGGTCGACTACGGGCCGGCCTTCCGGGGGCTGGTCGGCCTGCAGATGGACGGGAGGAGCGCGCACGCGAGCCTGTCCCTGCCGCCTTCGGTCCAGGGCTCCTGGCGGGGCGCGGCCCACCCCGTCCTGCTCGACGCCGCCTTGCAGGCCGTCGGCGCGCTGCTGCTCGAACACAGCCCGACCCGGATGCTGCCGGCCGGGGCCGAGCGCATCCTGCTGGCGCCGGGGCGCATCGATCGCGCCGAGCTGCGCCTGGCCGAGAGCGAGGGCGAGGTCGGGGGCGAGCAGGTCCGCGCCAGCCTGCGGGCCTGCGACGATCAGGGCCGGGAGCTGCTCCGCGTCGAAGGTCTGCTCTTGCGGGCGGCGCCGAGCCGAGGCCCGGTTGAGCAGGACCTTGCCTGGATCCGCCGCTGGGAGGAGGTCAAGCCGAGCGCGGAGCCGCCTGAGGGTCCAGTCCAGGTCTTCGTCGAGGAGGACGCGCTGCGCGAGGTGCTGGTCGAGGTGCCCGGCATCGTGCTCTGGCCCGGAGCGGACGGCCTGGCCTTCGCCCAGCACCTGCTGAGCCTGCCTGTGCCGTTGCCGTCGCTGTGGATCACCCGGGGGGCCGCCGACGTCGGCGAAGGCCCGATGCACCCCGACGGGGCGCTGCTGAGCGGGCTGGTGCGGGTGCTGCGGGCCGAGGGCGCAGCGGCGCGCTGGCTGGACCTCGACCCCGATGATCAAGCTCTGGAGCCGATCCTCGCCGCCCTCGGCTCACGCGAGCCCGAGCTGGCCTGCCGCGGCGGGCGCTTCTTCGCCCCTCGCACCGTGCCCACGGCCCTCCCCGCGCTTCCCTTCGTGCCCACCGGCCGCTGGCTGATCACGGGCGGCCTGGGGGGGCTGGGCCTTCGCCTCGCCGCCGCCCTGGCCCAGCAGCCCGGGGTGGAGGAGATCCTGCTGCTCTCGCGCCGGGCCCCGCAGGAGCCGCTTCCCGCCAGCCGGGTGCCGATGCGGACCCTGGCCGTGGATGTCTGCGACGAGGGCGCCCTGCGAGAGGCCCTGGCCCCACTCGGTCCCATCCACGGGCTGATCCACGCCGCCGGGGTGCTGGAGGACGCCACCATCCCGCGCGCCACCGCCGAGCAGATGGCCCGGGTGCTGGCCCCCAAGCGCGAGGGCGCCCTGGCCCTGCACGGGGCGCTGGCCGGTCAGCCGCTCCAGCACTTCATCCTGTTCTCCTCGATCTCCGGCTGGCTGGGGCCCGCCGGGCAGGCCGCCTACGCCGCCGCCAACACCTGGCTGGACGCCTTCGCCGCCTGGCGCCGCCGTCAGGGCCTGCCGGCGATCTCCCTGGCCTGGGGTCCCTGGTCCGAGGTCGGCATGGCCGCCCGCGCCCGACCCGAGGATCGCCAGCGGGCGGCTCGCCAGGGCCTGCACCCCCTCTCGCCGGACGAGGCCATCGGGCTGCTGGGTCGCGCGGCCAGCGCCTCGCAGGCCAGCATCGGCCTCGCCCGGATGCAGCGCCCCTCCCTCGCCCGTGCGCCCGCATCTCCCCGCCCTCGGGCCTCGCAGGACCTGCAGGCCGTGCTGCGCGAGGAGCTGGCCCGCTCGCTGGGGCTGGACCCGGACGGGCCCACCGACTGGAGCCGATCCTTCCAGGAGCTCGGCGTCGACTCGCTGCTCGCGGTCGAGCTGCGGGATCGGCTGGGCAGCCGCCTGGGCCTGAGCCTGCCCGCCACGCTGGTCTTCGACCACCCCTCGCTGGCCGCGGTGCAACGCCTCGTGACCGAGAGGCTGAGCGAGGCCGGGCCGGAGCCCGTGGAGGAGGACGCCCCTCGCCTCGCCCCCGAGGAGCCGATCGCGATCATCGGGATGGCCTGCCGCCTTCCGGGAGGGGTGCACGGCCCCGAGGAGCTGCGTAGCTTCCTGCTGGCCGGCGGCGACGCGATCGCCGAGGTGCCGTCGGACCGCTGGGACGCGCGGGCCTGGTTCCACCCCGACCCGGACACCGCCGGGCGGACGAACACCCTCAACGGCGGCTTCATCCAGGGCTTCGAGCAGTTCGACGCGGGCTTCTTCGGCCTCTCCGAGCGCGAGGCGATGGCCAGCGATCCACAGCAGCGGCTGCTGCTGGAGGTCAGCTTCGAGGCCCTGGAGGACGCCGGACAGCGCCTAGAGCAGCTTCGCGGGCAGCGCGGCGGCGTCTGGGTCGGCTTGATGACCCACGACAGCTATGTGCTCAACGGCCGCCACCTGGACCGGATGGACGGCCACTTCCACACCGGGCACTCCGGGGCGATCACCTCGGGCCGGCTGTCGTACTTCTACGGGCTGACCGGCCCCTCGATGACGATCGACACCGCCTGCTCCAGCGGGCTGGTCAGCAGCCACCTGGCCGCGACCGCGCTGCGCCAGGGCGAGTGCGAGCTGGCCCTGGTGGCGGGGGTCTCGCTGGTGCAGTCGCCCGGCGTCAACGTCGAGTTCTCCAGCCTGCACGGCATGTCCGCCGACGGCCGCTGCCGGGCCTTCGACGCCGGGGCCAGCGGGGTGGGCTGGAGCGAGGGCTGCGCGGTGCTGGTCCTCAAGCGGCTCTCCGACGCGGTGCGGGACGGCGACCGCGTCCACGGGCTGCTGCGCGGCAGCGCGGTCAACCAGGACGGGCGCAGCAACGGGCTGACCGCGCCCAACGGACCCTCGCAGGAGGAGGTGATCCGCCGGGCCCTGGCCGCCGCCCGGCTGGCCCCCGCCCAGATCGACTACGTCGAGGCCCACGGCACCGGCACCTCGCTGGGGGACCCGATCGAGGCGGGCGCCCTGGGCCGCGCCTTCCGCAAGGACCGGCCCGCCGACCGCCCGCTTCGGTTCGGCTCGGTCAAGGCCAACCTGGGCCACACCCAGGCGCCCTCGGGCCTGGTCGGGACGATCAAGGTGCTGCTGGCCATGCGCCACCAGCAGCTGCTGCCGCAGATCCACTTCCACACGCCCAGCCCCCACATCCCCTGGGCCGAGCTGCCGCTGTCGGTGGTCGACAGGCCCGCGCCCTGGCCACGAGGCGCGCAGCCGCGGCGCGCCGGGGTCAGCTCCTTCGGCATCAGCGGGACCAACGTGCACCTGGTGATCGAGGAGGGCCCGCCTGCTCCTTCGCCTGCGGCAGAGGCGGGAGGCCCCTACCTGCTGCCGCTGTCGGCCCGCGATCCCCAAGCCCTGCGCGAGCGGGCCCGGCAGGTCTCGGAGCTGCTGAAGTCGGGCCGCCACGCCCTGCCCGATCTGCTGTGGACCCTGGCCTGCCGCCGCAGCGCGATGGAGCAGCGGCTCTGTGTGCTGGGGCAGGACGCGCAGGAGCTGGCGGCGGCCCTGGACGGCTGGCTGGCGGACCCGACCGGCTCGCAGGCCGTGCAGGGGCAGGTCGTGCAGGGGCAGGCTGTGGGGACGGCGCCGGCGGTGGCTTTCGTCTTCGCCGGGCAGGGCGCCCACCATCCGGGGATGCTGCGCGCGCTCGTCGAGAGCTCGCCGGACTATCGGGCCGCCTTCGAGCCGCTGGACGCCGAGGTGCAGCGCCAGTTGGGCTGGTCGCCGCTGGCCATGCTCCAGGATCCAGACCCCGAGCGCTGGTCCCGCTCGGACCGCCTGCAGCCCCTGCGGCTGTGCACCGATGTGGCGCTGGCCGAGCTCTGGAGGCGCTGGGGGGTGCAGCCGGCCATGGTCCTGGGGCACAGCCAGGGCGAGGCCGCGGCCGCGCTCTTCGCCGGAGCCCTCGATCTGCCGGACGCGGTGCGGGTGATCGGCCTGCGCAGCGCCCTGATGGAGCGCGTGCGCGAACAAGGCGCCATGCTGGCGGTCGAGCTGTCGGCCGAGCAGGCCCAGGCGCAGCTCGACGGTCGGGACCCGCGGATCTCGGTGGCGGTGGTCAACGGCCCCCGGGCCTGCGTGGTCGGAGGGCCCCGGGCCGCCCTGGTCGAGCTGAACCAGGCCTTGGAGGCCCAGGGCGTCTGGTCCCGCTTCGTGCGCGACGGGGCGGTCTCGCACGGGCCGATGGTCGATTCGCTGCGCGAGGAGCTGCTCGACGGGCTGTCCGCGCTGCGGCCTCGCCCGAGCGCCCTGCCCCTGCATGTCCCGCCCGGCTCGGAGGCGGGCAGCCCCCTGCCCGTGCCCGCCCTGGACGCGAAGCACTTCTGGACCGGGATGCGCCAGCCGGTGCGCTTCGATCGGCTGGTCGCCGCCCTGGCGGTGCGCCGGGACCTGCTCTTCCTGGAGTGCGGCCCGCAGGAGGTGCTGGGCGCCGCGATCGACGAGCAGGCCCCCGGCCGCGCCCTGGGCAGCCTGCGTCGGGGCGAGCCTGAGCTCATCTGCATGCTGCGCAGCGCCGCCCGCCTGTGGTGCCGGGGGGTGCCGCTGCGCTGGGAGCAGATCCAGCCCGCGGGTCGGACGATCGACCTGCCCCGCTACCCCTGGCAGCACCGAACCTACCGGCTGGACTGGGGCCGCCTGCAGACCCCCGCCGATCTCCCCGGCGCCGCCCGGCTCCGCGCCGCCGTCCACGCCGCCGTCCACCCCCTGCTGGGCGAGCCCTTCTCGCCCGGTCGGGGTGGAGGCCAGCACTGGTGGCGCTCCCGGCTCTCGGCCCGCAGCCTGCCCTGGCTGGCGGACCACCAGGTCGGCGGGGCGATCCTGTTGCCGGGCATGGCCTGGGTCGAGGCCGCCCGCGCCGCCGCCTCGCTGGCCCTGGGCCGCCCGCTCTCGCCCGTCGGGCTGCGTTTCCACGAGGCCCTGGTCCTGGGCGAGCAGGCCCGCGAGCTGGAGTTCGAGCTGGACGAGGATCTGCGCGGGGCCAGCTTCCACGCCCGCAGCCGCGCCCCGGGGGGACGCTGGATCCTGCACGCGCAGGGCAGGCTGGAGCCGGCCGAGCTGGCCATCGAGCCCTGGATGGAGGCCGGCGAGGAGGCCGATGTGGCCTCGCTCTACGAGTGGATGGAGGCCCGCAGGCTTCGGTACGGCCCCGCGTTCCGCGGGCTGGAGACGCTGCGCTTCGAGCCGGGGACGGCCCAGGGGGAGATCCGCCGGCCGAAGGCGCTGGTCGAGGAGGACGCCCGCTGGGGGGCCCACCCGGTGCTGCTGGACATCGCCCTGCACCTCGTCGCGGCGGCGTCCCCGAGGGAGGCTGCGGCCGGCCCGGTGGTCCCGGTGGGGTTGGACGCGATGGTCCTGCCGACGCTGCCGCTGCCGGAGCGCTTCCGGGCCCGGGCCCGCTGGATGGCCGGAGAGGAGCCGGGCAGCGCCTCGGGCGAGGTCGAGCTCTTCGCGCTGGACGGGACGCCGCTGGGTGCGCTTCGCGGGCTGAGGCTGAAGGCGGTGGAGGCGCCGGTGGTCGCGGCTGTCGCGGCGGCGGAGCAGCCCTGGCTGCTGAGCCGGTGGATCCCGGCGCCGACGATGGAGGCGCAGGGTCGGGCATTGCGGGTGGGTTTGTGGGGGCCCCCATCCGGCCCTTCGGGCCACCTCCCCCCGCACGCGGGGGGACCGG
>DDSR01000477.1:144-17860 GCA_002343455.1 Deltaproteobacteria bacterium UBA2385 | reverse complement strand
GCCCCAGCCGACCTCCGGCCAGGAATTAGGGCTGGTCGACTCCGCGACCCGGCAGGTGATGCTGACGGCCCTGCTGGCCGAGCAGCGGGCGGACTGGAAGCGGGCCGCCCAGGCCTGGAAGCTCGTGCTGGGCCGCGACCCGGGCAATGTGCCGGCCATCCTGGGCCTGGCGCGCTGCCAGAAGGCCCAGGGGGACGTCGCGGGGGCCCGCCGCAGCTACGCCCGCCTGCCCGCCGAGCCTGAAGCGGTCGAGGCCCTGGCCCTGCTGGTCCAGGAGGAGGACCCGGCCGAGGCCGCCCGCCTCTACCAGCGCCTGACCCAGCTCCGGCTGGGTGATCCCGAAGCCCAGCGCCTCTACGTGCTCGCCCTGGTGCGGGTCGATCCGCAGCGGGCGCGCCAGGAGCTGGACCTCTACCTGGCCCTGCACGAGGGCGAGCCCGAGGGGAGGCTCTTCGCCGAGCTCTCGTTGGCCCTGCGCGAGCGCGGGGACGAGGAGGGGGCCCGGGAGGTGCTGGAGCGCTACCTCGAAGGCTGGCCGGAGGGCGCCCTCGCCGACGAGGCCCGCGGCCGCCTGGATCGCCTCGCGGTCGAGCGCGCCGCCCGCGACCTCGCCGTCGGCGTCGGCCGCCCCCTCTCCAGCGCCGCCCGCGCCCGGGTCGAGCGGGCCCGCCGCCGCGCCGCCGCCGGCCAGTTGGAGGTGGCCCTGGCCGAGCTGCGCCAGGTCGTGCAGGAGGCCCCCCAGTCCGCCGAGGCCTGGGGGGCCCTGGGCGACGTCCACGTCCGCCTGGACCGCGTCGACGAGGCCGAGCGCGCCTACGCCTGGGCGGCCTCGCTGGCGCCCGAGGAGGCCACCTGGCACGCCCGCCTGGGCCTGCTGCTGGCCGAGCGCTACGGCGGCCGCCGCAACCGCGAGGCCGACGAGCTGCTCGCCCGCGCCCTGGCCCTGCGCCCGACCTGGGCCGAGCTGCGCTTCCGCCAGGGGCTGGTCCGCCAGGATCGCGGCGACTGGGAGGGCGCGGTCGCCTCCTTCGAGGAGTACCTCGCCGTCGAGCCGCAGGGCAGCTTCGCCCCCCAGGCCGGCCAGGCCCTCGCCGATCTGCGCCGGGTCGTGCCCGCCCCCGCCGTCCTCCCTTCGCCGCCCGAGCCGCCCCCGGACCTGCCCGTCGCCGCCGTCGAGCACTACCGCATCGCCCGCGTCTACCTCGACCAGGGCCAGCCCGAGCGCAGCCGCGAGGAGCTCAGCCGCGCCCTGGAGCTGGCCCCCTCCTGGCCGGCCGCGCTCAACCTCGACGCCGCGCTGTTGATGCAGGCCGGCGAGGAGGAGCAGGCCGTCGCCGCCTGGACCCGCTCCTTGAGCCTGGAGCCCGATCAGCCCCTGGTCCGCCTCAACCTGGGCCAGCGCCACCGCCACCGGGGCGAGCGCGCCCAGGCCGCCGCCCTCCTCCAGCAGGCCGCCGAGGGCGGGGCCGAGGACGCCTGGTACCTGCTGGCCCTGATGGCCTGGGAGGAGCAGCAGCTCTGGCAGGCCCGCGATCTGCTGGACCAGTACTTCGCCAGCGCGACCGGGGGGATCAGCCAGGAGGCCGCCGCGGGCCTGCGGGGCCGGGTCGAGCGCCGCATCCTGGTCATCCAGGCCGCCGGCGCCGGGGCGCTGGGAGGCTTCGTGCTGGTCGGCGGCGGGCTGCTCTACCGGCGCCGCTCCGGCCGCAGCCTCGATCAGCTGCTGGAGAAGGCCCCCGAGGCGACGCCCGACCTCGCCCGGCTGCTGGCCGCCATCCGCCACGAGGTCCTCAAGCACAACACCACCCTGCTCGACGAGGTCGCCCTGGCCCTGGAGCGCGGCGACCACCACGCCGTGCGCTGGGCGGCGCTGCGGCTGTACGGGGACGGTCGGGGCAGCGAGGGGGTCCTGGCCCGCTTCGAGGTCTACCTCGCCGCGATCGAGCGCCTGGGCCGCCAGCACGGGATGCGGCTGGACCTGCGCCGCCGCGACCCGGTGCTCGCCCCGATGACCGCCGCGATCCGACGTCTGCGCCGCCTCGCCCCCCGCTTGCGGGCCCCTCGCGGGGCCAGCGCCCAGGTCCCCGCCGAGCTGCGGGAGCTCTCGCACCTGCTCAACGTCGAGGCCTACCGGGCCCTGGGCCGGATGGTCGGCCGCATGGGCACGCTGGTCCTCGACCGGGCTCTGTTCACCGCCGTCGACGCCCGGGTGCGCGCCGAGCCCGCCCTGGACGGCGCCGACCTGCCCCCGCTGGACCTGGAGCTGCCGGAACAGTCGCTCCCGGTGCGCTGCTTCCGCGGCGATCTCGAAGATGTGCTGGCCAACCTGCTGCGCAACGCCCTCGGCGCGCTGGTCCAGGGGCAGGCGCCGGGCAGCGCCCGCCTGGGCATCCGCCTGGAGGAGGAGGTCGACCCGATCACCGGCATCGAGTCCGTGCGCATCCTGGTGCGCGACAACGCCCCCGGGCAGCTCACGGATACGATGATCCACGGTCGGGAGATCGGGCGGGGCCTGGGGCTGGTGGCCGACCTGGTCGCCCGCCACGAGGGCAGCATCCACGTCGAGCCGGCCCGCGGCGCCGAGGCCCTGCGCTGGACCAAGGCCGTGGTGGTCACGCTTCGCCGGGCCGAGGAGGAGGAGGAGTGAGCGACGTACTCGTACAGAGCGTTCCGCGGGTGCTGGTGGTCGAGGACGGCTACGAGTACATCACGAACCTGGAGCGCTTCCTCTCCCAGGACTTCGAGCTGGTGCGGGCCGGCGACGGCCCCGAGGCCCTGGAGCGCCTGGCGGGGGAGCGGTTCGACGTGCTCTTCCTCGACATGCGCTTCGACCGCGCCGAGCGCCTGCTGGGCGAGGACCCCGAGCTGCTGCGCCGCTTCGCCGGGGACGCCGTCCGCGCCCGCCGCTTCCTGGAGGACAACCAGGGCACCTACATCCTGGCCGCCCTGCGCTCCCAGGGCTGCCGCCTGCCGGCCCTGATGAGCTACGACTTCGACGGCGAGCCGCGGCGCTTCCAGAACCTCGTCCGCCTGCACGGGCCGGTCGCCTACCTCTCCGACACCGCCGGGCCCGCCGAGATCCGCGCCGCGCTGGTGAAGCTGTGCGGCTGATCACCGCCCTCTTCGGCGAGCTGCCCCGGCCTCGCCCTCCCGAAGCCGGCAGCGCCCCGCTGGTCGTCATGGCGGTCGTGCTGGCCTGCCTCGGCATGCTGCTGGGCGAGCACTTCCCGCTGCCCAAGGGGGGCACCGCCCTGGCCCGCGGCTCCTACCGGCTGCTGGTCCACCTCGTGCCTTGCCTCGCCGCCGTGGCCGCCTGGGAGCTGATCGCCCGCGGCCGCGCCCGCCTCGCCGGCGCGGGCTTCGTCCTGCTCTGTGCGCTGGCCCTCGCCCCCCGGGCCCTCGCTCCCGAGCTGCTCCTCCAGCACGGCGGGCTCAGCGCGGCGCCCGCGCTCTCCCTCTACGGCCTGCTCCTCCTCCTCCTGAAGCGGGTCGGCGTGCCCGCCGACGACTGGATGCTCGGCCTGGGAGACCTGCGCTGGTGGGGCCGCCGGGTGGGGGCCCTGACGGGCCTGCTCGTGCCCGGCATCGCCGCGGCGGTGCTGCTCTCGCCCGGCCTGGCGGCCTTCTACCCGACCGGCAAGCTGGCCCGGAAGTCCTGGCTCGCCTTCGGCGAGCTGCACCTCTCCATCCTGCTCGACTTCATCGGCTGGGAGTACCTCTTCCGCGGCCTGCTGCTGGCCGCCCTGATGCGACGCGGGGACCCGGTGGCCGCCATCCTGCTCTCGGCCATCCCCTTCTTCCTGCTGCACGGCGGCAAGCCCACGCTGGAGCTGATCAGCAGCCTCTTCGGCGGCATGATCGCCGGCTGGTTCTGTCTGCGCGCGGGCAGCTTCTGGCCGATGGTGCTGGTCCACATCGCGATGATCACGCTGACCGGCTTCTTCGCGCAGCTGCTGCGGCTGTGGGGCTGAGTTCTGTGTAGCGTAGAGGCAACCCTCCCCCGCAGCCCGGTCCTCGGTCATGCCCGGCATCTTCATCAGCTACAGCCACCGGGACGAGGCCCGCGTGCAGGCCCTGCACAGCCTGCTGTCGGCTCTCCAGCCCGAGCCCGTCTTCCTGGCGGCGCGCACGATCCTCGCCGGCCAGCGCTGGCGGGACGAGCTCCGCCGAGGGATGAGCGAGTGCGAGCTGGTCCTGGTGATGTGGGGGCGCCACTCGGCCGGCTCGGACTGGGTCCGGCGTGAGATCGCCTGGGCCGTCGAGCAGGGCAAGCCGCTCCTGCCCTTCCTCCTGGACGAGACCCCGCTGGACAGCACCCTGGCCGAGTGGCAGGCGATCGACGCCGTGCCCCTCGCCGACGAGCTGCTGGTGCTCCAGCGCGAGCTGCGGGAGTCGGGGCTGAAGGGGGCGGCGCGGGAGGAGCGCATCGACGCCTTCCTGCGCGAGCGGGGCATCGAGCGCGAGGAGGAGCGCAGGCCCCTCGCCGCGGCCCTGCTGGTCCTCTCGACCGTCCCGGTCCTCCTCCTGCCCTCTCCGCTTCGCTGGCTGGCCGAGAAGACCGATGTGCAGCCCGGCGCGGGCCTGGGAATCGGCGCGGGCCTGGGGATCGGCGCCGGCCTGGGGATCGGCGCGGGCCTGGGGAGCCTCGCCCTGGTCGGGGGGCTCCTGCCGGGCGGAGCGCGCCCCGCGCCCGTGGTGGTCCCGGAGTGCCCGACCGCCGAGGTGAGCGTGGTGACGGAGGAGCTGAGCGTGGTGACGGAGGAGCGCTGCCCGCCCGCCCAGGCGAACGCGGGGACAGAGGAGATCGCCCCTGCCGACGTGGGCCTGCCCGAGGAGCTGCGCGAGGCGCGGGAGCTGTCCGCGGCCCTGGCCCTGGAGTGGGTGGCCGCCGCGAGCAAGGGCAAGCGCGAGATCGCCGCGGGCTCGGTCAGCCTCGGGTCGCAGCGGCCGGGGGGAGCCCAGGCTGTCCTGAACCGCGATCGCTGCGCGAGGCAGGGCGGGCGCGAAGGTGCGACGGCCTGCACCTTGTCGAGCCCCGAGGACTACTTCATCCTGGGGTTTCCGGGCCTGGACGATGGCACCTACGCCTTTCGAACCCATGGACAGACCGCCGGGTGCTCCCCGGCCGAGCTGGTGGCCGTCCCCTTTCCGGCGGAAAATGGCTCGCCGGTCGTGCCGTACCAGGTCCGTCCGAAGGCGGGCAAGACGTGTACGACGAGCACCCCGGTCCTCTGCTGCATCCCGCCAGGCCCGGAGTGAGCCTCAGCCCCGAGGGCAGGCGATCACCGCGAAGCCCGGTCCGCGCAGCTTCTTCATCGAGCTGCCCTTGAAGCCGGCCTCCCGGGCGAAGCTGTCGACCTCGGCCGCGGTGTAGGTCCGTCCGCCGGCCTGGTGCAGCAGGTTCAGCGCCATGAAGGAGGTCGTCGCCTTGGAGAGCTGGCTGCTGCCGCCGGTGCCCTTGATCTGGTCGAGGACGAAGAGGGTGCCGCCGGGGTTGAGCGCGCCGTGGGCCTTGCGAAACAGACGACGATTGCCTTCGACGTCCAGACCGTGGATGATGTTGAAGGCCAGGACCACGTCGTTGCCGCCGGGCAGCTCGCCCCGGTCGAAGTCCCCTTCGACGAACTGCACCATCGCTGCGGCCTCCTCGCGTCGTACACACTCGTCCATGTAGCGGCGCACCGGTGGCAGGTCGAGGACCCGGGCGCTCAGGCCGGGGTGCTTCTTGCACAGGGAGATGCTGTACTGGCCATGCGAGCCGCCCACGTCGAGCACCGTCTTCGCGCCCTTGGGCAGCGTGAGCAGGCCGACCACCTCCTCGCGGTTGGTGCGGGAGATCTCGATCATCGCCCGGCTGAAGAGCTCCCAGCCGCGCTCGTCGAGGGTGTCGAGCATGGTGCCCTGGGTCCGGCGGCCGGCGCGGATCGTCCGATCCAGGTCCTCGACGTAGCCGCGCTGGATCCAGTCGCTGAAGAGGATGAAGTAGCGCAGGCCCTCGGGCGAGTCGGGGGCCAGGAACTTCGTCCCGCGCGTCGTGAAGGCGTAGCCCTGCGGGCCCTGCCGGACGTAGCCGAGGGCGTCGAGGCAGTCCAGGACCAGCTCGGAGCCTTGCTCGCTGAGGCCCGCGCGCTGGGCGAGCCGGGCCAGAGGCTGGGGCTCGGAGCTGAGGTGGTCGACCAGCCCCAGGCGGACCGAGGCGGCCAGGGCGTGGGTGAGCCCCATGCTGGCGCCGGCGTCGACGAAGGGGTGGGGCAGGACGTCGAAGCGAAGGAGCATCTGCTCCAGGAAGGAGAAGCGGTGCAGCATGGGGGACCTCCGGCCGCTGCTCTATGGCCCTGGGGGAGCCCGCCTTGAACAGGACGGACAGGACTCAGAGCCGAAGGTGGCCGACCGGACCCTGGCGGCGGCGCAGGTACTCCCCGGGGCTCAGGCCGGCGTGCCGGCGGAACTCGCGGTTGAAGTGCGCCTGGTCGCTGTAGCCGGCCTGCTGGGCGAGGTCGGCGAGCTTCGGGGCCTGGGCGTCCATGAGCTGGAGCGCCAGGGTGACGCGCCGGGTGCGCAGCCAGGCCTCCGGCCCCAGGCCCTGCCAGTCCAGCCAGAGGCGGCGCAGGTGGCGCTCGGAGAGGCCGAGCTGGCGGGCGGCCTCGCGGGTCGGCGCCTCGGGGCGTCGGGCCTGGGCGGCCAGCAGGTAGGCCGGGGCTGCGCGGGGCTCGTGGCGCGGCCTGGTGACCCTCCGCAGCAGCCAGCCCTCCAGGAGCGCGGCCTGGTGCGCGAAGCCCGGAGCCTCGGCCAGCCGCTCGTGGAGCCGGTGCAGGCCGAAGCCGAGCTCCTCGCCGCCGAGCACCCGGTTGACCAGGGTCGAGGCGGGCAGCGCGAAGAGCCGCTGGCAGGCGCTGGCCTCGAGCTGGACCCCCACGAAGTGTTGGGCCCCGCTGAAGTCGAGGTCGAGCGGCTGCAGCTTCAACCCGTTGAACACGCAGCGAGGCAGGGTCAGGCTGGGACCCTCGCCGATCCGAGCCCGCTGCGCGTTGGCCGAGAGGTCGAAGATCAGCTCCACCGCGCCGTTGTAGAGGATGCGCTCGCGGCTGCCGGGCTGTCGGTCGGCCCGCACCGACCAGATCCGCCGCACCAGCCCGTGAAGGCGCGGGTCGAGGCTGGCGGGGCCGCGTTCGTTCAGCGTCGGGATCGAGGGATCGGGTCGCACGGACTCAGTCTACAGGACGGAGCCGGGTCAAATGAGAGTGCGCCTCGGCGGAGAGGCACCGAATGAGAGTCGGGCCCCTTCTGGGTCCACGGAATGCGGCCCACGGGCCCTCAGATCGCGGTCTTCGGGTCCGCCGACCGCGCTCCACTCTCACTGGGTGCCTCTCCGCCGCGCTCCACTCTCACTCAGGTCGACTCCGCCGGCTGCCGGAGCTCGGGCGCCTCCTGCCGGAATCCCGTCATCCTCACCAGCCGCCGCCACAGCCCCCGCGCGTCCTCGACCGCCAGGGTCATCGCCGGCACCAGCAGCAGGATCACCAGGGTCGAGAACAGCACGCCGAAGCCCAGGCTGATCGCCATCGGGATCAGGAAGCGGGCCTGGACCTCGGTCTCCAGGATCATCGGCGCCAGGCCGAAGAAGGTCGTCAGCGAGGTCAGGAGGATCGGCCGAAGGCGCCGCGGTCCGGCCTCCAGCATGGCCTCCAGGACGCTCTCGCCCAGCTCGCGCTGCCGCCGGTTGGCCGTGTCCAGCAGCACCAGCGAGTCGTTGACCACGACGCCGGAGAGCGCCACGATGCCGAACATGCTGATGATGGAGAGCTCGAAGCCCATGAAGAGGTGGCCGAAGACGGCGCCGACCAGGCCGAAGGGGATGGCGCTCATCACGATCAGCGGCTGGATGTAGCTCTTGAAGGGCACGGCCAGCAGGGCGAAGATGGCGAAGAGGGCGAAGAGGTAGCCCCGGCCCAGGGTGGCGAGGCTCTCGTTCTGTTCGCGCTGCTGCCCGACCAGCTCCAGGGAGAGGCCCGGCCAGGCCGTCAGCAGCGCCGGGAAGACCTCCTGGCGCAGGCTGTCCAGCACGGCCTGGCTGCTGGCCACGCCGGGGGCCAGGTCGGCCGAGACCTCCACGATCCGGCGACCGTCCTCGCGCTCGATCGAGGTGGGAGCCCGGCTGCGCTCCACCCGGGCGACGGCGTCCAGCGGCACCCAGGCGCCCGCCGGGGTGCGCACCCGCAGGCTGTCCACGTCCTGCTCGGCCAGCCGCTGCTCCTTGGGCAGGCGCACCATCACCAGCAGCTCGTTGCGGTCGCGCTGCTCGCGGCGGGCCTCGGCCCCGTAGAAGGCGCTGCGGAGCTGGCGGGCGAGGCCCTGGGGGCTCAGACCGAGCGCGCGGGCCTCGGGCAGCAGCTCCAGGTCGAGCTGCTCCTTGCCCGAGGCGTAGCCGTTCTCGACCTGGATCAGGCTGGGGAAGGCCCGCAGACGGTCGGCCACGTCGGCCGAGGCGCGGGCGAGGATCTCCCGGTCGCTGTGCGAGAGCTGGACGGCGACCGCCGAGCTGGCCCCGGCCGGGCCGATGTCGCTGCTGAAGCTCAGCGCCTCCAGGCCAGCCAAGGTAGGGGTGTTCTCCTGCCAGCGCTGCTGGAACTCCGCGACGGTGAAGGCCCGCTCGGCGCTGGGGACGAACTCGATCTGGTAGGAGAGCAGGTGGCCGCCGGTGGTGGTGGTGCCGCCGGGGCCTCCTCCGCTGGTGACCTCGCCGACGCGGGCCAGGCGCCCCGTGACCGCCTCCTCTGCCTGCAGCTGCTCGATCGTCTGGCGGGCCGAGGCCTCCAGGGTCTGCTGCACCTGCAAGGTGCGATCGACCGGCACGCCGTAGGGCAGGCGGGCCGAGGCGGTGATGACGTCGCCCTCGATCATCGGGAAGAAGCTGAAGGGCACGATGCGGCCGGCCAGCAGGCCGATGGTCAACATCATCGCCGCCCCGCCGATCGCCAGCACGACGTAGCGGTTGCGGATCGCCCACAGCAGCTGCGGTCGGTACATCCGGTCGGTGAAGGCCTGGAACAGGCGCGCGAAGCCCCCCTGGAGGCGGGCCACGACGGCGCCCAGGCGCCCGGGGGGGCTGGCCTTGCCGTGGCCCAGGTGCGCCGGCAGGATGAAGAAGCTCTCGACCAGGGACCAGAGCAGGACCGCGATGACGACGATCGGCAGGATGCGGAAGATCTTGCCCATGGCGCCCGGCACCATCAACAGAGGGGCGAAGGCCGCGACGGTGGTCAGGACCGAGAAGGTCACCGGCACCGCCATCTCGCGGGTGGCCTCGACCGCCGCTTGCAGGCGGGGCATGCCCGCCTGGGTCTTCTCGAAGATGTTCTCGCCGATCACGATGGCGTCGTCGACCACCAGGCCCAGGGTCACGATGAAGCCGAACAGGCTGATCATGTTGATGCTGACGTCGAGCCCGGGCATCAGGGCGAAGGCGCCCAGGAAGCTGATCGGGATGCCCAACGCCACCCAGAAGGCCAGCCGCAGGTCCAGGAAGATCGCCAGGATCACCAGCACCAGGACCAGGCCCATCTGGGCGTTGCTGACCAGCAGGTCGATGCGGCCCTTCAGCAGCACGCTGTCGTCGTCCCAGATGTCGACGCCGACCCCCTCGGGCAGCGTGCTGCGCAGGCGCTCGGCCTCGGCCCGGACCGCCGCGGCGACCTTGGCGGGGGTCTCGTCGCCCACCCGGTAGGCCGTCAGGCGCACGGCCGGGCGACCGTTGAACATGCTGAGCTTGTCTTCGTCGGCGAAGCCGTCGGTGATGCGCGCGATGTCGCCCAGGTAGACCCGCCCGCCGTCGGGCTCGCTGCGGATCAGGATGCCCGCCAGCCCCTCGGCGGTCCGTTTACGCTCGGAGACGCGCACCAGCAGCTCGCCGCCATCGGTCTTGACCGAGCCGGCCGGCAGCTCCAGCGAGGAGCTGGCGATCAGCGCCGAGATCTCGTCCAGGGTCAGGCCGTGGGCCTCCTGGGCCTCGCTGCTGACCTCCACGCTCAGCTCCAGCGGGGGTAGCCCCTCGACCTCCAGCTGCGTGACATCGGGGTTCTGCAGGACGCTGGCCCGGCTGGCCTCGGCCAGGGCGTGCAGGGCGCTGCGGTCGAGGTCGCCGTGCAGGACCAGGCCGATCACCCGGCTCTTCATCGAGGCCAGGGTGACCTGGGGCTCCAGGGCCTCCTCGGGGAAGGTGCGGATCCGGTCGATCTCGTTCTTGACGTCGGAGAGCACCACCTGGGGCTGCACCCCGAGCTGCAGCTCGATCTGTACGACCCCGGCCCCCTCGGCGGCGCTGCTGCGCAGCCGCTTGACGCCGTCCACGCCGCGCACCGCCTCCTCGACCGCCAGGACGATGCCCTGCTCGACCTCCTCGGGGCTGGCGCCCGGGTAGGGCACGCTGACGACGACCGTGTCCAGGGTGAAGGCCGGGAAGATCTCCTGCTTGGAGGTGGACAGGCCGATGAAGCCCGCCACGAAGAGGGCGAACATCAACAGGTTGGCGCTGACCGGGTTGTGCGCCATCCATGCAATTGGGCCCTTGGTTTCGCTCATGGCTGCGCCTCGACCACGCGCACGGCCAGGCCCTCGAGCGGCAGCGAGATGGGGGAGGTGACGGCGCGCTCGCCGGGCTCGATGCCGTCGAGCAGGAAGACGGTGTCGCCCTCGCGCCAGCCCAGGCTGACCTGCCGGCGGGCGAGGCGGGAGGCCTCGTCGACCACCCAGACCGTCTCACCCTCCCGCAGGGCCGAGGCGGGCAGGCTCAGCGCCCGCGTGCCGCGGCCCTCCAGCTCGACCTGGACGAAGGCGCCGGGCAGCATCGGCAGCCCCGTGCCGTCGCCCAGCGGGTCCTCGACCGTGATGTGCAGGGCGGCGGTGCGGGTGGCGGGATCGATCTGTCCACCCAGGCCGCTGACCCGGCCCTCGCGCTGCACCCGGCCGCCCTCGCCGCCCAGGAGCTGGGTGATGCGCGCCGGCGAGCCCTGTTCGGCGCCCAGGCCGGGGATCTCCAGGGCCGCCAGCCAGGCGACCGGGATCTTCAGCTCGACCCGCATCCGCTCGGCGCCGACCAGGGTGGCGACGCTGCTGCCCGCGCCGACCACCTGGCCCACGTCGACGCTCTCGCTCAGGACCAGGGCGTCGAAGGGGGCCCGCAGGGTGGCCCGCTCCAGGTTCAGCCGGGCGGTGGCCAGGGTGGCCTCGGCGCTGGCCAGGGCGGCCTCGGCGCTGGCGAGCTGGGGGCGACGCAGGGCCAGGGGAGCCTGCTCGCTGCTGCGCCCCTCGCCGACCAGGTCCCACTCGCGCTCGGCCACCGCGCCGCGGCTGCGCTCCAGCTCCAGGGTCACGCGCGCCTGGGCCACCTGGCTCTCGGCCTGGGTCAGGGCGTTCTCGAAGTCCCGCGGGTCGATCCGGGCCAGCACCTCGCCCTTGGCCACGCGGGCGCCGGGCCGCAGCGAGGCGCTGACGCTCTGGATCCGTCCGCCGACCTGGGGGGTCAGGACGATCTGCTGATCGGCGGTCAGGGTGCCGGTGGCGCTCTGCCGCATGGCGGCCTGCAGCTCGCTGACGACGGCGACGTCGACGGGCAGGGCGACCGCCTCGGCGGGGGCCTGGGGGGCCGCCTGGCGGGCGAGCACCAGGGCGGCCGTGCCGGCGACGCCTGCGCCCAGGATGAGGATCGGCAGGGCGATCGTGATGATCATCGAGGTCATGGAGAGTCCTCATTCAGGGTTTCTGTCCAGGCGCCGCCCATGGCCTGGTGGAGCTGGATGAGCGCGCCGAGGCGGTCGCGGGAGGCCTGCAGCTCGCCCAGGCGGGCCGCGAGGAGGGTGGACAGGGCGCTCTGGACCTGGAGGTAGTCGGCGGTGCCGGCGGCGTAGGCCTGGCCGGCGACGGTCCAGGCGGCCTCGGCGGCCTCGCGCTGGGTCGTGGCGGCCTGCAGGCGCAGGGCCTGCTGCTCTTCGGCGTAGCGGGCGCTCTCCACCTCCTGGACCGCGCTGCGCAGGGCGCTCTCCAGCTGCAGGCGCCGGACCTCCTCCGCTGCGCGGTTGGCCCGCCGGCCGGCGTGCGTCGAGCCGCCGTTGAAGATCGGCACGCTCAGGCTGCCGCCGACCGTCCAGGTGTCCTGCTCGTTCCACTCCTCGATCCAGGTCGCCTGCCAGCCCGCCGAGGCGGACAGCCCCAGCGTCGGCAGCAGGGCCCGCAGGGCGGCCGAGCGGCGCAGGCCGGCGGCCTCGGCCCGGTCCAGGGCGGCGCGCAGATCGGGGCGCTGCTCGGCCAGGTCCAGGGGAGAGCCCAGGTCGGGCGCCGCCGGCAGCGTGGGCAGGTCAGGGGGAGGGGAGGGCAGCTCGCCCTGCGGATCGCGGGCCAGCAGCACCGCGAGGCGGAGCTGGGCCGTGCGCAGCGAGGCGCGGGCGAGGGGGAGCTGGGCGCGGACAGAGGCCTGCTGCTGGCGCTGCTGGAGCAGGTCCAGGGCCGAGGCCGAGCCGCCCTCGTAGCGGAGCTGGACGATCTCCAGCAGCTCGCTGGCGACCCGCTCCTGCTCCTCGACCAGGGCCACCTGCCGGGCCGCGGCCGCCGTGTCCAGCCAGGCCCCGGCGATGCTGCTGGCCATCAGCACGGCGCGGGCCTCGTGGTCCCCCGCCGCCGCCGCCGCGTCCAGCCGGCCCGCCTGCCAGCCCGTCACATTGCGCCCCCAGAGGTCCACCATCAGCCCCGCGTTCAGCTTGGCGCTGCCCGTGCCGTAGGTGTCCGGACCCGTCGTCCCTCCCGGCAGGCCGAAGCCGAAGCCCAGCGAGTCGTAGGGGGCGAGCTGCCCCTGCACGTCGAAGGAGAGCGAGGGCAGGAAGTCCGCCATGCCCTGGGCCGCCAGGGCCTGCTGCTGGCGGGCCAGGGCGTCCAGCGCGCCGAGGTCGGGGTTGGCCTGCAGGCCCTCCTCGATCAGCGCGCTCAGCTCGGGCTCGTCCCAGGAGGTCCACCAGGGCTCCTGGGCCTGGGCGAGCTGGACGAAGAGGAGCAGCAGGAGCATCATGGACAGAGTCCTCGCCAGAGCAGCTCGGCCACTGCCCGCACATGAGAGTGGCGCTCGTCCGCCGTCGGGCGGGCCTCGCCGAAGATGTGGCTCATCGCCGCCCGCGCCTGGATCGAGCCGATCATCGCCAGCGCCGCCGCGTCCGCGTCGGCCTGCCGGATCCGGCCCTGGTCCATCGCCCGCTGGAACCAGTCGCGGGCCGTGCGCCGGGCGCGCAGGGGAGGGGGCTCGGGCATCGCCCGCATCATCTCGGGGAAGTCGATGCCCGCCGCCTTCAGCGTCATCAGGCAGGGCATCGCCCCGTCGAAGAAGTCCATCGCCAGCAGCAGCACCTCCTCCAGCTGCTCGCGGATCGGCCGGTCGTCGGGACCGGCTTCGAGCGCCTGCGCCCAGGCGATGTCCGGACCGGGCATCAGGGCGCGGATCAGCAGCTGCTCCTTCGTGCCGAAGCGCTTGAACAGGGCGGGCTGGGAGAGGCCCACCGCGTCGGCGATCAGGCTGGTCGAGGCGGCGGGCCCGTGCTCCAGGAAGACCGCACGCGCGGCGTCGAGGAGCTCCTCGTCGCTGTGCTTTCGGGGGCGGACCATGGGGGTCTCCAGGTTAGTGAGCGGGCACTAACCATGGTCGCGGGGGAAGGCAAGGGGGGATAGGCACGTTCCTGGAGACCCCGCCATGCTCTTTCGACAGCAGCAACTCGACGGAATCCGCAGCGGCGTCATCACCCTGGCCTTCCGCCGCTGGCGCCGCCCCTCCGTGCGCTCTGGCGGCACCCTGCTCACCGCCATCGGCGAGCTCAGCATCCCGTCGGTCGCCCCGGTCGAGCTCGACCAGCTCACCGAGGCCGACGCCAGGCGGGCGGGCTTCCCTTCGCGGGAGGCCCTGGTGGAGGAGCTGAACCGGCGGGCGGAGGGGCAGGTCTACCGCATCGAGCTCGGCCCCCTCCGGGCCGACCCGCGCATCGAGCTGCGCCAGAGCCTGGCCGACACCGAGGAGGAGAGTCGGGCCCTGCGCGAGCGGCTGCGGCGGCTGGACGAGCGGGCTGGCGAGGGAGCCTGGACCCGCCGGACCCTGGAGGTCGTGCGCGCGCATCCCGGCGTGCGGGCCGGAGATCTGTGCGTGATGGTCGGGCAGGAGAAGGAGCCCTTCAAGCTCAATGTCCGGAAGCTGAAGAACCTGGGGCTGACGGAGAGTCTGGGGACGGGGTATCGGCTGTCTCCGCGGGGGGGAGGCGATGCTGACCGGGTGGGACTGCTGACGATCAGGTCGGTGTCCTCGCCGTCGCCGCCGGGCTTGCCGTCCTTGCCGAGCGAGGTGAGGGTGTAGCCGTCGGCGGTGCGGCGATAGGTGATCGGACCGCCCCAGGCGTCGGTCGGCCAGGTGTTGTTGGGGAAGCTCCTGTGGAGCTTCTGCAGGTCCTCGGCAGTTTCTGGGAAGCGCCCCTTGTGTTTGGCGGCGTACATCGCGAGGTTGCTCTCCATCTGTTTCATGACGAACAGGGTGTCATACGCGTGTGAAGTGGAGAGGGAGTTCACTCGAGAGAGGAGAGCCCCGCACACCAGAAAGAGCACGGCGCCAGTGCCCAGTGCGATGCTGATCCAGGTCATCCGTCGGCTGGGGGCTTGGTCGTCCATGGCCTCTCCTGTGGTTGGTGCTCCTCTCAAGCACCAACCGTGCCGGCCTTGGGGCGATGGGGACGGGGTCCTCGAAGAGCGGTCGCTGACAAACCGTCAGGGGTTGGGAGCCGATTGACCTTCGCGGCTCTTCGGCAGGCCATTGCCACCACCGCTTGCCAATGAGGTCGTGTGTGGGTAGCTGTGTGAACCAGTACGGGAGACCGACATGCCCACCAACCTCAACCTCGACGACGACCTGGTCGATCTCGCGGTCCAGCTCGGGAAGCACCGCACCAAGCGCGAGGCCGTGAACGCCGCGCTCGCGGAGTACGTCGACTACCTCAAGCGAGTCCAGGCCCTCGCCGAGTTCGGCAGCTTCGACTTCGACCCGGACTACGACTACAAGCGGGCACGGTCGGCCTCGTGATTGTGGTCGACACCTCGGTCTGGTCCCTCGCGTTGCGGAGGCCTTCCCAAGCGGGAGTGGTCCCATATGCTGCTCGACTTTTTCGAAGCCTCGTGGAAGATGGGCAACCCGTCGTACTGCCTGGAATCGTCAAGCAGGAGCTGCTCTCCGGAATCCGTCACGAAGCTCAGTTCAAAAGGCTGATGCGCGTGCTGGGTCCCTTCCCTCCGCTGCTGGCGACGGAGGACGACCATGTGGGTGCGGCCCAGGCGGCGAATGCCTGCAGGTCCAGCGGAGTGCAGGTGGGCGCGGTCGACGCACTCATCGTCGCCATGACCTTGAGGATCGACGGGATCCTGCTCACCACGGATCGAGATTACCAGGATATCCATGCTCACTACCCATTCAATCTGCAGTGGTTGCCCTCGACCTGACCGGGGTCCCCGGTCAACGCGCTGCTGCTCTTCATGCGCGCAGACACTTCCGCAAGCCGGCTGATATCGACCTGTAGTCCACCTCTCTCCCAGGTACCTCGACGTGAAGCACGACCGGATCGTTGAAGTGCTGGCGTTGGCCTCAGCCGGCCTTGCGCTCGCAGCTGATCGCCAGCGAGGCCGGGGCCGGGGAGTAGCCGTGCTGGAGCCGCGGGGCTGCCGCGGGCGGAGTCGCGGACATTTTCGGCGAATTCAAATCGAAGAGCCGGAAAATGTCCGCGAACGTGGCGTTCCATCTGAGGTTTCTGCTGCTAAATGATTGAAAATACGTTGTTGTGCGAGAGACCGCGCTTGCCAGAAGGCCCGGATCGAGCGGAAAGGCGGACATTTTCGCCCGGTTCAAATCGAAGAGCCGGAAAATGTCCGCCAGACCTCCCGCGCGGCTACGCTACCTCCCCCTGACCGCGAGAACCACCTGCTGCTCACCGCCTTGCTCGCCTCCGCCCTCGCCTGGCCCTCCGAGGTCGTGCGCCACTCCGAGACGGTCACGACCCTCCGCGGTCAGGCGCTCGGCTACCACCTGGTGCTGCCCGCCGATCACGACGGTCCGCTGCCTGTCATCCTCATGCCCGCTCATCCGACGCACCGCGACCTTTCATCCCGACGGCTGCCCCGGACGGAACAACCGTGGGCATTCCTGCAGCTCGACGGCTACAACGTCTTCTACCGATCGCGGTCCGAGCGGGCCTACCTTCGCCTTGTGAGACGACCCGGCCTGCGCGCCGCGATCCGTGAGGCCCAGGCTGCAGCGCTCGCCCACGCGCTCACGCAATACCCCCTGGACCCGAACCACGTCGTCTGTACCGGCATCAGCGCCTCAGGCAGCGCCTGTTGGGACCTCGCCATTCACTGGCCCGGCGTCTTCGCGGGGGTCTGGCCGGTGTCAGCGGGGTATCCCGTCGACGCCCAGACCTGCTGGCAGAATCTGGACCGGCCAGGGTGCGCAGGAGGCCGGGGCGACGGTAGAGGTCCACCGGGTTGACGGCGCCGGTCACGGGTCCTTCGACGAGGAGGTCTGGCAGGCCGGCTTCGCCTGGGCCGCGGCCCTGGGACCGCCGCAGACAGACCCGCGCGACCGATGTGACCGTCCACGACGGGCGCGATGAATCGCGCCCCTATGGCCCCCCACCCTCACACCTCGAACAACCGCAGCACCCAGTGCAGGAACCGGAACGGCGCCTCGCCCTCCTGCGGGGTGAAGCGCACCTTCACCCTCCGCGGCGCCTCCTCCGCCGGGGCGCCCGGGCGGCGCACCAGGCTGACCCGCTCGCCCTGCTGGGAGACGATCTTGCCGAGCTGCACCGCGCTGATCCCGCTGGTCTCGTGCAGATCGAGCTCGACCCGCAGCGACAGCCAGCGCAGGCGCTCGATGCCGAGCTCGCGGCAGCGCAGCTTCATCTCGGTCATCCAGCCCAGGTTGAGCACCTCGGGCGGGGGGGCGCCGTAGCGGTCCTCCCAGGCGGCGACGAGCTCGCGCACCTGCTGCGGGCTGCGGCAGGAGGCGATGCGTCTGTACTCGGCGAGGCGGTCGTCGAGGTCGGTGACGTAGCTCTCGGGGATGAGGGTGGGCAGCGGGACCTCGAGGTCGGGGTCGAGGCGGCGGCGGGTCTGTTCACCCTTGGCCTCGGCGACGGCCTCCTCCAGCAGCTCGATGTAGGTCTCCAGGCCGACGGCAGCCAGGGCGCCGTGCTGGCGGTCACCGAGCAGCTCGCCGCTGCCGCGCAGCTCCAGGTCGGCCTGGGCGATCTTCAGGCCGGCGCCGAGCTCGTGGTGCTCGGCGAGCACCTGGAGGCGGCGGGCGGCGTCGCCGGCGAGGCTCTCTTCGGGCGGGACGAGCAGGGTGCAGTAGCCGCGGCGGTTGCCTCGCCCGACCCGGCCGCGGAGCTGGTAGAGCTGGGCGAGGCCCATGGTGTCGGCCCGATCGATGATGATGGTGTTGACGTCGGGCATGTCTACGCCGCTCTCGATGATGGTCGTACAGACCAGGACGTGGCTGTCCCGGTTGACGAAGCCGACCAGGACGCGCTCCAGCTCCTCCTCGGCCATCTGTCCGTGCGCGACGCAGAACCGGGCCTCGGGCACCAGCTCGCGCAGGCGGGTGGCGAGGCGATCGATGGTCTGTACACGGTTGTGGACGAAGAAGACCTGG
>DDSR01000477.1:0-135 GCA_002343455.1 Deltaproteobacteria bacterium UBA2385 | reverse complement strand
GATCTCCTCGGCGATGCGGACCTCGTCGAAGCGGCCGACGCGGGTGCGGATCTCTCGCCGGCCCGGGGGCGGGGTGGCGATCAGGCTGACGGTGCGCAGACCTCCCATGGCCATGTGCAGGGTGCGCGGGATGGG
>DDSR01000130.1:522-38121 GCA_002343455.1 Deltaproteobacteria bacterium UBA2385 | reverse complement strand
AGGGCCGGAGGGGGGGCTGCCTGTTTCATGGCTCAGGGAGCCCGTCTACGGCGGCATGGGGAACCAATCGGAAACAGAGGGGGGCTGGGGCCTCGCCGGCCCCCTCCCCCCGCGCGGCAAGACCCCTCGCGATATCCTCCGCCTGTGTACTCACGCGCCGCCTTCCCTCACTCCTCCACCCTGCTGCTCGCCCTGGGGCTGCTCGCCGTCGTGCTGGGGCTGCACCACCAGCTCCTCGGCGGCGGCCTGCTGGGCGCCGAGCAGTCCGACACGATCCGCGGGATCTGGGGCCTGGACCACCAGGCCCGGGCGCTGCCCCTGCCCTTCTGGACGGACCGGGTCGGCTTCCCCGAGGGCGTCAAGCTGCTGATCCTGCCCTTCGCCAGCAGCCTGCTGGCCGCGCCGCTGGTCTGGCTCTTCGGCGCGGGCCCGGCCTGGAACCTGTGGATGCTGTGCCTGCTGTGGGCCTCGGGCTTCACCACGGCCCTCTTCGCGCGGCAGCTCACCGGGCGGGCGGCCAGCGGGATGCTCGCCGGCTGCATGGTCATTGGCAGCCCGATGCTGTGGCTGGCCCTGACCGATGGCACCCCCGAGAACGTCGCCTTCTGGGGCCTTCCGGCCTTCCTGCTGGCCCTCTGGCGCGCCCTGGCTGACGGGGGCTGGCGGTGGGGGCTCCTGGCCGGCGTGCTGGCCACCGTCACGGCGGCCGACAGCCCCTACCACGCCGTCTTCGCCCTGATGCTGGCCCCGATCTGCCTGCTGGCCCTGCGCCGCCCGGCGGAGGGGTCCCGCAAGCTCGCGGTGGGCGCCCTGCTCGGCGCCAGCGCCCTGGGCGGACTGCTGCTGCTGGGCCTCTACCTGGGCCTGCCCCTGGACGAGGCCCCCGAGTCCAGCCGGGTGGGCAACGCGGTGCAGTTCCGCGCCTGGCTGCAGTGGGAGGAGGGGCGCATCCAGCGGCCCTGGGAGTGGACCCTGGTCCCCAACTTCATCCCCGCCTGGACCCTGCTGGGCTGCCTGGCCATCGCCCTGCTCTCCCCGGTGCGTACGGCACCCTGGCTGCTGATGGCGGCGGGGATGCTGCTGCTCAGCCTGGGACCGGGCCAGGAGAACCCGCCGCTGCTGGGGCAGGTCTTCGGCGGCTGGGTGGTCTCGCCGCTGAGCGCTTGGGCCGAGCTGCTCCAGGTCCACCCGCCCCCGGTGGTGCGCTTCCTGCGCAGGTTCCTGGTCCCGGTGGCGTTCTGCCTGGGCATCGCCGCCGAGCTGGGCCTGGCTCGCTGGCGCCGCCTCGCCCTGCTCTCGACCCCGCTGGGCCTGCTGGTTGTGCTGCTGGCAGCCGAAAAGACCGGCTACGCCTCGCACCTCCCGCGGCTCTCTCCCCCTGCCCTGGCCTCCTGCGAATACGTCGCCGACCACCACGATGAGGGCGCGATCCTGATCCTGCCCCGCGTCCGCGCCGCCCACCGCCTGGAGCAGCGCGACGAGCTGCCGGTCTTCGCCCGCCTGGGAGGCTCGGTCCAGTCCGCCGCCGAGCTGTACCTCCAGGTCCGCTGCGAGCGCCCCGCGATGAACATGCCCGTCGGCATGCTGACGATGGTCCCGCGCCTGGGCCGCGCCGAGGACACCGCCATCCTGCTGCGCGACCTGGACGATCTGACCCTGCCGCAGACCCTGGGGCGCAGCATCCCCCCCTCCGCGCTCAACGACCCCACGCGCACCCGCGCCACCGTGGCCTGGCTGGTCGACCGTGGCCTGCGCTTCGTCCTGGTCGACGAGGAGATGTACGGTCCCGAGGGCCTGGCCCTGCTGCGCGAGCACTTCTTCGTCGAGCGGCTGGTCGAAGAGCGCCGCTTCGAGGACGGATCGGGCGTGACCGTCCTGGTGCTGGGTCCCGCGCCCGCTCCACTATAGTCCCCGCCGTGCGCTTCGACCTGCCCAGCCCCGCCCGCCTGCGGTCCGCCTTCGCCGAGGTGGCCGTGGCCCTGGCGGTCAGCGTCGCCGCCGCGATCGCCTTCACCTGGCCGCTGGCCGCCGACCTCGACGGGCAGGTCATCGGCGGCGGAGAGCTGGGCGGCTGGCTGTGGAGGACCTGGTGGCACTTCCAGGAGGTGCTGGCCCTCGACGAGTACGAGCTGGGCGCCGCCGAGCGGCTGAGGCTGCTGATCGGCTTCGGCCGCTACCCGGAGACCGGCAACATCCTGGACGTGCTGCTGCTGAGCTTCCCGCTGGAGAGCCTGGTCGGCTTCCCGGGCTACCACAACCTCAAGGTGCTGGTCATCCTGGTCGGCAACGCGCTCTGCGCCTACGCCCTGGCCCGCAGCCTGAGCCCGCACCGAGCGGTCTGCCTGGCGGCCTCGCTGGTGGCCATCTTCAACCCGCTGGTGCTCACCGACATCAACGGCACCGGCCTGCGCCAGGTGCTGCTGTGGTGGGCCCTGCTCTTCCCGATCGCCCTGCGCCGGGCCCTGCGCACCGCCCACCCCCTCGACGGCGTCCTGGTCGGCGTCAGCTTCACCCTGGTGGCGGCCTTCTACTGGTTCTACGGCCTCTTCGCCGCCATGTTCGGCCTGGTCTGGCTGCTCGGCTGGGGCATCATGCACCGCCCGGAGCTGCGCCGCCTGCCCCGCTGGCTGCTGCCCGCCGCCCTGACCGCCGCCGTCGGCGTCTTCCTCTTCCTGATCCCCTACTTCCAGGCCGGCAGCACGATCGGCCCGGGCGGAGTCCCGGTCGAGAGCACCGGCCTGGACCTGCCCGAGACCACCTTCTTCCTGCCCTTCCCCGACTACGACACCATCGCCAGCGCCCCTCTGCGCCCCACCACCGCCGCCGAGAACGTGCTCTCCAGCCTGCACCGGGTGATCGACTCCTCCTGGCCGATCGACACCGTCATCAACCCCGGCCACGGCAGCCTCGCCTTCCCCGTCGTCGTCTTCCTGCTGGGGGTGCTGCCGTCTGCCTTCGTGCGCTCCGCCCGGCCCTGGCTGGGGGTCTGGCTGATCTTCTGGCTGGGCACCCTGGGCCCCTTCCTGAAGCTGGGCGCCCGCCAGGACACCGGCGACGTGCTGATGTTCGGCGAGTACGTCGTTCGCATGCCCTTCACCCTGATGTTCCAGTTCATCCCTGGGATGTCGCGCATGTTCGGCCCCTACCGGATGGCCAGCTTCATGGTCGTGGCCACCGTCGCGCTGCTGGCCCTGACCCTGTCGGCCGTGCGCGACCCCCGCCTGCGCACCGCGGGAGCCCTGCTGCTGGCCCTGGGCACCATCGGCCAGCCCTTCGTCCACATCAGCGGGCCGGTCGCCGAAGGTAGCATCAAGCCGCCGCCCTTCCAGCTCCCCCTCTGGGTGAGCGACTTCGCCATCCCCGCCTGGTACACCGAGGTAGCCGCCGCCGAGGGGGGCGGGATCATCGAGCTGCCCTTCGAGCAGCAGCAGGACCTGCTCTCGGCCTACCAGGCCGCCCATCGCCAGCGGGTCTACTTCCAGAACTGGGCCACCCGGACCGCCGTCCCACCGCTGATGCGGGAAGGAGGAGGCCCCGCCGCCGAGCGCATCCGCAGCCTCGCCAACGAGCGGGAGCGCATCCGCTCGGTCGACTCGACCCTGCTGGATCTCTCGCGCACCCCCGCCACCACCGACCTCTCCAAGCTGTCGACCGAGGCCCTGCTCCGCCTCGTCCGCGAGCACGGCTACCGCTGGATCGTCGTGCACGAGGCCGGCTACCTCTACGTCGACGTCTTCGACGCGCCGACCCTCTACGCCCTGGCGGTCAGCCGCCTCAGCGAGCGCCTGGGCCAGGCGCCCATCGAGCAGGTCGAGTTCACGGGCGACCCCACCCAGAGCGTGCTGCAGCTCCCCAAGTGGGTGCCCCAGGCGCCGATGCGCGACCTGAGCCGCTCCACCCCGGCGGAGATCCACAACCCCGAGCTGAGCATGGCGGTCTTCGACCTCCAGGCCTGGGCGGATGGCCTGAACGCCGAGGCACCCTGAACAGAGCGCCGTGCCTCAGGCGGCCAGCACCCGGTCCCGACCCTCGTCCTTGGCGCGGTACAGCATGGCGTCCGCCCGGGTCAGGACGGCCTCGAAGGGCTCGCTGAACAGTCCGACCGCGAGCCCGGCCGAGATGCGCACCGCGAAGTCCTCGCCGGTCGGCGCGTGCAGCACGACGGCGGCGATCTCCTCCCGGATCCGCTCGGCCTCGCGGAGGCCGGCCTCCAGCCCTGCCCCTGGCAGCACGAAGAGGAACTCCTCGCCGCCCCAGCGGCAGGCGAGGCCCCCGGCGGCCTCGGACCGCTCGCGCAGGATGCGCCCGACCGCCTTGAGCGCGAGGTCCCCCCCGGCGTGCCCGTGGCGATCGTTGACGGCCTTGAAGTGGTCCAGGTCCAGGTAGCAGAGGGCGTAGCCGCGCCCCTCGTTGCCCATCGCGGCCAGGCGCTCGACGAAGGCCCGCCGGTTGAGCACGGCGGTGAGCGGGTCGGTCCGGGCCAGGGTGTACGCCTCCTCGACCAGCATGGCGACCCGCATCGGCAAGGCCAGCTCGCGCGCCACCAGGTCGAAGAAGGCGCGGCCGTCGTGGCGAGAGGGGGCCAGGGAGACGGCCAGCGTGCCCAGGAAGGTCCGCCCGGAAGAGATCTCCGCCACCAGGATCACATCGCCAGACCGCGGCGCCCGCGGGTCGGAGTCCAGCACCTCCAGGACCTCGCAGTCCGGGGCAGAGGTGGCCTTGCGGGCCTCGGCGAGGGCAGCGTCGCGGTGCTCGGGACAGGCATGGACCCCCAGCCGGTCCCGGGCATCGGTCGACAGGGCCAGCCAGGCGTAGGGCAGGACCCGGCTGAGGAGCTGGGAGAGCTGATCGAAGAGCCGCTCGAAGGACTCGCAGGCGGCCAGCGAGCGCACCTCCGCGGCCAGCAGGGACTCGAAGAGGCGGCGATCGAGCTCGGCGGCGATGCGGTCCCGGATGTCGATGTCGCCCAGGATCGTGAAGAAGCCGCCTCCGACCGGCGCGGCCGAGATCGACCGGGCGACGGTGCGCAGCAGCGCGCCCATCGATCCCTCGCTGGCCCAGGAGGCCCCCGAGAGCTCGGCCCAGAGTCGCCCGAGGTGCTCTTCCCCGGGGCTGGTCAGCACGACCGGGATGTGGGCCGTGGCCGCCTCGGCCTTCAGCAGCTGGCAGAGCTGCACCCCCGAGAAGCCGCTCATCCACATCGGCGCGATCACGGCGCTGGGCGGGTGCAGCAGCGCCTCGGTGGCCGCCTCGACCGTGGTTGCCAGCCCGATGACCCGGTACCCTTGGGCCCGAAAGCGGCGGATGAGCACCTCCCGGGCGGGCGCATGGGGCTCCACGACGACCAGGGTGTGATCCTCGGGCAGGAAGCGAGTGGCCTCCCGGGGGATCACTTGGCCGCTCGCTGACCACCGGCCTGGCCGACCCGGCGAACGGCCGCCAGCAGCAGGTGGTCCTGGAAGGGCTTGACGATCCAGCCGCTGGCGCCCGCGTCCCGAGCGCGCCGGACCAGGGCCGGGTCGCCGTCGGTCGTCAACATCAGGATGGGCAGGCCGGCGTGCTCCGGGTGGCGCTTGACCTGCTCGAGCATGGAGAGTCCGTCCATCTGAGGCATGTTGACGTCGCACAGCACCACGGAGATGTCCGGGGTGAGGTCGATCAGCTGCCGGCCCTCCTCGCCGTCGGCCGCCTCGATCACGCAGATCCCCACGGCGGTGAGCACCTCGCGCACCGAGTCGCGTACGGTCTGGGAGTCGTCCACGATGAGGACCTTCAGGTAGGGCATGACAGTGTCCGAAAAGGGGTTCAGAAGAAGGCGACCTGGCCAGCGGACAGGGCACGAATGGGAGGTCCAGGGCAGGCACGAAGGCCCTCGGAGCGCTCCAGCTCCAGCCAGGCCAGCAGGGGGCCATCGTCTCCGCAGCTGGCCGACCAGCTCAGGCGCCGGGCCTGGGCCTGGTCCGGAGACAACCGCATCCCCCGGATCGACTGGGGCAGGGCCAGCCGGATCCGCAGGCCGCGGAACAGGAGGTGGGCCTTGAGGCGCCCCAGCACCTGGTTGGCGAGCTCGCGCAGCCAGTCCCCGCGGTCGCAGTCGTCGCTGTCCCGCCCGCGGTCCCGGCGATGCAGCCGCTCCAAGGTCTGTTCGGAGGTCGCCAGCCCCAGCGAGCCGACCAACCCGGGCCCGACGAAGCCGATCACCGTGATGATGGTCAGATCGGCGACGACGCTGCCCTCGCGCGGCTCGATCCCGTGCGCGAGCAGCACCTCGGTGAGGCTGTCCTGCAGGTCGCCCGACAGGCTCAGGAGGAGCTCCCCGTCCTCGTCGCCGAACTCGCTGCGTGCGCCCCAGACCAGGTTGAGGTCCACCCGGGGGTCCACTGTGTCGAGGTTCAACATTCCAATTCTCCTACCGCAACCAAGGGAGGCACCGACTGACGGGGAATTCCGGGGTCGTCTCCCATCGGGATCTCGATACGGATGATGGTGCCACCGGACTCGCCCGAGCAGGCCTCGACCCTGGCACCCAGGCGACGGACGGCATGGTGCAGGGCGTTGAGTCCGACCCCCCGACCGCTGAGCTGAGTCACCTCGCGGGTCGTGCTCAGCCCCTCGGCGAACACAGAGGCCTCCAGCTCCTCGGCGCTCGCGCAGGGCAGCCCCATGGCCCGCGCGCGTCGCTCGACCTGAGCCCAGTCGATGCCTCGCCCATCGTCCTCGATCTCGATCACCAGCCGGCCGTTCCGGGAATGGGCCCGGAGCTCCAGCAGCCCCGAGGGAGGCTTGCCCAGCGCCACCCGCTCCTCGGGGCGCTCGAAGGCGTGGTCGACGGCGTTGCGGACCACGTGGACCAGGGTGGTCCAGAGATCGAACCACGCCTGGCTGGGAGGCACCCGCTCGGCGCCGCACTGGACCCGGGTCCGGATCGGGCCCTTGCCGGCTTGTCGGCCGATGTCCTCGGCCTGGCGGGCCAGCAGGGCCAGCCGCGGCGCGACGGGCTCCAGGCCCAACCGGACCAGGCCCGGCAACAGGCGGCTGGAGGGCCCCGAGCGCTGGGCCAGGGCGATCAGCTCGTCCAGCTCGAAGCGGTGTACGACCAGGTCGTCGTACTCCACCCGACCGTAGACCGGCAGGAGGAGCTGGCGGAGGGTCTGCCAGTGCTCCGTCAGGGCTACGGCGTCCTCGATCGAGCAGCCCGGCGGGTCGCCGTCCAGTCTGTTCTCCAGCTCGTGCAGCCAGGTCGCGAACTGTGCCAGGCCCATCACCGCCGACGAGCCCTTCAGGGTGTGTATCGCACGCATCTGGTCGGCCACGGGCCACCCCTTGGTTGTGATGCCACCGACCAGCCGATCCCCCTCCCTCATGAAGCCCCGGACGAGGTGCTGGTCCTCCATCGCCTGGACCAGCAGCATCGCGGCTTCGCGGGTGGTCTGCTCGGCCGCCTGGGCACGACGCAGGTCGGTGACGTCGGTGGCCACCAACAGGACCGCGCTGTCCGGGTCCTCCCGGTCCACCACCCGGAACTCGACCTCAAGCTGTCGCCCCGCTCGCCTCGCCTCTTTGGGGATCTGTGCGAGGGAGTGTTCCAACGGGACCCAGCCGCCCTCGGCCGAGAGGAAGCTGGACTCGACCCACTGGGCGAAGGTCGGCGCGTCCTGGGCGAAGGCCTCCCAGACCGGGCGGCCCACCGGCAGCTCGCCGACCAGGCGTCGCGCGGCTGCCGATCGTTCCCGCGCGACCGTCCCCGTGGGGGTCAGGAGGATCATGGCGTGGCCCACGTTGTCCAGCACCAATCGGGACATGGCCTGGGCGCGCGCCAGCTCCCGGTTGATCTCCCGCAGGCGCCGCTCCAGGTCCAGCTGCATCCGCCAGGCCCGGACCCGGTTCTGCTCCCAGGTCCAGGTCAGGCCCAACACGGTCACCGGCAGCCCCAGGTTCGACGTCAGCAGCAGGGTCGAGCTGAGCTCGGGCTCGTGGGAGAGGTCCAGGACCGACCAGGCGAGGAGGTTGACGAGCAACACCACCAGCATCCAGGACAGGCCGGCCCAGCGACCGATCAGCATGACCGCCAGCACAGGCAGGACGATCATCCACGGGAGGCTGGCGATGAAGGAGCCGTGCGCAAACACGGGCCCGCTGAGGATCACGCCGCCCGCGGTCAGGACCAGCAGGTGGCTGAAGATGCCATGGGCGTGCCAGAGGTGGTTGCCGACCATGATCGCCAGGATCAACACGGAGGAGATCGCCGTCGTCGCCGCCAGCCAGTTGGCGCCGATCGCCAGGAGGACGGGCATGTGGAGGAGGCAGACCAGGAGGGCGATGTTCAGCGAGCCGACCAGCATGCCAGAGCGGCGACGCTCTTCGGGATCGGCCTGCGCGAGGCGATGCACGGGAGGAGACAGGATCCAGCGGAAGACAGGCCAGGTCATGGCGGCAACATCCAGGGGGTGGGCCGGTACGTCAGCACGATCCGTGCCAGAGGGAGAGCGAGCCCGCAGGCGGCTCCCTGCGGCGCCATGTTCCAAAGGGATGCGCCGAGTGTTCCAGGTGGCCCATCCCCCGGGAGAGGAGCCCGCCGCACCAGAGGGGCAGCGGCGGTCATTGCGGATCCCCCCGCGCCGTGGCATCCTTGCAGGCCTGGAGCGCCCGTGATCCTCATCTTCGCCTTGGCCTGCACCCCGACTGTCGCCTTGAACCCGATCGCCGACACCGACGACACCGGGGCCACCTCCGACGGCGGGAGCGCCGACGGCGGGGGCGCGGACGGCGGCACCGACACGACCGAGCCAGACTGGAGCATGTACGAGGGCGCCACCCTGACGGTGATCTCGCCCGAGTCCGGGGCCTTCTACCCCCTGGGCACCCCGGTCCCCTTCGAGGCCGTCCTGATCGCCGCCGACGGCAGCGAGCTGCCCATGGACGACATCGCCTGGGCCACCAACGTCGACAGCGCCTGGGCCGGCAGCGGGGGCGAGTTCAGCGACGAGCTGACGGTCGGCACCCACACCATCACCGCCCAGGCCTCCCTCCCCAACGGCGACCGCCTGGGCTGGACCGTCTCCGGCGTGCTGGTCCAGCACGAGGATGCCGGCACCTATGTCGGCGACCTCAGCGTAGACTTCGTCATCGAGTACGAAGGGACGCCCATCACGACCACCTGCTTCGGCGCGGCCACCCTCTACGTCGACGCCTGGGGCGAGGTGGCCACCGGCGACAGCGGCTGCACGCTGAGCCTGCTCGGCTACGAGCTGGCCTCGACCTACGCCTTCGACCTGGCGGTCGACGAGGGCGAGGTCGAGGGCAGCGCCGCCTTGGACCTGGTCCTCTGGGAGAGCAACTTCGACGCCGTGGGCACCGTCCAGGACGGCGAGCTGCTGGCCGAGTGGGAGTCCAGCCTGCTGGGCTACATCGACTTCGCGGGCGAGCTGGACCTGGTACGCATCAGCCGCGAGACCGAGGCCGATGGCTGATGCCCAGGCCCGCCGCCCTCGCCCTCGCCCTCGGGCTCAGCGGCTGCGCCTCCCACTCGATGCTGGTCCGAGAGAACGAGGCCCTCTCCCAGGAGCTGCTGCGGATGCACGCCGAGCGCGAACTCCTCCCGGCCGCCGCAGCGGTCGCTGAGCGCAGCGAGGTCGTCGACCTGGACCTGGTGGCCGCGTACCTGGAACAGGCGGGCCTGCTGGGGGTGGAGCGGGCCGAGAACGAGGTCCTGGTCACGACTATCCAGGGCAACAACACCCGCTTCAAGCTGACCGTTCAGCACTTCGCGGCCGAGCGTGTGCTCTACCTGGCCGTGACCGACTACTTCCGGCTGGAGGACGCCACCAGCAGCCAGGCGATGGTCCTCTTGCTGACCCAGCTCGCCGCCCTCAACTACGAGCTGCTGCTCGGCAAGCTCCAGCTGAACCCACGCAGCGGAGAGATCACCCTCTCCGTCGAGCTGAGCCTGGAGGACGGGCTCGGCTTCCGCACGCTGGAGACCGCCACGCAGCGCCTCGTGCGCACGGCCGACGACACCTACCCGCGCCTGCTTCGCGCGGCCCGAGGGGACGAGCTGTGAGCGCACTACAGCGCGCCCGGGCCTTCCTGCGCCGCAGCCGCCTGCCGACCGGGGGCTGGCCCTACGTCGCCGGGGGCCCCGCCCAGCCCGAGGCCACCGTGCTCGCCGCGGCCGCGGGTCCCGAGGCCGAGTGGCTGGACAGCGCCTGGCTCTCCGGCAACGAGCAGGCCTGGTCCACCTTCCTGCTCCCCGCGGTCGCCTGGGGCCGCGATCCCGCGCTCTGCGCGCCGGCCCTCGACCGCATCGAGGCCTTCCGCAGCTCGCCCGTCGAGGGGCTGGTCGGCTTCGACGCCACCCTGCCCGGCTGGTCCTGGGTCAGCGGCACGGCGGCCTGGATCCAGCCGACGGCCTTCGCCATGCTCAGCCTGCGCCGCGTCGGGCGATCTCCCGAGCGGATCGAGCAGGGTGTCGCCATGATCGCCGACCGGCAGTGCGCCGACGGCGGCTGGAACTACGGCAACCCCGAGGTCCTGGGGGCCCAGCTCGCCGCGCACATCGACTCCACCGGTTGGGCGCTGCTGGCCCTGCCGCCCCGCGAGGAGCTGCGGCCGGTGATCGAGCGCGGCCTGGCCTTCATGACCACCGCCCTGACCATGCCCAGCACCATGGGACTGGCGCTGGGCGCGCTCAGCCACCTCGCCCACGGCCAGGACCCCTCCCCCTTCCTGGGCGGCCTGGCCGAGCGGGTCGGCGACGAGGGCGTGCGCTCCCGCGTCGACCTGACGGCCCTGGCCGCCGCCGCCCTGAGCGCGACCGAAGAGGGGTGGAATGCCTTCCTCTGACAAGACCCCGTTCTCTCGGCGTGCCCTGCTCGCCGGCGCCGCGGGCCTCGCCGCCACCTCGGTCGGCGTCGCCTCCTGGCAGCAGCTGCGTCAGCCCAAGGCGCGGGTGCTCCAGGCCCGCTGCGACTCCTACGACGCCAACCTCGTCGGCATCCTGCTCGAAGGCATGGCCGCCTTCCCCGCGATGCTGGCCAAGGCCCGCGGCGGCCACGTGGTGCTCAAGCCCAACCTGGTCGAGGTCCACCCCGACCGCCCGATCAACACCGACCCCCGGTTCATCGCCGCCGCCGCCGCCGCCTTCCTGGAGGTCGGCGCCGCGCGGGTCACGGTCGCCGAGGGCGCCGGCCACACCCGCGACGCCGAGTTCCTGCTGGAGCGCACTGGCCTGGACGAGCTGCTGCGGCCCATGGGCGTGCCCTTCGTCGACCTGAACCTGGACGAGGCGGTCGACGTCCGCCCGCCGGCCAACCTGACCCGCCTGGGCAAGCTCCCCGTCGCCCGCACCGTGATGAGCGCCGATCTCCTCGTCTCCATGCCCAAGCTCAAGACCCACCACTGGGCCGGCGTGACGCTGTCGATGAAGAACCTCTTCGGCACGGTCCCGGGCCACGTCTTCGGCTGGCCGAAGAACCCCCTGCACTGGGCGGGGATCCCCAACAGCATCACCGATCTGTGGAGCGCCATCCGGCCCAGCTTCGCCATCGTCGACGGCATCGTCGGGATGGAGGGCGATGGCCCGATCATGGGCACCGCCGTCCCGATGGGGGTGCTGCTGATGGGCGAGGACCTGCCCGCGCTGGACGCCCAGGCGACGCGGCTGATGAAGCTGCGGCCCGAGGGGGTCGAGTACCTGCGGCAGGCCCTGGAGCTGGGCGCCACCGTCTCCAAGCACCGCATCGAGCTGCTGGGCGATGTCATCACCCCTCGCCCCTTCGATGTGATCGAGTCCTTCCACCGTCTGCGCGCCTGAGGCCCCCATGCTCTGCCACACCGTCCCCCTCGCCCTCGTCTCGCTCGGGCAGCCTCTGCCCACCGGCCTCGACCCGGCCTCTCCCCCCTTCAGCCCGGGCTGGCGGCCGGAGTCGATCGGCTTCATCGAGAGCGAGGACTACCCGATCGCCTGCCACTGGGCGCGCGCGCAGGACGAGGACCGCTGCCCGGCCATCCTCGAACAGATCGAGCTGTCCTGGCAGGTCCAGGTCGAACAGATCGGCTTCAACGCACCCGTGCCGGACGGCGACGGCCTGCTGGACGTCTACCTGACCAACGAGGGCACCGGCGGGGGGGCCTACGCCTACGGACCCTCCACCGACGCCGTCACCGGCGACGGCCAGATGAGCACCGCCGCCTACATCGCCATCGACTACAGCATCAGCGACGCGGAGATGCCCGGCTACACCACCCACGAGTTCAACCACGTCCTGCAGTACGCCACGGACTTCACCGAGCCGACCTACATGATCTGGGAGAGCGTCGCCTCGGCCGCCGAGCGCTGGACCATCCCCGAGATGGACGTGTACTCCGACTACGCCAAGGACTTCCAGAAGACCCCCTGGCTGGGCATCCTGGGCGATGGGACCTACCTGTGGGACGAGTACGAGATCTGGTCCTACTACGAGTACGGCGGCTACATCTGGGCCTTCCACCTGGACCACGCCTGGGGCGACGGCCTGGGCGGGGGCGGGCGGGATCTGTGGGCCATGGCGGCGCAGGAGGGCAACCGGAACGATCCCGATGTGCTGGACGCCTACGACGAGCTGAGCGGCGACTGGCGGCAGGCCATCCTCGACCTGTCCATCGCGCGGGCCCAGATGGGCACCGAGCGGGCTCCCGCCTGGGCGCCCTGGTCCGGGCGCGGCTTCATGCCGACCACCTCGGCGGATCTCGGCCTGGAGGAGCTGCCGGCGACACACACGCCGGAGATCGGCGCCTACGAGACGGGGACGGTCTACCTCCGGCTGACCGACATCCCTGTGGGGACGCAGCTGCGGGTCGAGCTGGAGAGCGGCTCCGACGTCGAGTGGGGCTGGGTGTGGGTGCAGGGCTCCACCGAGCTCAGCGGCTTCGGGTCGAGCTTCGAGCACAGCACCGCGGAGCAGGGAGATCTGCTGCTGGGCTTCGTCAACCTGGGGGCAGAGGGCTTTGACGGCGACGACGCGATCCAGGCCGCGAGCTTCACGATCAGCCTCTCGACGGTCGAGGGGGATGGCGGCGACGAGGCGGAGGACGGCGGGGACGGCGGCGAGAAGGGCGGCTGTGGCTGCGCGGCGCCCGCGCCGATGGGCGGGCTGCTGCTGGCGCCGCTGTTGCTGTGGGTGCGGCGGCGGGGGTGAGGCGGGGCGCGGAGGGAGCAGGCGCTTTGTCCTCCTCCTGCTTGCGCGCGCTGCGTCCGATCCGTCTTGGCCGAGCACAAGAACGAGGCAAATGTTCATGATATTCCTGCCTTCCTCTCTTCCNNTCCTCAGCACGCCGGGGATGGCACAGCCATCAGGAAGGCAGGAAATGCGGAAGGCAGGAAGGAGAACAGCCCGATCGCGGTACCTTGGCGGTGCCTGCGCCAGAGTCGAGGCCCGAGGGGCCGGGGAGGAGCCCAGGGCGAGGAGACCGCCGAGACGCCAAGGAAGCCAAGAGGTCTGCGATATTCCTGCCTTCCTCTCTTCCTGCGTTCCTCAGCACGCCGGGGATGGCACGGCCATCAGGAAGGCAGGAAATGCGGAAGGCAGGAAGGAGAACAGCCCGATCGCGGTACTTTGGCGGTGCCTGCGCCAGAGTCGAGGCCCGAGGGGCCGGGGGGCAGCCGCAATGCTCGCCCTGACGGCCCGGCCTTGACGCTCAAGACGGCCCCCTCGCTCCGCCATGGTCTATCCTCCCCCTCATGCCCAACCTCGACCTCGTCCCCAAGCAGAACCTCTCCTCCTTCCGCCGCATCGCCATCGGCACCTGGAAGGACGCCCACGACCCCAGCGTCTACGGGACGCTGACCCTGCGGGTCGATGCGGCGCTGGACTACCTCGAGACCTACCGCGCGCGCACCGGGCGGCGGCTGACGCTGACGCATCTGCTGGTCAAGGCGGTGGCCACGGTGCTGGCCGAGAACCCCGACGCCAACGCGGTCCTGCGCTTCAACCGCATCTACCTGCGCAAGGACATCGGCGTCTTCTTCCAGGTGGCGATGGAGGACGAGAAGACGGGCGAGATCGACCTCTCCGGCGTCACCATCCACGGGGCCCACGAGAAGAGCATCACGGAGATCCTCGACGAGACCGAGGCCCGGGTGGCCCAGGTGCGCGCCCACAAGGACGCGGCGCTGGAGAAGACGCGCAGCACCTTCAAGCAGATCCCCTACCTGCTGTTGAACCGGGCCCTGGACTTCATCTCCTTCCTCTCCTACACCCTGAACCTGGACCTGCGCGCCGCGGGCATCCCCAAGGATCCCTTCGGCAGCGTGATGATCACCAATGTCGGATCGCTGGGCCTGCAGGAGGCCTATGTGCCCCTGGTGCCCTACAGCAAGGTGCCGCTGCTGATCGCGGTCGGCTCGGTCGAGCGCAGCGCGGTGGTCGAGGGCGATCAGATCGTCATCGCCCGCACCCTTGGACTATTCGCCACCTTCGACCACCGGATCCTGGACGGTTCGCACGCGGCCAAGATGTCGGCGGTGATCCGGCGATGTTTCGCCGATCCGGTGGCGGCCTTCGGCGAGTTGCCTACAGCTCCCGCGGATCAATGAGCCGACCGGCGATCGCGCTGGCGGCGGCGACGGCGGGGCTGACCAGGTAGACCGGCCCCGGCGCGCCCATGCGGCGGTCGAAGTTGCGGTTGGTGGTGCTGGCGGTGGTCTCGCCGGGAAGGGGCACGCCCGGTCCGTTGCCGATGCAGCTGCCGCAGCCGGGAGGGCTGACGACGGCGCCCATCGCCGAGAACAGTTCGAGCAGGCCCTCGTCGGCGGCGTCGCTGGCGACGTCGGCGCTGCTGGGGGTGACGGTCAGGCGCACCCCGGGGGCGAGGCTGTGCCCGCGCAGCACATCGGCCGCGGCCCGCAGGTCGGAGAGCGAGCCGCCGGTGCAGCTGGCGATGACGACGTTGTGGACGGGTACGTCGCCGACCTGCGAGAGCGGCAGGCGGTTGCGGGAGTCGCCCGGCGTGGCCACGGTCAGGGGCACCTTGGCGAGGTCGACCTCGATCACCCGCTCGTATTGTGCGTCGTCGTCGGGGTAGACCATGCGCTCGGCATGGTCGGTGCCGCGCTGGGTCTTCAGGAACTCCAGCAGGGGCCGGCAGGGCTCGACGATGCCGGTCATCAGCCCGCCCTCGACGGTCATATTGGTGATGACCGAGAGCTCGTCGACGTTCCACTGGTCCAGGCCGGGCCCGCCGAGCTGCAGGATGCAGGTGTCGGTCGGCCCGGTGCGCCAGTGCTCCTCGCGGAAGTAGGGGTCGCCGATCAGGTGCAGGACGAGGTCCTTGGGCGAGACGAGCCCGCCGGCGTCGCCGTGGACCAGCACGCGGACGGTCTTGGGCACGGTGACGGGGATGAGCCCGGTGCGCAGGGAGAAGCTCATCGCGGTGCTGCCGACGCCGAAGGCGAAGGTGTTGAGCACGCCCGCGGTCGGGGTGTGGCTGTCGGTCAGGATGACGATGTCGCCGGGGCGGGCGTAGTCCTCGACCACGATGCGGTGGCAGACGCCGGCGGGCAGCGGCCGGCCGGGGCCGTGCAGGCGCAGGCCGTGCTTCTCGGCGGCGTCCAGCATCTCGGCGGCGAGCTGGCGGGCCGGAGCGAGGCGGGCCTTGCGGACGGCCTCGGGCACCGAGGGCTGGTCGATCAGGACGAAGTGGTCCTCGAAGGCCGCCACCTGGTCGGGGTCGTAGACCGGGTCCTCGCCGAAGGCCTGCTCGTAGAGGGCCATGCACATGCCAGCGGTGTACTCGTGCATGCCGCGGAAGCCAGCCCGGCAGAGGATCTGGTCGCCGGGCACCACGTGGCCGATGCCGAAGGCGGCGTCGGCCTCGCCGCCGGAGCGCCAGGCCTTGCCGGCCACGATCTTCTCGACGACGTTCATCGGCCGGACGGGGCGGTCGACCTCGTACCAGGGGCTGACGGTGCCGGCGAGCCACTGCTTGCCGTACTCCAACAGGCCGCCGGCGTAGGCGACCTGGCGGAAGAAGGGCGGCAGGGCCTCGTACAGCTCGGAGAGGTCCAGCTGCTGGCCCTGCTTGAGGCGATCGATCAGGCCGAGGTCGGTCGAGAAGGGCATGCCCCCGTAGACCATGTTCTCCTGGAAGATGCGCTGGAAGCTGCGGGCGATCACGAGCTCGATGCCGCCGCCGCGGTGGGCCACGACGGCGACCTCGCGGCTGCTGCCCGAGCCGTAGGCGTCTCCGCCGACGATCACCTGGAAGCCGCCGCCCCGCACCTGGTCGTGGCCGACCACCTCCTGGAAGTCCTGGAGGAACCAGGGGCCCAGCACCTCGGGCGTGTAGCCCAGCGTGCAGGCCGCCCCCGAGATCATCGCGTCGGTGTTGACGCCGTAGTGCAGCGGCACGTCGGCGGGCAGGTCGAGATCCTGGCCGCGCAGCTGGGCGGCGAGGGTGCCGGGGTCTTCGGTCAGGTAGAGCAGGCGGCCAGTGAGCTTCATGCGATCTCCGGACCGGCCGCCTAACCGCTCCGACCCGCGCGGTCGTCACGAGGAGGTTAGCTTCGGGGACGAGGGAGGGTCCTCGCGGGGAGGAGCAGGGTGCCGCTGGATCAGCGACTGGCGCTTGTCATCGACGACGATCCGCTGCTACAGCGGCTGGTCTGCTCGTTGCTCGAGCGGCGCGGCTTCACGGTTCGCGGGGTCGGCAGCGTCGCCGCCGCGCGCGAGGCCATCGACGAGCTCGACGCCGACCTGATCGTCCTCGACCTGGCGCTCGGCCAGGAGGACGGGGTCGACGTGCTGGAGTACCTGGGCCAGAAGGGCCGCCGAGCCGCGGTGCTGCCGGTCAGCGGCTTCGATCGGCGGGTCCTGCGCACGGCCGTCCACCTGGGGCGCAACCTGGGCCTGACGATGCTCGAGCCCCTGCCCAAGCCCTTCACGGCCAGCCAGCTCGCCGAGGCCATCGAGAGCGTGCCGGGAAACCTCCTCCCCCTGCGGGAGGTCGACCTCGCGGCCGCGCTGGACGCCGACCGCCTGGTGCTGCGCTACCAGCCGAAGATCGACCTTCGCACCGGGGCCATCGTCGGGGTCGAGGCCCTCGCCCGCTGGCTGGATCCTCACCGCGGCTGGATCAGCCCCGAGCGCTTCATCGCCGTCGCCGAGAGCGGCGAGCTGATCCACACCCTCACCCGGCGGGTGCTGCGCATCGCCCTCGCCGACTGTGCCAGCTGGCGCGAGGCAGGGCACGACCTGGGCCTCTCCGTCAACCTCTCCTCCCGCTCGCTCAGCGACACCGAGCTGCCCAGCCAGATCGAGGAGGCCGTCCGCCTGGTGGGCCTGCCGCCCCAGGTCCTGACCCTGGAGGTCACCGAGACCGTCGCCATGCGCGAGGTCGACACCACCATGAAGCTGCTCACCCGCCTGCGCCTGCGCGGCTTCTCCCTGGCGATCGACGACTTCGGCACCGGCTACAGCTCCCTGGTCGAGCTGCACCGCATGCCCTTCAGCGAGCTGAAGATCGACCAGAGCTTCGTCGGCGGGCTGGACACCGACCCCGACGCCGCCATCATCACCCGCGCCATCGTCGGCCTGGGCCACGCCCTGGGCATGAGCGTGGTCGCCGAGGGCGTCGAGGGCGAGGCCGTCGCCCAGGCCCTGCGCGAGATGGGCTGCGACCAGGCCCAGGGCTTCCACTTCGATCGGGCGCTGGGCAGCACCGAGCTGCTGCAGCGGCTTGGAGCGCGGGCAGGGTAGTGCCGGGACCGGGGCTGCTCTGGCTGCTGGACGGCAACAACCTCGTGGGCTGCGTGCCCGACGGCTGGTGGCGCGACCGGCAGGGGGCGGCGCTGCGGCTGGCGCAGCAGGCGCGGGCCTGGATCGAGGGGCAGGACGAGGGCGAGCGCGCGCTGCTGGTCTTCGACGGGCGGCCCGTGGCGGCGATCCAGGCGCTGGCCGGTGGGCGGCTGGAGGTGGGCTTCGCGACGCGCAGCGGGCCGGACGCGGCCGACGATGTGCTGGTGGCGCGGGCCTGGGAGGAGGTGGCCCTGGGACGCGAGGTGATTGTGGTCAGCAGCGACCGGGGCCTGCGGGCGCGGCTGCCGGCGGGGGTGCAGGTGCAGGGGGCGCGGAGCTGGCGTTCGGGGGGCGCCGGATCCACGGTCTAAGAAGACGAGCGGCACCCGATCGGCGAGGAGAGGGTTGGGGCGACCCCTTCGACCCCCAGGGCCAAGGCGATCAGCCGGTCGACGCCCAGGGCCACCCCCGCGCAGGGCGGGATGCCGGCGGCCAGGGCGGCGAGGAAGCGCTCGGGCATCGGGGCGGCCGGGAGGCCCTCGACGGCGCGCATGGCGAGGTCGGCCTGGAAGCGCGCCCGCTGCTCGACAGGATCGGTGAGCTCGCCGAAGCCGTTGGCGAGCTCGACGCCGTGCACGACCAGCTCGAAGCGCTCGGCGACGCGCGGGTCCTCGGGGCGGCGGCGGGCGAGCATGGAGAGGGCGGCGGGCCAGTCGACGACGAGGACGGCGCCAAGCTCGACCAGACGGGGCTCGACCCGCTCCAGCCAGAGGCGGGAGAAGGCGTGGACGAAGGGCTCCTCGGGCCAGCCGAGCGCGCGGGAGAGGGCCGGGCCCTCCTGCAGGTCGAGCAGGTCGACGCCGCAGAGCTGCTCGACGCTGAGGCGATGCACTTCGGGGAGGGGCATGATCTGAGCACAGACCTCGATCAGCTCGTCGGCGAGCTGAGCCGCCGACCAGCCGACCCGGTACCACTCGGCCATGCAGAACTCGGGCTCGTGCCAGGGCGAGAGGTCGCCCTGCCGGAAGACGTGGCCGACCTGGAAGATGGCGGGGAAGCCCAGGCAGAGCAGGCGCTTCAGCTCCAGCTCGGGGCTGGTGTGCAGGTAGAGGGTCCGCTCGCCGAGCTGGGGGTTCCAGGTCGGCCGCAGCTCGGCGGGGATGGGCTCGATGAAGGGGTCGGTGCCGGCGGCCTCGAGCAGCAGCGGGGTGTCGACCTCCAGGTAGCCGCGGGCCCCCAGCTCGGCGCGGAGGCGAGCGACCAGCTCGAAGCGACGGCGGATGGCCTCGACCCGCGCGGCGGCCGGCAGGGCAGGGCCCACCTCGCTCCACTCGGCCCGGTCTACGACGAGCGTTCCCCCGACCAGCGAACCCTCGACCCGCCCGACCGCGCCCTCGGGCCCCGGCGGGTCCAGCGGCAGACGACCGGTGGTGTCGACCAGGGCCCCCCCCACGCAGCGGCCCCAGGCCACCAGCCCCTGCCCCTCGGCGCAGGCGGCCAGCGCCGGCCCGATGCCGGTCCAGGCCACGCTCAGCCCTCCAGATCCAGGACCACGGGCGCGTGGTCGCTGGGCTTGCAGGTCTCGTGCTCGCGCGCGCGCTCGTCGACGTCGATGAAGACCTGCTGGGCGGCCTCCATCAGGTCCCGGCTGACCAGCAGGTGGTCGATGCGCAAGCCGTCGCCCCGGTCGAAGCCCCCGGTGCGGGTGTCCCACCAGGAGTACTGCCCCGGCCGATCGTCGAGCTGCCGGAAGGCGTCGAAGAGGCCCCAGTCGAGCAGCCGCTGGTAGCGCTGGCGCTCGGGCGTGCTGCAGAGGATCTTCTCCTTCCAGCGGCGAGGGTCGTAGACGTCGATGTCCTCGGGGGCGATGTTGTAGTCGCCGCAGAGGCAGAGCAGCTCGTCGGGCCCATGCTCGGCCTCCAGCCAGGCCTGCAGCGCGTCCAGCCAGGCGAGCTTGTGGAGGTACTTGGGATCCCCGACCTCCTTGCCGTTGACGACGTAGAGGTTCACCACCCGCACATCCTCGATCAGGGCGCTGATGCCGCGGGCGTCCTTGTCCTGGTCCCAGGGCAGCGCGCGCCGAACGTCGCGCATCGGCAGGCGGCTGAGGATGGCCACGCCGTTGTAGGTCTTCTGACCGAAGGTCTCGATCGCGTAGCCGCGCTCCAGGAAGGGCTCGCGGGGGAACTGCTCGTCCAGGCACTTGATCTCCTGGAGGCAGAGGACATCGGGCTGCTGGGCGTCGACCCAGTCCAGGGCGCGGTCGAGGCGAGCTCGAATGGAGTTGACGTTCCAGGTGACGATCCGCATGGCTCCTCGGGGGCTGGTTCGCAGAGCCGGTGGCTATCCGATTGCGTTGTCGTGACGTCTGCGGTACCACCTAATTGCTCGCCAGAGCTGGAGGTCCCTTGTCGCCAACGACACCTCGCCCCGCTGCCCTCGCCCTGCTGCTGCTCGTTCCGGCCCTCAGCGTCTCGGCTGCCCTCCTCCTGGCCTCGCCCGCGGCGCAAGCGGCCGAGGTGACCGGCCAGCTCGGGGGAGTCATCGTCGACGCCGATGGCTTGCCCGTCCCCGGGGTGGTCCTGACGATGAGCAGCCCGTCCCTGCAGGGCTCGCGCGCGGTGGAGAGCAACGACGACGGCGAGTTCGTCGCGCTGGGCCTGCCCCCCGGTGAGTACCGCATCGAGGCCACCAAGCCCGGCTTCCAGACGGCGGCGGTCAGCGTTCGGGTCTTCACCGGGCGGTCTTCGCGAATCGAGCTCCAGATGAACCTGGCCGTGGCCGGGGAGGAGATGATCATCGTCGATCAGAAGCCCTCGGTCGACGTGACCAGCACCCGAACGGGCGTGGTCCTCACCAAGGAGATGATGCGCGACATCCCCAACCCGGGGCGCGACTACCAGGGGGCCACCCAGCTCTCCCCCGGCGTCGTCGGCGGCGGCAACCCCAATATGCGGGGCGGGACCTTCACCAGCAACCAGTACTACATCGACGGCGTCAACTCGACCGACCCGCTGACCGGGACCTTCTCCAGCAACCTCAACTTCGACGCCATCGAAGAGCTGCAGGTCATCACGGGCGGCATGGACGCCGAGTACGGTCGCGCCCTGGGCGGCGCGGTCAACATCGTCACCCGCTCGGGGAGCAACGACTTCGAGGGCGACGTCCAGTTCCTCTACAACGGCAAGGCGACCCGGCTGTACAAGCCCCTGCCGGACGAGGGCGACGCCGACGACATCGAGTTCTTCGACTACTCGACCGCCATCAACCTGGGCGGCCCGATCGTGGAGGATCGGCTCTGGTTCTTCACCAGCCTCCAGCTCAACCGCTCGGTCTACCAGGACACCGTGCCCTCCGAGGTCGGCCGGGACGAGCCGATGGCCCCTCGCTACTGGAACAGCGAGTACATCTACGGCAAGCTGACCTGGTCCCCGCACGACTCCCATCGCATCTGGGGCCTGTTCTCGGCGGACCCGACCCGGATCGAGAACAGCACCCAGGACGTCTACACCCTGCCCAGCGGAGAGGAGTACTGGAAGCAGGGCGGCTGGCTGACCAGCGCGGGCCATCTGTGGACCGTCTCCAACCGCTCCTTCTTGCAGACCGAGGTCTTCACGCAGCGCTCGCGGATCGTGACGGTGCCCATTCAAGAGCTGTGGTGCAAGCGCGGCCAGTGGGAGGACTGCGATCCGGCGGACAACTATGGCTACTCCGAGCCAGGCTGGTTCAGCAACAGCGGCTTCAACTACGGTCCCGAGCCCTACGGGAGCGAGAGCTACCGCAACCGGCACAGCCTGAACTCGGCCTTCACCCAGCTCTTCACCGCGCTGGGCAGCCACCAGGCCAAGACGGGCATCAACATCGAGCTGATGCAGTCCTACTCGGCCTTCCCGGGGCTGGGAGTCGAGTCGGACGAGGACGCTGCGCTGGGCCCGGACACGTCGGGGATCGCGACCTACGAGCCCACCGGGGACCCCAACGACCTCGAGTCCTACGTCCCCAGCACGCTCGAGGTCTACAACAGCAACTACGAGAGCCACATCTCCGGCGTGCTCTTCGCCTGGTATCTACAGGACGTCTGGCAGCCGGTGCCTCGCCTGACGCTCCGGCCCGGCGTGCGGCTGGACCTCAGCTCGCTGCACACCCGGCCCTTCCTGGACCCCGAGTTCATGGACAAGCGGGTCTTCTCGACCGCCAACCTGGCCCCCCGGATGGGGGCCGCCTACGACCTGACCGGCGACGGGCGCACCAGCGTGCGGGCCTACTACGGGCGCTTCTACGACCCCGGCTACCTCGCCGTCGCCGACACGCTGGCCGACACGGACACCGGCTACACCACCTACTCCTGGGATGCCGAGCGCGAGGAGTGGGTCGAGGCGGGGGCCTCGGGCGCAGGCTACTTCCTGGTTCACGACGACCTCAAGACGCCGCGCAGCGACGAGTTCAACGTCGGGATCAGCCGCGACGTCGGAGATGGCTGGGGCCTGGACCTCGGCTTCACCTACGAGGAGACCCGCAACCGCTGGGAGGACGATGAGGTCAACCAGATCTGGAACGAGGACGGGACCGAGGTCATCGGAGGGCGCAACGGCACGACCAGCGCGGTCTACCGCCTGCGCACCCCCGACGAGGTCTTCAACCGCTTCACCTCGGTCGAGCTCCAGGGCAACCGCCAGTTCGACGAGAACTGGGGCCTGATCGCCTCCTACACCTGGAGCCGCTCCTACGGCTTCCTGCAGGAGAACACGACCGCCCTGGCCAGCGGGAGCTTCGACAACTACACCCAGAACGGCAACGATCTCGGCCTGCAACCCTATGACATCCCGCACAACCTGAAGGTGGCGGGCTCGTACCGGGACAGCGACGCGCTCGCGATCGCCGACGCGACGGCCCTGGGCTTCCTGATGGGCTGGAACTTCAACGCCCAGAGCGGCGACCCCTACCGCAAGCTCTACTACAACAACTACTACGGCGGCTGGTACAACACCGAAGACCCGATCGACGGCACCTACCGTCTGCCAATGTACTCGCGGCTGGATCTCAAGGCGGGCCTGACCCTCAGCGCCGGTCGCACGGCCTGGGACCTGACCGCAGAGTGCTTCAACGTGTTCAACGACCGCACGGTCACCAGCGTCGACACCCGCTACGGGGACACCGACGGCGAGGGGGTCTACGTCGACAGCAACGGCGACCCCTACTGGGGCCGACCCAACGCCCGCCAGAACCCTCGGTACTTCCAGCTCGGCCTTCGTGGGGAGTTCAACTGATGCAAACGCCCCGGATCCTCTTCCTGCTCCTGCCCTCTGTCCTGGCCGCCTGCCAGACCGAGACCGGGATCGACCGCACCGTCATCGTGGGCCAGATCGCCCTGACCCCCTCCTTCGTCGAAGAGGGCGTCGACGGCGTCGCCAACCCCAACGATGAAGGCTTCATCGGGCTGCCGGCGCTGACCTACCGCTACACCTCGGTGGCCGGGACGGCCCGGGGCTACCAGTCCGAGGACAAGGTCGACGTCGACCTGTACTTCACCAGCACCACGGCCAGCGGCCCGCTGACGATGCGCTTCGCCTACGCCACCGACAGCGTGCTGACCTGGCCGGACCGGGAAGAGCTGGTCGAGGGGATCATGCCGCGCATGGTCGACACGGTGATCTACAAGGTCGAGGTGGTCGACCCGCTGTGGATCGACCCCGAGACGGGCGACTACATGGTGCTGGCGAGCTTCGACGATCCCGACGGCCTCGGCGGGCTGGTCGAGTTCGACTGGGCCAGCGTGACGGTGCCGACGGTCGGCGGCGGGACCGACAGCCCATACGTCGACGGCGTTCCCGCCGGCACCCAGCTCGGCGTGCGGGTGACCGCCGTCAAGGGAGACTCCACCGGCGACGTCAGCTACACGCTGGACTTCAGCGGCCACGACCCGAACGGCGGGCGGATCCTGGTCGGCGCCTACGCGAGCGACGACCCCAGCGCCCGCGGCGCCCCCGTGATGGGAGGCTCGGCCTACGGGTTCTGGTGGGACGAGGACACCAAGACCTGGACGGGCTGGTACGAGATGCAGGGCGGCGCGCGCCGGGTGGTGGAGTGCGACAAGGGCGACCAGGAGTGCCTGGACAGCCTGGGCGCCGGCACGGCGGCGCGTTCGGCCGCCGCGACGGGGATCGGCGACACCGGTGGGGACACCGGGCTCGGCGACGGCGGCACTGCAGACGGCGGCACCGCAGACGGTGGCACCGCAGACGGCGGCACCGCGGACGGTGGCACCGCAGACGGCGGCACCGCTGACGGCGGCACCGCGGACGGCGGCACCGCGGACGGCGGCACCGCTGACGGTGGCACCGCTGACGGGGGCACCGCTGACGGGGGCACTGCCGACGGGGGGACCGCGGACGGCGGGACCGCCGGTGACGGCGGCGAGGAAGAGGAGGAGGAACCGGGCAAGGCCGGGGCCGTGTCCGAGGGCGTCAGCGAGGTCTGGATCATGGCCGGGACCTTCAAGTCCCTGGCCGGGGCCATCCCCGGCGGCACCTACTACAGCACCCAGATGGTGCCCGTGACCCTGGACGCCCAGCACGTCGTGGTCGACGACCTCGTCGTGATGGACGATCTCTCGCCCAAGGTCTATGGCTGGACGACCAACGAGGACACCGACAGCAGCTTCGAGGAGCCGCTGCTCCTGCCCACGCCCACCGGCTCTGGTTTCGTGGACGTGATCACCGGCAGCCTGCTGTACGCGATCGACGATCCTCAGGGTGCCAACGAGGTCGACGCCTTCGCCTTCACCCCCGACGTCGAGCTGAACGGCCTCTTCACCGCGAGCTGGCCGGACACCAGCACGAACATGGACCTGTACCTCTACGACGGCGATGGCGTCATGATCGCCATCGCCTACTACCTCGGCGACACCAACCCCGAGGGCTTCAACGCCTTCGACGACTTCGGGGTCCTCTTCGAGCCGGGCGAGACCTACATCCTGGAGATGCAGTCCTGGACCGGCCTCGCGGGCGAGAAGCCCTACACGATCGAGATCGAGTGGTACGCGCCCTGAGCGCCTGAGCCCTCTGCAGGCTCAGCGCAGCGCCGCCTCCAGCTCGTCGAGGAAGCCCTCCCGCTCGACCGGGGCGCCGCTGTGGGGGTCCAGCCCGCAGCGCTCACGCAGCGCCTTGTCCAGCAGGTGGCTGGGCCGCACATTGCCGAGCGAGGCGAAGACGTTGCTGCGCACATGCTCGTTCTCGGCCTGCAGCTCGGAGAGCAGGGCCTTGACCTTCTTGCGGTGCAGGTGCTCCTGGCTGCCGCAGAGGTCGCAAGGGATGATCGGGAAGGCCCGCAGCTCGGCCAGCCGGGCGAGGTCGGGCTCCTCGCAGTAGGCCAGCGGCCGGATGAGGGTGTTGCGGCCGTCGTCGCTGACCAGCTTGGGCGGCATCGCCTTGAGCTGGCCGGAGTAGAAGAGGTTGAGGACGACCGTCTCGATGATGTCGTCGCGGTGGTGCCCCAACGCCAGCTTGTTGCAGTTGAGCTCGACCGCCGCGTCGTAGAGGATGCCGCGCCGCAGTCGGCTGCACAGGCTGCAGAAGGTCTTGCCCTCGGGGATCTTCTCCTTGACGATGCTGTAGGTGTCCCGGGCGAGCATGCGGTACTCCAGCCCCTGCTCGACCATCCAGCCCTCCAGCAGGTGGCCGGGGAAGCCCGGGTGACCCTGGTCCAGGTTGACCGCCACCAGCTCGAACGAGAAGGGCACCTTGCGCTGGATCTGCAGCAGCAGCCAGGCCATCGCATAGGAGTCCTTGCCGCCGGACATGCAGACCATGATCCGGTCGTTCGGCTCGATCAGGCCGAAGTCCTCGCTGGCCTGGCCGAGCCTGCGCATCAGGCGCTTCTCCAGGCGGGCGAGCTCGGGCTCGATGGGAGCTTGGTGCTGGGTCATGGTGAGCGTCCTCGGGAAGGCGCCCAGCTAGCGCGCTGGAGGTGGAGACGCAGCCCCCTGCGTCTTCATGATACCGGGTCCGAATGTCCGCCATCGAAGTCCGCGACCTGCACAAGCACTACGGCCCCGTCCAAGCCCTGCAGGGCATCTCCTTCACCGTGCAGCCCGGCGAGGTCGTCGGCTTCCTCGGCCCCAACGGCGCCGGGAAGAGCACCGCCATGAAGATCCTGACGGGCTTCCTGGCGCCGACCTCGGGCTCGGCCTCGATCGAGGGCTGCGATGTGCTGACCGACGGGCTCTCGGCCCGCAGCCGCCTGGGCTACCTGCCCGAGAACGCGCCCCTGTACGCCGAGATGATGGTCTGGAACTACCTGGACTTCGTCGGCCGGGTCCGAGGCCTGCCGACCGCCGAGCGGGCCCGGGCCATCGCCCGGACGGCCGAGCAGTGCGGCATCACCGAGCGCCTCGGCCAGACGATCGGCGAGCTCTCCAAGGGCTACCGGCAGCGCGTCGGCCTCGCCCAGGCGATGCTGCACGAGCCTCCGATCCTGATCCTGGACGAGCCGACCACCGGCCTCGACCCGAACCAGATCGTCGAGATCCGCAACCTGATCCGCTCGATCGGTCGCAAGCGCACGGTGCTGCTCTCGACCCACATCCTCAGCGAGGTCCAGGCCACCTGCGACCGGGTCATCATCGTCCACCAGGGGCGGCTGGTCGCCGACGGAGCCACGGCCGAGGTCACGACCCGCGAGCAGGGAGGGCAGCTCGTCCAGGTGGTCTTCGCGCCCGGGACCGTGGCGCTGGACCGCGAGACCCTGCGTCGGGCCATCCAGGCCCTGCCGGGCATCTCCCGGGTCAGCGATCTGCAGGCCGAAGACGCCCGCTGGCACGCCTACGAGGTCCTGGCCGAGCACGACCCCCGGGCCGAGCTCTTCGCCCTGGCGGTACAACGCGGCCTGGTGCTGGTTGAGCTGCAGCGTGAGCGCACCAACCTGGAGGAGATCTTCCGCCGCCTGACGCAGGCCTGAGCGCTCAGCAGGAGAGCAGCAGGCCCATCAGCATGGCCAGGGCGATCAGGCCTACGACCAGGCTGGCGATCAGCGGCAGGGAGAGGCGCCCGCCGGGGGGAGGCGGCGCCACGGCCCGGATCGCCTGCGAGACCTCGTGCGCGTCGCTGGGCCCGTCGTCGGCGTCGGCGTCCCGATCGGCCTGCCAGCCGGCGATCCGGCGCTCGCCTTCGGCCGCGACCGGGTCCATCCCGACCAGGTCCATGACCTCGCGCAGGGCGGGCACCTCGGCCATCGGCAGCCACTCGCCGGTGCCGGGGTCTTGAGGGGCCGGCCAGGCCCCCGCCAGGCGCGGCGGCCGCACCTTGCAGCGCGGGTCCACCGTTCCGGACTGGATCATCGCCCGAAGGGCCCACAGGCTGTAGAGGCCCAGGGTCCGACCGTCCGGCCCCCGCAGCTCGACCTCGCCACGCGCGGGGGCATCCTGAGAAGCTGCGCCAGCGACCGACATTCTCGTTCCCCTCTGAGCGGCGTGGCCGCGTCCGTGCAGCGTAGCAGATTAACCCGCTGGACAGCCCGCTCCGAGAAGCCATGACCCACCCCTTCGTCGTCGGAACCGCCGGCCACATCGACCACGGCAAGACCACCCTGGTCCGCGCCCTGACCGGCGTCGACCTGGACACCCTGCCCGAAGAGCGAGCGCGCGGCATCACCATCGCCCTGGGCTTCACCCACCTCTCCCTGCCCGGCGCGCCCCCTGTCTCCTTCGTCGACGTCCCCGGCCACGAGCGGCTGGTGCGCACGATGATCGCCGGGGCCAGCGGCCTGGACGCCGTCGTGCTCTGCATCAGCGCGGTCGAGGGCGCCATGCCCCAGACCCGCGAGCACCTGGCCATCCTGGATCTGCTGGGTCTGCGGCACGGGGTGGTGGTGCTGACGATGGCCGACCTGGTCGACCCCGAGCTGCTGGAGCTGGCCGCGCTGGACGCCGAGGAGACCGTCGCCGGCAGCTTCCTGGAGGGTGCGCCGATCCTCCCGGTGGCGATCCCGCCCTCGGGCCCGCCGCAGGGCCTCGATGCCCTGGTCGCGGCCCTCGCCCGGCTCTCTCCCGCCGCGCGCCCGGTCGAGGGCCCCTTTCGCCTGCCGATCGACCGGGCCTTCGTCCGCCGCGGCTTCGGGACAGTGGTGACGGGCACCCTCCGCTCCGGCCAGCTGCAGGACGGGGACGAGGTCGAGATCCTCCCCGAAGGCCAGCGGGCGCGGGTCCGAGGGCTCCAGGTCCACGGGCAGGCGGTCGCCCTCGCCCGGGCCGGGATGCGGACCGCGGTCAACCTGGCCGCGGTCGAGCGCGAAGACATCAACCGCGGGCAGGTCCTCTGCCACGCCGGGGTGGTCGAGGCGGCGCAGATCATCGACGCCCGGGTGCGGCACCTCCCCGGGGCTCCCGGCATCGAGGACGGCGCCACGGTCCGCCTGCTGGTCGGGACCGCCGAGGTCCTGGCGGTGCTGACCGTGCTCGACGCCGAGGCCCTCAGCCCGGGCCAGGAGCACCTCGTCCAGCTGCGCACCGAGGCCCCCGTCGTGGCCCTGCCCGGCGACCGCTTCATCCTGCGGCGGGAGAGCCCGCTCTCCACGCTGGGGGGCGGAGTGGTGCTGGATCCCTGGGCTCGGCGCGCCCGTCGACGCGACGCCCCAGGGGTCGCCGACGAGCTGCGGACGCTGATCGGCGGCGACCGCTCGGTGCTGCTGCGCCGGGCCGGTCAGGAGGGGCTGAGCCGGCGGCGGGCGGCCTTGCTGGGGGTCGAGGGAGGCGTGCTGCTGGGGGATCGGCTGCTGCACCCCGAGGTGGCCGACCGGCTCGCCCGACACCTGGCCGAGGCGGTCGGCGCCTGGCACCGGGAGCGGCCCCTGACCCCGGGCGCGCCGCGGCGGGATCTGCGACGGGGCAAGCTCGGCTCGCTCGACGCCGCCTCGTTCGACGCGCTGGTCGCGCGCGCGCTGGAGGCGGGGACGCTCTGCGCCGAGGGCCCCACCCTGCGGCTGCCCGAGTTCCAGGTGAAGCCCTCTCTCGCCGAGCAGGCCCTCCTGGATGGGATCCTGGCCCAGGTGCGCGCCTCGGGCCTCGAAGGCCAGCCCTGGGCGGCGATGCTCAGCCTCGACGGCGACGGGACCGCCCTGCTGGTTCAGCGCGGCACCTTCACCCGGGTAGGCGAGCGCCTCGTCGCCAGCGAGGAGCTGGAGCGGCTGCGCGCGCGCGTCCTCGACTGGCTGGAGCGACACGGGCGGCTGAGCCCCACAGACTTCAAGGAGCTGAGCGGACAGCCCCGCCGGACGGCCATCCCCCTGCTCGAGTGGTTCGACGCCAGCGGCATCACCCGGCGAGACGGCGACGAGCGGGTAGCGGGACCGAGGGCCCGCGGCTGAGCCATCGGGTTCTCCTGCTGCCGTCGATCTGCTACCCTCCCCTCACCCTGGTCGAGCCCGATCCCCGCTCCCTTCCCCCCTCCCGGTCGCTCATGGCAGCCCTCCTCCGCTCCATTCCCCTGGCCTGTCTCACCGCCTGGCTCACCCTCGCCTCCCCTGCCCACGCGCAAGACGGAGACACGGGCTTGCTGCGCGTCGTGACCAGCAACCCCGGCGCCGAGGTCTTCGTCGACAACGCCTCGGTCGGGACCGCCCCCCTGACGACCTACCTCAGCCCTGGCGACCACACGGTCCGCATCGCCGCGCCCCAGTTCGACCCCTTCGTGCGGCGGGTCACGATCACCGCCGGCCGCACCGTCGAGCTGAAGGCCGACCTGATCCCGGGCGGCAGCACGGTCGAGTTCATCGTCGAGCCCGGCGGCGCCACCTTGACGATGAACGGCCGGGACACGCACCCCACCCCCGTTCGCCTGCGCGATGTGGTGGCCGGCTCGCACACCTGGACCCTCGAGGCCAAGGGCCACGAGTCCAAGAGCGGCAGCTTCAGCTTCGAGCGCGGCTCGAACCTGCTGATCGTCGAGCAGCTGGAGTCCAGCGCGGGGCGGCTCTCCTTCCGCAGCCGACCGGAGGGGGCCGATGTCTTCCTGAACGGTCAGCTCGTCGGCGCCACGCCGCTGGACCTGAACGGGATCGACCCCGGCGTCCACCAGGTCCTGCTGGACCTGCCCGGCCACGCCACCGTCGTGCGCACCCTGGACACCAATGACGGCTCCAAGGGCGAGGTCGACGTCAAGCTGCCCGACAGCGGGGCCTCCCTGGTGGTCAAGGCGCCCTCCAGCGCCGCGGTCGTCCGGCTCAACGGGGTCAAGATCGGACAGGGCCGCAAGGTGCGCATCCCCAAGCTGGAGCGAGGCCGCTACTCCTTGCAGGTGAGCCTCCCCGACGGCAGCAGCCGGGAGGAGCGCATCGAGATCGAGGACCGCGGGGGCAGCCGCTTCAAGGCGGTCTCCTCGGGCGAGGCGATGCGCATCAAGCCCTTCACCCCCCTGACCCGCAGCTGGTACTTCTGGGCCGGGACGGCCGCCGTGGCCGGAGGTGCAGCGACGGGCGGATTGATCGCCTATAACGCCACCATACCCGACCCCGTGCCGGAAGGCGAAATCCTGGTGGACCTGCCATGAGCACCCGAATCTCCCTGCTGCTGGCCGCCAGCGTCCTCACCGCCTGCAAGTCCAAGCCCGAAGACCGGACCGCCATCCAGGTCCAGTTCCAGGGCGACGCCGCCGCCGTGGGCGAGGCCACCGACCGCCTGCTGCTGGTCGTCGACCCCTTCAGCCCCTTCGTCGGCGACGACGGCGAGGCCCTCCCCGCCGGCGAGCTGGACAGCCGCCAGGAGATCGCGGACCTGCTGACCGAGGACGCCGCGCTCGAGCTCGGCATCCGCATCAGCGCCGGCAGCGCCGGCTGGCCAACGGTCGAGCTGCGCCCCGGCCAGAACGAGGGGCCCTTCGGCTTCGGCGTGGTCGGCTGGATGGGACAGACCCAGACGGTCGCCACCCCGGTCTTCGGGCCGGTCTCCTTCACGGTCGACGAGATCGTCACCATCGACATCGACGTCGACCTGCTGGCCGATCCGGTCACCGGCTGCGAGGACGGCCTCGACAACGACGAAGACGGCTGGCTGGACGGCGACGACCCGGACTGCCTCTCCGGGGACTCCGAGGAGTCGACCGGCGACACCCAGTGCAACGATGGCCTCGACAACGACGGCGACGGGCTGATCGACGCCGCCGACCCCGAGTGCGACGACGCCCTCGACGAGATGGAGGCCACCGGCTGCGACAACGGCGAGGACGACGACGGCGACGGCTGGACCGACCTGGCCGATCCCGACTGCGCCAGCGGCGAAGACGAAGACGGCGTGGGCACGACCCAGTGCAACGACGGCCTCGACAACGACGGCGACGGGCAGATCGACAGCAGCGACGCGGACTGCGACAGCGCGCTCGACGACGACGAGGCGGCGCCCCCCTGCGACGACGGGCTCGACAACGACGGCGACGGCTGGCTGGACGGCGACGATCCCGACTGCGCGACGGGGACGGACGAGACCGGGACGGGCGGGACCGAGTGCAACGACGGGCTGGACAACGACGGCGACGGCGACATCGACGCCGAGGACGGGGGCTGCGGCGACGCGCTGGACGACGCCGAGCAGGCCGCCTGCGAGGACGACTCCGACAATGACGGCGACGGCTGGGTCGACATGGACGACCTGGGCTGCGCCGCGCCCTTTGACGACGACGAAGGCGGCGTCGAGGGGACCACCCAGTGCAGCGACGGGGTGGACAACGACGGCGACGGGCGGGTGGACGCCGCCGATCCCGACTGCAGCTCGGCCTCGGATCGGCGCGAGGGCAGCAACTGCCTGGACGGCGCCGACAACGACGGCGACGGCTGGGTGGACAGCGAGGACCCCGACTGCGCGACGGGGGACACCGAGCTCGGCTTCGACAGCGACGGGCCCCAGTGCAACAACGGGCTGGACGACGACGGCGACGGGCGGGTGGACAGCGCCGACAGCGGCTGCCTGGACGCCCTGGACGACGACGAGGTCGACACCTGCTCCAACGGGCTGGACGACGACGGCGACGGCTGGGTCGACAGCGCGGATCCGGACTGCACCAGCGGCACGGCCGAGAGCGGCTTCGCCGGAGCCGACGAGTGCAACGACGCGCTGGACAACGACGGCGACGGGCTCGTCGACGCCGCCGACGCCGACTGCAGCAGCGCCGTCGACGACTCCGAGGTCAGCGGCTGCGAGAACGGGCTCGACGACGACAGCGATGGCTGGACCGACGACGAGGACCCCGACTGCGTCAGCGGCATCACCGAGCTGGGCACCGACTCCAGCTACGTCTGCAACGACGGCGTCGACAACGACAGCGACGGCCTCACCGACGCCGAAGACCCCGACTGCGACGAGGCCACGGATCCCTACGAGGGCGACACGGCCTGCTCGGACGGCACCGACGACGACGGCGACGGCTGGATCGACCTGGACGATCCCGGCTGCCTGGACGACTTCGCCTCGGACTCGGAGTCCCCGGCGACCTCGCTGTACGCCTGCAACGACGGCAACGACAACGACGGAGACGGCCTCGCCGACGCCTCGGACCCCGACTGCAGCAGCGGCTACGACGACGACGAGTCCTCGGTCCGGACCCAGTGCAACGACGGCCTCGACAACGATCGCGACGGCTGGGTGGACGACGAGGACCCCGACTGCGCCAGCGGCGTGCTGGAGCTCGGAGCCGGCAGCGCCGAGTGCAACGACGGCCTCGACAACGACGGCGACGGCGACGAAGACGCCGACGACAGCGACTGCCTGGACGCCCTCGACGAGGTGGAGGGCCCCTCCTCCGACGAGTGCGACGACGGGGCCGACAACGACGGCGACGGCTGGGCGGACGAGCTGGACCCCGACTGCCTCAGCGGCGGCCTCGAGCTGGGCCTGGGCAGCACCGAGTGCAACGACGCCGTCGACAACGACGGTGACGGGCTCGTCGACGCCGAGGACCCCGCCTGCAGCTACGGCCTGATCGACGAGGAGGACCTGGGCGACTGCGAGGGCGGGCTGGACGAAGACGGCGACGGCTGGATCGACGACGAGGACCCCGACTGCGCCGACGGCAGCACGGCCGAGACGGGCTTCGGCAGCGGCGAGTGCAACGACGGCCTGGACAACGACGGCAACCTGCGCATCGACGCCCGGGATCCGGGCTGCGAGGACGCCAAGGATCCGGTCGAGGACCCCCTGGCCGACGACTGCGCCAACGGCAGCGACGACGACGGCGACGGCTGGACCGACCTTCAGGACGCCGACTGTCGCACGGACGGCGACGAGCTGGGGCTGTCCGACCACGCCTGCAACGACGGGCTGGACAACGACGGCGACGGCGAGATCGACGCCGACGACTCCCAGTGTACCGCCGCCTGGGACGAGACCGAGGAGGGCCCCCTCAGCGGGACCTGCGAGGACGGCTTCGACGACGATGGCGACGGCTGGATCGACGAGGAGGACCCCGACTGCGCGCTGTACGCGGTGGAGTCGGGCTTCAGCTCGCTGCCCTGCAACAACGGCGAGGACGACGACGGCGACGGCTGGACGGACAGCCTGGACTCCGACTGCGACGACGGCTTCGACGGCGACGAGCGCCGCCTGTCCCCGCTCTGCCGGGACGGCCTGGACAACGACGGCGACGGCTGGGCCGACGCCGATGACGCCGACTGCGTGGACGACGGGGTCGAGGACGGCAGCCGCGACCTGGCGGCCTGCGCCGATGGCGTCGACAACGACGACGACGGGCTCACGGACGCCGACGACCCGGACTGCCTCGACGGCTTCGACAACGACGAGTCCAGCTCCACCTCGGCCTGCGACGACGGGGTCGACAACGACAGCGACGGCTGGATCGACCTGGAAGACCCCGACTGCCTCTTCCTGGGCGAAGAGGTCGGCTACTCCACCCTGGTCTGCGCCGACGCCCTCGACAACGACGGCGACGGGCTGGTGGACGCCGAAGATCCCGGCTGCGCCCACGCCCTGGATCCCAGCGAGTCCGATGTCTCGGCCTTCTGCATGGACGGGCTGGACAACGACGGCGACGGCTGGGCCGACGAGCTCGACCCGGACTGCGTCGAGGCGACGGCCGAGGCGGGACGGGGCAGCGCCGAGTGCAACGACCTGGTCGACAACGACGGGGATGGCCTCAGCGACAGCGCCGACCCGGAGTGCGCCGACGCCTGGGACAACGACGAGGCCGACGGCGACACGGGCGAGTGCGCCAACGGCGTCGACGACGACAGCGACGGCTGGACCGACCTGGACGATCCGGACTGCTGGTCGGGCGACGAAGAGCTCGGTTGGGCGGAGTTCTCCTGCAACAACGGGCTGGACGACGACAGCGACACCCTGGTCGACAGCCGGGACCATGGCTGCGAGTCCGCCTGGGACGCCGACGAGAGCCACACGCCCGAGTGCGCCGACGGGCTGGACAACGACAGCGACGGCTGGATCGACACCTTGGACCCGGCCTGCCCCTCGGCCACCACCCTCTACGAGGACGATGGCCTCGCCGGGGCCGAGTGCAACGACGGCGTCGACAACGACAGCGACGGCCTCGTCGACGCCCTGGACCCCGCCTGCCTCAGCGGCTCGACCAGCACCGAGACGGACCCCTCCACCGAGTGCAACGACCTGGTCGACAACGACTCTGACGGCTGGATCGACACCGAGGACCCGATCTGCACCTCGATCTGGGTGGAGAGCGAGGACGACGGCTTCGACTCCAGCGGCGCCCAGTGCAACGACGGGGTCGACAACGACGCCGACGGCAAGGTCGACGCCGACGATCCGCACTGCACCAACGCCTTCGACAACTCCGAGGCGTTCTGAGCGCTCCGGGCGGGCTGTGCAGGCGTGACCCGTAGGGGCTACCCGGCCTGCGGGTGCGCTCCGTGCAAGGCGCGGTCGATGGCGGAGAGGATCTCGTCGGGACGGACGGGCTTCACCAGCACGGTGAAGCGCGCGCCGAGCTCACTCACCCGCTCGATCCCGTCCCCGACGAAGCCGCTCATCAGCACCACCGGGACTCGCCCCTCCAGGCGATTGGCCAGCTCGACCCCCGAGAGCCGGGGCATCACGACGTCGCTGAGGACGATCTGGGCCACCCCGGGGTTGGCCTCGATCCACTCCAGAGCCTGCTGACCATCGCTGGCGGCCAGGACCACCGCGTGGCCGGCGGTCAGCAGCAGCTGCTCCAGCTGGTCCCTCAGCACCTCCTCGTCCTCGACCAGGGCCACCCGGAAGCCCAGGCCGGCGCGTCGCCGCGAGGGCGGCGGCTCTACCGAGGCCCCCAGCTCGTCCGAGGTGGCGGGAATCAGGACCTCGATCTGGTTGCCGCCCTCCCAGCCTCGGGCCCGGACCCTGCCCCCAGCCTGCATGGCCACGCCGTAGCAGGTGGCCAGGCCCAGGCTGCCGCCGCGCCCGTCGGCGTCGAAGAAGGGCTCGAAGAGGTGCTCGTTGGCCTCGGTCGACAGCGGGCGGGCCTGGTCGGTCACGTAGATGGCGACGTAGGGCCCCGCGGGGAGCTCGGGGTCGGCGCTCAGCTCCAGGCTGGCGGTCTCGATCCGAACCAGCCCGCCCTGCGGCATGCCGGCCGCGGCGTGCTGGACGAGGCTGACCATGATCTGCTCGATCTGACCCGGCATGACGCGCACCCGCGGCGCCTGCGCGCCCAGGCGCAGCTCCAGCCGGACGCTCGCGCCGACCAGGCCCTGCAGGAAGCCGTGGACGGGGCCGAGGTGGGCGTGAAGGTCGATGACCGTCGGCGGCCCGACCTGGCGGCGGGCGAAGCTGGCCAGCTGCCGGCTGAGGCGGGCGCCGCGCTCGACTGAGCGCTCCAGCACCTGCACCTGCGACATCGCCTCGGCCACCTGGCCGCTGGAGAGCGCCTCGACCAGGAGGCCGGTCCCCATGGTCACGATCGAGAGCAGGTTGTTGAGGTCGTGGGCGACCCCTCCGGCGAGCCGGGCGAGGCTGTCCATTCGCTCTGCGCGCGCCTTCCGCTCTTCCTCCACCCGGCGGTCCGTCAGGTCGGTGGTCACCAAGATGGCACCGCGGACGGCCCCCTGCCCGTCCAAGAGCGGACCGAGCGAGACGTGCTTGATCTGCTCCCTCCAGGGCAGCACCTGCGAGGTCGAGGCTCCCCGCAGCGCATCGCGGATCGGGACGCTCAGCTCCGGCCAGAGGAGCTCCAGCGCGCTGTAGTGGACCCCGTTGACCTGGGCGGAGGAGATCCCCATCGCCCGCAGCTCCGGCCCGAAGGCGACGACGAAGCACCCATCAGAGTCGAAGACCGCCATGCCTACGCGAACATGCCGGCAGATGTCCTCCAGCAGGGAGGCCACCGCGGGGGAGAGCGGCGGTTCCACGTGCGGCGAGGCAGGGTCCATAGGACCATCGTATACCGACGCTCCAGTCCTTTCCTCTCCGGCGGCAGATCTCGTCGCCTCGTGCCATGATGCGCCCATGATCCTCCTGACCCTGCTGGCCTGCTCGCCGGGCGAACCGACGCCCCCCGCCGACGTCGACCTCAGCTTCGGCGCCGAGGTCGCCCGCCTGGAGATCCCTCCAGCCCGGGCCTTGTGGGTCGACAACACCCGGGCCTTCGCCTGCACGGGCGAAGACGGACTCCATGTGATCGATCTCTCCGACCCGATCCGCCCCTCCAGCGAGGAGTCGCTGGCCCTGCCCTGCTTCGACCTGGGCGGCGAGACCGGTCGGGTCCACGTGGCGGCGGGCAGCATGGGCCTTCAGGTGGTCCACCCCGGCAACCTGAACATCCTCGGCGGCTACGAGAGCGGCACGCCGTTCACCGCCCTGGCGGTCGATCCCGGCGAGCGACAGCTCTGGCTGGCCGGCAGCGACGAGGAGTCCGGCGCTCTGCGGGTCGAGGGCGTCGTCACATACAACGCCGAGCACCTGGACAGCAACAAGCAGGCCGAGCTCGCCGCTCCGGCAGCGACGGCGGTGGCCTACGATCGGGTCGGCGTCTTCGTCGCCACCGAGGACGGCCTGCTGCGGGTGCTCGGCCTGAACCTGGATGAGCGGGCCCAGCTCGAGCTGCCCGGCGTGGTCGGCGTCGGCGGGCTCCGAGCTCAGGACGGGCTGCTCTGGGCCGCGCTGGGCCAGGACGGCCTCGCCCTGATCGACGTCTCGGACCTCAGCGCCCCGACCCTCCTCCAGCACTGGGCCGACGAGCCCGCCTGGGGCCTGGCCACGCTCGGGGACCGCCTCTACCTGGGCAGGGACGAGGCGTTGGCCATCCTGGACATCACCCAGCCCGAGAGCGCCCAGGAGCTGGGGCGGGCCGAGCTCAGCGGCGCCCTACAGCCCCAAGGCATCTACGTGGTCAACGGGCTCGCCTACTCGGTGGACGAGGTCGACGGGCTCTTCCTCGTGACCTCGATCCAGGAGTAGGGCGGAGCGCAGGTCCTCCGCTGGCCTCAGTCCTTCAGGGGAGGAGGAGGAGGAGGTCCCGGCGGGCCGACCGGCGGAGGAGGAGGAGGCCCGAGGGCTGCCAGAGCCTGCGCGACCTCGGGCAGGTCGGCTGCAGGGGTCCAGCCGCTCATCCCCGCCTTCCAGACCAGGTGTCGGCCGCCCGGCTCGGCTGCGAGGCGACGGGCGATCTCGACGGCGTTGAGCTCTTCGGTCGTGCCCGACGAGCCGCTGTAGTGCATCGGCTGCCCCGCTCCGGGCGGAGGAGGCGGCGCGGCCGTGGGGGGCGGCGGGACCAGGGAGGCGACCTCGGGGACCTCGTTCCAGCTCTTCCAGGCGGGCCAGCCGGGGGACCAGACGTGGTGGGTGCCGCTCCGATCCGCCGCCACGCGCTGGGCGATGTCGGCG
>DDSR01000130.1:0-475 GCA_002343455.1 Deltaproteobacteria bacterium UBA2385 | reverse complement strand
GCCGGCCACCGCGCCGCCGACGACGTTGCCCATCGCCAGGCCCATGCCCGCGTCCATGAAGGGGCTGCTGGCTCCCGGGCGCTCGGCCATCTTGCCGATGGCTTCGGCGGCCTGGAACTGGGTGTACTTGCCCATGTCCCCGAGCAGCCCCATGCTGGACCGCTTGTCGAGCATCTTCTCGACCTCGGGCGGCAGGCTGATGTTCTCGATCACGAAGTCGGTCAGGCCGACGCCGTAGCTCTTCTCGAACCAGGCGCTGAGCCGCTCGCGCAGGGCATCACCCAGGTCCATGTAGCTGGCGGCGAGCCGCAGGACCGGGATCTCGCTCTCGCCCAGGGTGTCGGCGAAGCCGCTGACCAGCTTGCGCTTGATCTGGCCGTTGATCTCCTCGGTCTTGAGCAGGCCGGAGGTGCCGACGACCTCGCGCAGGAAGATGGCGGGGTCCATCACCCGGTAGGCGTAGTTGCCGAAGGCG
>DDSR01000184.1 GCA_002343455.1 Deltaproteobacteria bacterium UBA2385 | reverse complement strand
CAAGCCTCCCTCCGCCCCGCTCGCGCCCCCGCCCACTGCCCCAGCAGCTCGCCCACCTGGTTCCCCAGCTCGCGCATCCCCCCCTTCGCCACGGGGCGCACCGCCCCCGGCAAGGCCCCCAGCACCGCCCCCAGCCCCTTGACGGTCGGCGGCCGACCCATCCGCACCAGCTGCTCGTGGATGGCCTTGTTCCGCCGAAACAACTCCCGCGGGCTGCGCTCGTGGCTGTGCAGGACCGGCGCGAAGGGGACGTAGCCGATGCGCCGGCCCAGGCTCCACCAGGCGTCCTCGGCGATCGGCACATCCGGAAACGGCGCGCGCCGGAGCAGCTCGGTCCGGTAGAGGGTTGCGACGTTGTCGGCCTGCGGGAAGTCGACGGCCCGCTCGCCCGAGGGGGTCCAGCGGCGCAGGCGCTCGGCGGTGACGTGGTCGGCGTCGGGCCAGGCGATCTGCCTGGCGACGACGGCCTCGTAGTCGCCCTTCTCCAGCTCCTCCACCAGGGTGCGCAGCAGCCCGCGGCCCAGGGGCAGGGCGTCGTCGACGGTGAAGAGGACGTAGGGCGTGAGCACCCGCTCGACCGCCTCCTGGCGGGTCTCGCCGTGGCCGCGCCACTCCAGGCGCAGCAGCTCCGCTCCGGGCACCTGGACGGGGCCTTGCGCGCCGTTGGAGACGACGAGCACCCGCGGGCGCACATCCTGAGCGACCCAGCCGGCCAGGCCTAGCGGTGTTCGGCGGTGGCTGGGGATGACGACCGTGACCTCGGGACCGGGGCCGGGCCGACCCCGGGGAGCCAGCCGCGCCTCGAAGGCCGCCCGCAGGCGCGTGTTCTCGGTGCGGACGCTGCTGAGCAGGGGGGCGATCTCGTCGATGCGCAGCCCGGCGGGGATCTCGCGGGCGACGAGGTGGATGGGCTCCCCGCTGAGCAGGGCCTGGCGCATCCGGGCCAGNNCGCTCGATCAGGCCGGTGTCGAGATCGGCGTTCGCGAACGACGGCACCGACACCAGCCGGGCCAGGAATTCGACGTTGTTGGCGACGCCGACGACGCGATACTGGGCCAGGGCCTGGCGCATCCGGGCCAGGGACTCGGGGTCGAAGCGGCTCAGCTCCACAGGGCGAGGCCCTCGTCGGCGACCCAGGCGACGGCGCGACGGACCCCCTCCTCGTGAGAGAGCTCCGGCCTCCAACACAGGCGCGCCCGCGTCTCGGCGTCGTCCAGGGCGTAGCGGCGATCCTGGCCCTGGCGCTCGGGCAGGCGGGCGAAGCGCGTCGGCAGGCCGGTGCGAGCCTGACAGGCGGCGGCGACCTCTTCGGCCATCTGCCGGTTGCTGCGCTGCCGGTGGGCGGCGAAGTGCCAGGTCCAGGGGCCCGGCTCGGCCTCGATCGCCAGGGCCAGCCCGCGGGCCAGATCCTCGACCGGCAGCCAGTCTCGCTCGGCCTCGCCCTGGCCCTGCACCGGCACCGGCCGGTCGAGCAGGGCCTCTCGCGTCCACCAGGGGACGGCCTTCTCGGGGTGCTGGCGCGGCCCGAAGCAGTTCACGCAGCGGGCGATGGCGGCGGGCAAGCCGAAGCTGTGGCGCCAGGCGTGGACCAGGGCCTCGGCGCCGGCCTTGCTGGCGGCGTAGGGGTTTCCCGGCCGCAGCGGAGCCTCGGGTCCCGGCAGGGCGCCATCGGGCTGCTGACCCAGCACCTCGTCGGTGGACATCACCAGCACGCGCTGCAGGCCCGCCTGGCTGGCCGCGTCGAGCACGACCCGGGTGCCCTCGACGTTGGTTCGCAGGAAGCCGCCGGGGTCCAGCAGGCTGCGCTCGACGTGGCTCTCGGCCGCGAGGTGCAGCAAGGCCTCGCAGCCCTGGATCGCGCCTTTAACAGCGCTAGGGTCGCAGACATCGCCCACGATCAGCTCGCAGTCGAGCCCTTGGAGGTGCTCCCGGCGCCCGCCGATGCCCAGCCGATCCAGCACCCGCACCCTCCAGCCTCGCCCTAGCAGCGTTCGGGTGAGGGCGGAGCCGATGAAGCCGGCACCACCGGTGAGCAGCAGCGAGGGCACGAGCTCTCCTTTTGACGAAGCGGCGCGGGATGGTAGCGGATCCCTGCAGGCTATGGAACATTGTCTGTAGCTCCGGCGTCTAAGACGCAGGACCCCGGCGTCTGAGAAGCAGGAACCCTGGCCCGCACCGGCCCTCACCTCCACCCACGCTCTCTCTCTCCACCCCGGCGCATCCATCTCCTCCCGCGGTCACGCGCCCCCGGGAACCCATCGCCCGCTCTGGCGGCGCGAAAGGAGTCCGCATGTCCGAAGCCAAGGCGAACCCCAGCCCCCTCCACCCGTCGCCCCTCCTGGACGCGATGGTCCAGCTCCAGGACATCCAGCAGTTCCGCGAGCTGCACTGGGAAGGCAGCTTCGCCGAGTACTTGGACCTGGTCACGGCCGACCCGACGGTGGCCCGCAACGCCTACCAGCGGCTGTACGACCTGATCATGCAGTTCGGGACCGAGACCTACAGCGAGTTCAAGAAGGACATCGTCCGTTACCGCTTCTTCGACGACCCCTTCGACAACGGCAAGGACGCCGTCTTCGGCCTGGACGTGCACCTCGAGAAGCTGGTGCGCGTGCTGAAGAGCGCCGCCCTGGGCTACGGCACCGAGCGGCGGGTGATCCTGCTGCACGGCCCGGTCGGCTCCGCCAAGAGCACCATCGTCCGCCTGATCAAGAAGGGCCTGGAGTGGTACAGCCGCCAGCCCGAGGGCCGGCTGTACAGCTTCGAGTGGCGCCTGCCCAGCGGCGAGGTCGTGCCCAGCCCGCTGCACGAGGAGCCCCTCAAGCTGATCCCCCTGGAGATGCGCGAGGACATCCTCGGCCGGATCAACGGCAGCTCCAAGGCCCGCTACGCGATCAAGCTGGAGGGAGACCTCGACCCGGTCAGCCGCTTCCTCTTCAAGCAGGCGATGACCGAAGAGAAGGGGGATCTGACCCGCGTGCTCGACCGCATCCGCGTCAAGCGGCTGATCCTCAGCGAGCGCGACCGCATCGGCATCGGCACTTTCCAGCCCAAGGACGAGAAGAACCAGGACAGCACCGAGCTGACCGGCGACATCAACTACCGGAAGATCGCCGAGTACGGCAGCGACTCGGACCCCCGGGCCTTCAACTTCGACGGCGAGTTCTGCGTCGCCAACCGCGGCATCATCGAGTTCGTCGAGATGCTGAAGCTGGACGTGGCCTTCCTGTACGACCTGCTCGGCGCCAGCCAGGAGCACGTCATCAAGCCCAAGAAGTTCGCCCAGACGGCGATCGACGAGGTCATCATCGGCCACACCAACGAGCCGGAGTACCGCAAGCTGCAGAGCAACGAGTTCATGGAGGCCCTGCGCGACCGTACGATCAAGATCGACGTGCCCTACATCACCACCTGGAAGGCCGAGTCCCGCATCTACCAGAAGGACTTCAAGGGCGGCCGCATCAAGGCCCACATCGCCCCGCACACCCTGGAGATGGCCGCCATGTGGGCGGTGCTGACCCGGCTGGAGGAGCCCAAGAAGCACAACCTGAGCCTGATCCAGAAGCTGCGCCTGTACGATGGAAAGACCCTGCCCGGCTTCACCGAGGACAACGTCAAGGAGCTGCGCAAGGTCGCCAGGCGCGAGGGGCTGCAGGGCATCAGCCCCCGCTACATCCAGGACAAGATCAGCAACGCCCTGGTGCGGGAGGCGGAGAGCGCCTACATCAACCCCTTCATGGTGATCAACGAGCTGGAGGCGGGCCTGGACAGCCACAGCCTGATCTCCGACGAGGAGCTGAAGAAGCACTACCGGGACCTGCTGGGCGTGGTCAAGAAGGAGTACGAGGACATCGTCAAGAACGAGGTCCAGAAGGCCATCGCCGCCGACGAGGACGCGATCACCCGGCTGTGCGGCAACTACATCGACAACGTCAAGGCCTTCTGTCTGAAGGAGAAGGTGCGAAACACCTACACCGGCGACTACGAGGAGCCGGACGAGCGGATGATGCGCTCGGTCGAAGAGAAGATCGACATCGCCGAAGCCCGCAAAGAGGACTTCCGCCGCGAGCTGATGAACTACATCGGCGGCCTGGCGATCGACGGAAAGGCCTTCGACTTCCGGCAGAACGAGCGCCTGTACCGGGCCCTGGAGCTGAAGCTCTTCGAGGACCAGAAGGACAGCATCAAGCTGACCAGCCTGGTCAGCCAGGTGGTCGACAAGGACACCCAGGCCAAGATCGACGTGGTCAAGCAGCGGCTGATCGCCAACTACGGCTACGACGACCAGTCGGCCACGGACGTCCTCAACTTCGTCGCCAGCATCTTCGCCCGCGGCGACGCGCGGCGGAGCTGAGGGTGGGAGGAGCCACATGCCCCTGAACATCGAGAGCGACGTCCACCGCTTCAAGCAGATCGTCCGCGGTCGGGTTCGCAAAGAGCTGCGCAAGCATATGTCCAGCTCGGAGATCATCGGGAAGGAGGGCGGCCGGGCGGTCCGCGTCCCCCTCCCCCAGATCGGCATCCCCCGCTTCCGCTACGGCGAGAATGAGCAGGGCGGCATCGGGCAGGGCGAGGGGGAAGAGGGCCAGGCCGTCCCCGGTCAGCCCGGCGATCCCGGCCAGGGACAGGCCGGCGACCAGCCCGGCGAGCACGAGATCGAGGGCGAGGTCAGCCTGGAGGAGCTGGCCGAGATCATCGGCGAGGAGCTGGAGCTGCCCCGGATCGAGCCTCGCGGACAGAAGGAGATCAAGAGCGACAAGGACAAGTACACCGGCATCTCGCGGCTGGGCCCCGAGAGCCTGCGCCACAACCGCCGCACCTTCCGCGAGGCGCTGAAGCGGCAGGTGGCCAGCGGCTCCTGGAGCCCCCAGGATCCCCGCATCATCCCCATCCGCGAGGACAAGCGCTACCGGACCTGGAAGACGAAGTTCGAGCCGCAGTCCTCGGCGGTGATCCTCTACATGATGGACGTCTCGGGCAGCATGGGCCGTGAACAGAAGGAGATCGTCCGGCTGGAGGCCTTCTGGATCGACCTCTGGCTGAGCCACAACTACAAGAACGTCAAGACCCGCTTCATCATCCACGACGCCGCCGCCCGCGAGGTCGACCGCGAGACCTTCTTCACCACCCGCGAGAGCGGCGGGACCCTGATCAGCAGCGCCTACAAGCTGTGCTGGGAGATCATCGAGGCCGACTACCCGCCCGAGGAGTGGAACATCTACCCCTTCCACTTCAGCGACGGCGACAACTGGAGCAAGGCCGACACGACCCAGTGTCTGGAGCTGCTGCGGGGCCGGATGCTGCCGGCGGTCAACCAGTTCTCCTACGCCCAGGTCGACAGCGACTACGGCTCGGGCCAGTTCTTCGAGGATCTAAAGGCCAACCTCGCCGACGACGAGCGCCTGGTCCTCTCTCGGGTGCCGGATCGGGATCACATCATGGACTCCATCAAGGAGCTCCTGGGCAAGGGGAGGTAGACGATGGCCAACGAAGGCTGGTTCTTCCGTTCGCGCCGCGGCCTCCCCCTGGAGCTGCAAGAGGCGCAGGCCTGGATCGAGAGCATCGCCCGCGGCTACGGGCTGGACTTCTGCGAGACCATCTTCGAGATGTGCGACTGGGAGGAGATCAACATGCTGGCCGCGTATGGCGGCTTCCCGACGCGCTACCCGCACTGGCGCTGGGGCATGGAGTACATCCAGATGGACAAGGGCTACGAGTACGGTCTGCAGAAGATCTATGAGATGGTGATCAACACGCGGCCGGCCTACGCCTACCTGCTGGACAACAACACCTTGATGGACCAGAAGCTGGTGATGGCCCACGTCTACGGCCACGTCGACTTCTTCACCCAGAACGCCTGGTTCGCCCCGACCAACCGCCGGATGCTGGACCAGATGGCCAACCACGCCACCCGGGTGCGGCGGCAGATCGACGCCGAGGGCCAGGACACGGTCGAGCGCTTCATCGATATGTGCCTGAGCCTGGAGAACCTGGTCGATCCCTTCCACGATCACATCAAGCGCCACCGCAGCGAGAGCGAGCGCGAGCGGGAGGAGGCCCGGCTGGCCCCCGGCTACGCCAAGATGCCGGCCAAGCAGTACATGGACAAGTACATCAACCCGCCGGAGTACCTCGCCGAGCAGCAGCAGCGGCACGTCGAGCAGCTGGAGCGTTCGCAGCGCTTCCCGGCCGAGCCCGAGCGCGATGTGCTGGGCTTCCTGCTGAAGCACGGGCGGATGCGGCCCTGGCAGAGCGATGTGCTCTCGGTGATCCGGGACGAGGCGCTGTACTTCGCGCCCCAGGGCCAGACCAAGATCATGAACGAGGGCTGGGCCAGCTACTGGCACACGACGATGATGACCCGGGACATCCTCTCCGACTCCGAGGTGATCGACTACGCCGACCACCACAGCGGGACGGTGGCGATGCGTCCGGGCCAGCTCAACCCCTACAAGCTGGGCATCGAGCTGTACCGCCACATCGAGGACCGCTGGAACAAGGGACAGTTCGGCAAGGACTGGCTGGACTGCGAGGATGTCGCGGTCAAGCGGGACTGGAACACGAACGCCGGCCTGGGCCGCGCCAAGATCTTCGAGGTGCGCAAGAGCCACAACGACGTGACCTTCGTCGACCAGTTCCTGACCGAGGACTTCGTACGCCAGCAGGGTCTGTTCAGCTACGAGTACGACAAGGCCGCCGGGCACTTCGTGATCGACAGCCGGGAGTTCGCCGACGTGAAGCAGAAGCTGCTGCAGATGCTGGCCACCCGCGGGAACCCGCGCATCGCCGTCACCGACGCCAACCACGGCAACAAGGGCGAGCTGGAGCTGACCCACGACCACGAGGGGGTCGATCTCCAGGTCCAGTGGGCCGAGCAGGCCCTTGGTAATGTGGCGCGCATCTGGGGTCGGGAGGCCCACCTGCTGACCCAGGTCGACGGAAAGCGGGTGATCCTGCACCACGACGGCGACCGATTCCTGGTCGAGACCCCGAAGGCGGGCTCATGAGCGAGGTTACCCGACGCCGGGTCGACGCCGGGCTGGACTCTGTCCGCGGCGGCCGGGCCGAGATCGAAGGCGAGGGCTGCGCGGCCGAGGTGCAGACGGGGGCGGTGGGACCCGTCGGCGTCGAGGTCAAGCGGCTGCGGGTCGAGGGCAAGCCCGGCCCGGTCGACGTACGGGCCCGGGCCATCTCCGAGAGCTTCCGGCCGAAGGGCGAGCGACTGGTCGAGGTCGAGGTCGACACCCGCCTGGGTGGGGCGGTCCTGCGCACGCAGCCAGACGATATGCGGCGTGGGCGCTTCTTCGAGGTCGAGCTGGACGAGCAGGGGGTCGAGGTGCGACGGATGCGGCGCGAGGGGTCAGGCCGCCAGCAGGAGGTCTTTCCCCTCACCCGCGAAGAGCTGGGCGAGTGGATCGACGAGCTCGGCGAGGCCCTGAACGCGGCCTCTCCGGTCTCTTCCGGGGGCTGACAAGCTCAGTCGGGATCGACGCAGCGCCACGGGCCTCGGCCCAGCGCTCTGCCGACCCAGCGGGCGGCCTGGTCGGGGGAGTCGGTGGTCCCGGCCCGATCGACCCGCACCAGCAGGCAGAGGTCGGCCTTCGGTCCGGCGTCCGGCCCCGGAGCCTCGCCCAGCAGCTCCGTCAGGTCCCGACCGCGCTGGCAGGCGTCCAGGGTCCAGGTGCCGGCGCTGGGGTCGTGCGTCAGGACCAGGCTGACGTTGCCATCGCCGGCGCGCCCGCACTCCAGGAACAGGGGCGAGCTGATGCAGCGCTCCTGCAGCTCGTTGACGAAGACGACCCGGTAGGGTGGGTAACAGCGCAGGCGGTGCGGCACCCCGATCTGGCTGAGCCGGGCGCTGACCTGCTCCAGGCCGCGACGCAGGCGCACGGCCTGCAAGGCCTCGACGTCCAGGCTGGAGAGGGCTCGCCAGACATGCTGCTCGGGGTCGTAGTACTGGAGGTCACCGACATCGCGCTTGTAGTCGAAGGCGGCCACGCCGGGCACGACGTAGCCGGAGTAGTGAAAGCGGAACCCGCCGGCCAGCCCGTAGCGGATCTCCTCCAGCATGGTGGTCAGGCCCAGGCCGTAGCTGGCGAGTCGCGGCTCGTAGATGCCGACGACGCTCTGCAGCGCCTCGCGCCCCTCGTCGAAGAAGCTGCAGGCCACCAGGGTGCCCGACGCGTCTCGGACTCGGACCTGCCGGGTGCGGAAGAGGGGGTTGCCGTCGACGTCCTCGTCGAAGAGCACGTCGCGCAGGCTCTCGGGTCGATCACCGCCGACATGGTCGACATAGCGCTCGTAGAGGGCCTCGTGCTCGGGCCCGGGGCCCTCGTCGACGATGTCCACCTGGAAGCTCTGGTGCATCCGCCTCAACCGGCGCTTGAGGCTGCCGCGGAAGGCGTAGCCGCGCAGGGGCAGCCGGGTCCAGACCGCCGAGTGCAGCCCCCGGGGGCCCAGCAGGTAGCGGCAGGTGAAGACCGACTGGCGCATCCGGTACCAGCCGCTTGCCAGCAAGGCGTCCAGGGCGTCGGGAGAGAGGGCCTCGGGGCGAAGCAACTGGAAGGTCAAGCGCTCCTCCGAGCTCAATATACGTCGGCCGGGCTGAGGCGCTCTAGCGCCTCGTCGGCGCGAAGCCGAAATTGTGCGCGGACCCCGTCCCCATCGAGATCACACTCACCAAAGATCGTGTAGGCGCCGGACTCCGGGTCGAGCTCGACCCAGAAGACCCCGGCGGTGAACGGAGGCTCGGGCGCCCAGCCCAGGCGGTCCCAGGGAGCGCGTCGCATCCAGGGGACGGCGGTGGGGTCGGCTTGATCGGCGCGTCGCGGGGCCGGAGGGAGGGCGAGGTAGGCCCCGTGGACCGAGCGGTGGACCTGCTGGGCCAGGGCGATGGACTCCATCGTCGCCCGGAGCTCAGCCAGGCCGAGGGAGGGGTCGGCCGCCGTCGGCATCGTGCGGGCGAGGTTCGATCCGACCAGCGCAGGGAAGCCCGCGAGCAGGGTCTGCAAAGGCAGCGGCTGCTGGAGCTGGATCCCCAGCTCCAGGGTGTCCTCGCGGCTGCGCAGGCCGACGCCCATGGCCGGGAGAGGCCCGACCGGCCCCCCCGCATCGAGCCCGACCATCATGGCCAGGGCCCACTCCTGCGCGAAGGCGTCGCTGACCGGTCCCCCCCAGGGCTGACCTCGACCCTCGGCGGCGTCCATCACCCGCTGGCTGTCCAGGCCGACGACGACGAGACCGTCGCGGATCCGGGCGTGCATGACCCTCTCCTTGACCAGGAAGCCCAGGGCCTGCGGTTCGCGGTACAGCACGCTGATGTCCGCCTTTCGCGCCAGGCGGGCCAGCCGTCGCGTGACCTTCCTGGCCCGCACCGGCCCGCTGCTCTCGTCCAGCGGCAGCACCGCGACGAAGTCCATCGCCCGCGGGTCCCCGAAGACCCCCATCACCGCGCCGGAGTCGACGTTCAGCCAGCGTCCGAGCCGATCGAGCTGGCCGGGTCGGACCTCCATCTTCTCGGCGAGCCCGGGGATCTCCAGCGCCTCGGCCATGGAGAAGCCCAGGCTGAGCGTGATCGGAGGGGGCTGACTGGAGCGGGCCGCGACCGGTGGCGCCCCGCGCTCCATCGCCTCGGGCAGCGCACCGGGAGGGAGGCGAAGTCGGAGCAGCGCCGGCTGCCCCGCAGCGAACGGGACGAAGCCCGCGAGCTCCACCGGGTTCAGCCCCAGGGTGGCGGCCGGTGCAGGCAGGTCGCTGGGCTGAACCAGCACATGCAGCGCGCACCCTCGCCCGTCCGGCAGCCCCGAGACCAGGGCGCGGTCGAAGCCAGGGGGACCGGGAGGGGGCGTGAGCGCGGGGTCCAGCTTCAGGCTGAACACCATGCTGAGCAGCCCGTCGCGCAGCTCGACCGCGTAGCCGCCGCCCTGCCCCTCGGGCACCCACCAGGTCGGGACATCCGCCTGCACCGGCTGGACCTGGTCGCTCAAAGATGCCAGCAGGCCCTGGGCCTGGGTGGGGTCACCCGAGAACGGCAGGCTCAGGACCCCGCCGCTCAGCGGCTGGTTCATCACCAGGGAGATCGCCTGGTCGCCGGCGATGCCCAGCGAAGACAGCCCCTCGGAGGAGGCGAGGCGCTGCAGGAAGGCGACCCGCGCCGGGTCGGCGGAGGCGCCATCGGCGGCCTGGGCGACGGCCACCAGGAAGGGGATCACCTCGTCTGCCGGAGCGCAAGAGATGGCCACCTTGGAGGGGGCGGAGCGGCGATCGAGGGCCTCGGTCAGGGCGCGTACCGGCGCAGGTCCGGCGCTGGCCAGCCCCGAGGCGAGCAGGGCCGCCAGGATCACGCCGGCCTCCGGGCGCGGCGGAGCCCGATGAAGGCGAAGAGCGCGGGGAGCAGCGCCGCGAGGCCCGGGGGCTCCACAGCCGCGCAGCCGCAGCCCTCCGGCTCATCGGGCCCGGTCGGCTCGCCCTCGTCCAGGGAGAGGCCGCAGGACTCGATCACCTCGTCTCCCCCCAGGCAGTAGTCGAAGGAGATCGAGCTGTCGGCGATCGCGGGCTGACTGAAGATCACCCAGAGGCCGCCAGCTTCGTGCTCACCCAGCTCGTAGACGCCCGCCTGGTCGGGGAAGACCGTGAGGAGGGGCTCGAGCACCGGCTCGAAGACGCCGCCGCTGCTGGGCATCACCTGGACGGCCAGCCCGCCGAGCTCGTCGGGGCTGCCCAGGAACAAGGGCCCGCCAGGGTGCGAGAGGTAGAGGTAGACGCTGGCCAGGGGGTAGACCCGCTCGTCGTCGACGATGGAGTCGGCCTCGGCCGTGGCCTCGAGCTCCTCCAGCTCTTCGGCGAAGGGGTAGCCCTGGAATCCTCCGGCGCGACGCCCGGTCGCGAGGTTCCAGGAGGCGAAGGTCGTCCAGACCTCGACCAGGTCGGAGCCCTGCGCCAGGATCGCGGTCTCCAGGGCGCTCAGCGCCTGCTCGCCGCCGACGAGGGAGAGCTCCTCCATCAGGTCGACGATGGTCTGCGGGCCCAGGAAGGCGTCGAGGAAGCCGAAGAAGAGCCCGGTCCCGTACTCCCAGCCGGTGAAGGCCCCGGCAGGGGTGAGATCAAGGCCTCGATCGGGCTCGGAGAGGTAGCGCCCGCACCAGGCGATGAAGTCCTCGCTCTGCGGATCGTAGAGGTACTCGGCCCACATGGCCGTGCCCTCGCTCATCCAGCCGGGCAGGTCGTCGAGGTAGGCGTACTGGACGCCGTGGAAGAGCTCGTGGCTGGTCAGGGTCAGGATGGCGGCGTCGAGGTCGCGGTAGCCGTAGCCCGTGAAGTCGTTCTCCATCACCATGTAGCCGCTGCAGACGCCGCCCTGGCAGGTGTCCACGCCAAGCTGGCCATCGCCGGTCCCGGCGAAGTCGACCAGGTAGAAGTCCAGCGCGTCGCTGCCGCCGAGGGCCTGCAGCCCCATGTCGGACTCGTTCAGCGGGAGGCGCAGGCCGGCGGCCTCGAACACGGCCAGCACCGCCTCGGCCGAGCGGGCCACGTCTTGCGCGAAGTCGGGCAGGCCGTCGCCGTCCTCGTCGCCCTGCAGGACCTGGTTGGGGCCCTCGACGCTGTAGTGGACCCGGACCAGGCCGGCCTCGCCGTCGAGGGACTCGACCGTGTCTTCGGACTCGAAGGCGTACAGACCGGACAGGTCGGTCGGTCGCGAGGCCAGGGCGACGCCGCCGAGCAGCCAGAGGCTCACTCGACCACGCTCCAGCGGACCCGGATCATCCCGGAGTCGTCCCCGGGGGTGGCGGAGCTGTTGCACTCCTCCTGGCCCTGGCCGTAGTACTGCTCGATGACCAGCTTGATGATCACGCCGCCGTTGGTGCGCATGATGAAGGGGATGTCGCTGGTGGCGACACAACCCGGGTAGGACCACCACTGGCCCAGGGCGAGGTTGGGGCTGCCCTCCAGGCCGGAGCTGTCGGCGATGAACTCGCAGCTGTCGGTGTAGAAGTCGTCCATGGGCAGGGCGTCCAGGTCGAGCCCCTCGGGGATGGAGGCGATGTCGGCGTAGGCCTCTTCCCGCAGGGCGACGGCGCCGACACAGCCGGGGCCGCTGTCGCCGCCGTTCATGCGGACGAGGTAGCGACGCAGGGCGAGGTCCCAATCCAAGGACTCCAGGGAGGCCTCGTCGTCGATCTCGACCTTCTCGGCCCCTTCGGCGGTGAAGCGCACATAGACCCAGGGGCTGGTCGTCGAGGCGGAGTAGCCCCCCGCCGAGGCGTCGATCAGGGTCAGGAAGTCGCCGCCATCGACCTCGGTGGTGACGTCGCCTTCGCTGATCTCGTCGTCTTGCAGGCCCAGGTCGGAGATGATCTGGTCCTCGCAGGCGATGGCAACCTGCTCGGAGCAGACCAGCGCGTCGGCGCCGCCGTCGCCGCTGCCGCCGCTGTCGTCGTTCTTGGAGTCGCCGTTGCAGGCGGCCAGAAGCAGGATCGCGCTCAGGATGGTCATGGGGGTCTCCTCCTGGCCACGTCATAACCGGCCGCTCGGTCGCCTGAGTTAGGTGGGCGCCATGTCGCCGCACCTCTCCGCCTCCCTGGTCTTCGGCCTCAGCCTGGACCCGCTCTCCCCTCCGGTAGCGCTGCGGGAGGACCTCTACCGTTTCGCTCCAGGCGTAGAGCTTACGGTGCTCCCGGCGGTGGTCCTGCACCTGGATCCTGCGGCGGCTCCGCCGTCGGGAGCGCGCTGGTTGGGGGGCCGGAGCTGGCGGGTCGCGGTGCCGAGCGTCGACGAGGCGGTCCAGCTCGCCCTGGAGCTCGACCTGCAGCCCGGGCTGCGGGCCTTCCCCGATGTGCTGCTCGAGAAACACCTCGCCAGCGAGCCGGCCGACTTCGACGACCCCAACCGCGGGGGGCAGTGGTACCTGGACCGGCTGGAGATGGACGAGCTCCTGGCGATCAGCCTGGGCTCGCCGGATGTGCGGGTCGCGGTGATCGACTCGGCGATCGACATCTCCCACCCCGACCTCGTTTCGGCGGTGCTGGCGCCCTACGACGCCTACGACGACGACGACGACCCCTCGCCCAACCCCGGCGACTACTGCTTCGACTCGGACACCGAGATCTGCGACGAGCACGGCACGGCCGTCTCCGGCGTGGTGCTGGCCCGCGCCGACAACGGCGAGGGCATCGTCGGGATGTGCCCGCTCTGCACGCTCGTCCCGATCAAGATGCTCGGCGAGGGCGGCGGCTTCAGCAGCCTGTCGGCCGATGTGAGCGCCTTCGAGCACGCCATCGCCCAGGATGCGGGCGTCATCAACAACTCCTGGGGCTACACCGAGCCCATCAGCGTGCCGGCCGTCCTGGCCGAGGTGATCCTCCGCGCGACGACCGAGCCCCGCGATGGCAAGGGCGCCCTGGTGGTCTTCGCGGCCGGCAACGACGACCGGGAGATCGGCGACGACGAGCTGCAGGCGGTGCCCGGGGTGCTCTGTGTCTCGGCGATCGACAGCTACGGCTACCCGACGAACTACACGAACTACGGCGGCCCGATCGACCTCGCCGCCCCCAGCGCCACCGTCAGCATCGTGCCCGGCGGCGGGGTGACGGACTCCTTTGGCGGGACCAGCGCGGCCGCCCCGGTGGCGAGCGGGGTGGCGGCCTGGGCGCTGTCGGTGCAGCCGGAGCTGACGGCGGCCGAGCTGGGCGAGCTGCTGATCCAGACCGCCGCGCCCTCCCCGCTGGTGACGCACGACGAGAGCGGGCACAACGAGTACTACGGCTACGGCGTGCTCGACGCGCTGGCGGTCCGGGACGCCCTGGTCCAGGAGGAGCCCGAGCCGGACGAAGCGAAGGCCTGCGGGTGTACGCAGGGCCGAGGGGGAGGCGGAGGCAAGGGCGGAGCCTGGCTGCTCTCAGCGGCCCTCGCCCTCGTCGGGCTGCGCCGCCGCCAGCTCGGTTGACTTCTCCAGCCGGCCGCGGGCCAGCTGGACCGGGTAGCGCTCGGCGTTGCGGGCCAGCTTGGCCTGGACCGCGGCGGCGAGGTCGATGCCGCTGCGATCGCAGAGGTTGAGCAGGCAGATCATCACGTCGGCGGCCTCCTCGGCGACCCGCGGGAGCCGGGACTCGACGGGCGGCTGAGGGCCCTCGTCGCTGCTCCAGAGGAAGAGCTCCAGCAGCTCACCGGCCTCGACGGTCAGGGCCATCGCGAGGTTGCGGGGCGAGTGGTAGCGGGCCCAGTCGCGCTCGGCGTTGAAGGCGGCGACCTCCTCGCGCATCACGCGGACCGTCGTCGTGGCCTCCTCCCAGGGGGGTGTGGCCTCGTCCCAGGGGGGTGTCTCCATCCTGCCTCCTCGCCGCCTTGTTGCGGACCCCATCGTTTTCATGGTAGCCCGTGGCTCACAAGGGCGAGCAGCAGCTCCTGCCCGACTCGGAGTCACCATGCGCCCTCGCCTCAGCCTCTTCGCGCTCCTCCTCCTCAGCGCCTGCGCCATCCGCAAGGACTACCTGCCCGAGACCAGCGACACCGGCGACACCGGTGACGACGGCGGCACCGAGGACGGCGGTGGCGATGATGGAGGCATCGACGGCGACGGCGGAGGGGACGGCGGCAGCGACGGCGGCGACGACGGCGGCGGCGGAGGCTCCACGGGGGGCGACTCCTGCCCGAACCTGTACCACCCGCTCGACGAGAGCGGCTGGAGCAAGACCTTCAGCGCCAGCTTCTCGGGCTCGGGCGGCACCGCCGAGAGCGGCACGGCGACCGAGCAGGGCCTGGGCGCCCGCACGCTGCCGGATGGTAGCGCCGGGTGGGCCTACAAGGACACGACCACCACGGCGGGCGAGAGCTACGACGTCACGACCTACGTCGGCTGCAACCTCAGCGGCGACGAGGGGATGTTCATCGTCGGCTGGGACGGCACCTACACGATGCTGGTCGGGGGCTTCTACGCCATGAGCTACTCGGTCGAGGCCAGCCTCAGCTCGCCTCGCAAGTACCTGCCGGCAGGGGGCGAGATCGGCGCGGTCGGGGCCTGGTCCTTCAACTACACCCTCAGCGTGCAGGCCACCGACGCCGAGGGCGCGGTGACCTCCAACCCCTACAGCATGGCGGGCGACTACACCGAGGGCGGGTTCACCAGCCTGACCCTGTTCGACGGCACCACCGTCAACGCCTACCGGCTGATCAACATCTACTCGAAGGTCGACAACACCGGGAAGACTGTCAACGGCTACATCGAGCAGCACTGGGTCAAGGGCCTCGGCCTGGTCAAGGAGACCCACGTCGACGCCGACACCGGCGCCACGATCGCCAGCAAGACCCTGACCGCGTACTCCGGCTTGAGCGTGATCCCCTGAGTCAGGGTGGGCGGATGGCGAAGCAACGTGCTAATCGGCACGGCCTGACCACGTCTTAGGCACCGTCGGCGCCGATCTCGATTCCGGAGGCTCCGTGAGCACCATCGTTCCGCTGTTGATCCTGCTCGCTCGTCCCAGCCTCGCTGAGGACCAGACCACCTCGGCGACCGCGGGGGTCCACCTCCGACCGGACACCTTCGTGGTCGACACCCGCCTCTCCCAGGGCGCGGTCGAGAACATGACCCGGCTCTACGTCGACGCCGACGCCTTCGTCGCCGCGCTCAAGCCCTCGGCGCCGGCACCGGTAGCCACGGGAACAGGCGCTCGCGCGCTGACCGGTCACCTGCACCTGGTCAATCGCCACATGGACGAGGCCGTCGTCAAGGTCAACGGCACCTCCGTCGGGCATGTGCACGCCCTGACCGAGGCTGCCGTGCGCGGCGCCCCGATCGGCTGCTACGACGTCTCCTGGGAGTACCGGGACGACTATGTCGCCACCGAGCAGGTCTGCACCGTGGACGAGCTGCGGACGGCCAGCCCCGGCGGCCCCGCGGCCGCCATGTACCTGGAGACCGGTCGCCCCGCCCGGACCGAGCCCCCCTGGCGCTACGGCCCGGCGGACAAGGACCGGGACGGCGTCGCCGACACCGACGACGAGTGCCCGGCCGAAGCCGGCCCCGCCGCCTCCTTCGGCTGTCCGGACGGGGACGCCGACCATGTGCCTGACTTCCGCGACGCCTGCCCGCTGCAGGCCGGTCCCGCCAAGGCCGATCCGCGGCGCAGCGACGGCTGCCCGGCGCGAGTCTTCATCGCCGAGAAGGAGATCGTCATCACCGACCGGATCTTCTTCCAGACCAACAAGGCCACCATCCTCCCCGAAAGCTTTCCGCTGCTCGACGAGATCGCCCAGATCCTGATCAAGCACGACGAGGTCTTGAAGGTCGAGGTCGGGGGCCACACCGACAGCACCGGCAACGCCACCAAGAACGTCAAGCTCAGCCAGGATCGCGCCCAGTCCGTCCTGAACTACCTCAAGAACAAGGGCATCGACGCCAGCCGCCTCGAGGCCAAGGGCTTCGGCCCCAACGTGCCGATCGCCGACAACGCCACGACCGAGGGCAAGGCCACCAACCGCCGGGTCGAGTTCAAGATCCTCGACCAGAAGAGCAAGATGGTCGAGATCCCGCCCGCCCCCAAGGGCGCCGAGCAGCCGACCGAGCGCACCCTGGAGCGCGGCACCGGCGGCTGAGCCCCGCGCCGGGCAGACCAGCGGCGCTCAGATCACGGTCCCGTCGGGGATGACGGCGTTCTTCTCGATGCAGACGATGCCGTCCCGCACGACCCAGCCGGGGCCCTGCTCGTCAGGCCGGCCCACCTCGCCGTGCAGNNCGGCAGTTGTGTCCGACCCGCGCGTTCTTGTCGACGATCACCCGCCGCAGGCTGCAGCCGCTGCCGATGCCCACCGAGGGCGTCCCCAGGCGGTCGTTCTCGGCCCGCTTCGGGTCGTCCTCGTAGAGGTCGGCGCCCATGATCACCGTCTCGTGGGCGACGACGCCGGGCTGGATCCGCGTGCGCATCCCCACCACGCATCGGTTCAAGGTCGCGCCATGGATGATGCAGCCCTCGGAGACGATGCTGTCGGTGATGTGGGCCTGCAGGATCTTGCTGGCCGGCAGGAAGCGGCGGGCGGTGTAGATCGGCGCCTGGTAGTCCCAGAAGCGGAAGGGCGGCTCGTCCTGACACAGGGAGATGTTGGCCTCGAAGAAGGCCTCGATGGTCCCGATGTCCTCCCAGTAGCCGTCGAAGCGGTAGGCCGCGACGGTGTGGCTGTGCACCATGGCGGGCAGGATGTCCTTGCCGAAGTCGACCGCCCCGGGGATGGCGAGGCCGGCCTTCAGGCCCGCCAGGGAGAAGACGTAGACCCCCATGCTGGCGAGGTATCGCTTGTCGCCGAGCTTCCACTGGGCGGCGAGGGCGTCGGGGACCTGCAAGCCGCTGAGGTCTTCATCCGCCTCGGGCTTCTCGCGGAAGCGCCGCACCTGCCCGCCGGCATCCACGCCCATGATGCCCAGGCCGGTACACGCCGCGCGTCCGACCGGGATGGTGGCCACGGTCGCGTCGGCCCCGGCCTCGATGTGGCGGGCGACCAGCTCGCGGTAGTCCATCCGGTAGAGGTGATCGCCGGAGAGGACCAGCACGTGGTCGTAGCCCTCGCGCACGAAGTGGTGGAGCTGCTTGCGGACCGCGTCGGCGGTACCCTGGTACCAGTCCCCGCTCTGCTCGGTCTGTTCGGCCGCGAGGATCTCGACGAAGCCCTGGGAGAAGATGTCGAACTGGTAGCTGCGGGCGACGTGTCGGTTCAACGAGGCGCTGTTGAACTGCGTCAGGACGTAGACCTGTCGGTAGCCTGAGTTTATGGCGTTGCTGACCGGGATGTCGATCAGCCGGAACTTCCCGGCCAGAGGCACGGCGGGCTTGGCCCGGTGAGCGGTCAACGGGTAGAGACGAGCTCCGCGGCCGCCTCCAAGGATGACGGTGACTACACGGTCCGACATTTTCAGCTCGACCTCGCGGCTAGGCGGTGGCCTATACGCTATCAACCTCCAGGCCCTCGCGTGCTGCGCCGGCCTGGGCTTGCTGAGCGGATGCCCTCAACCCTGCCAGGGCCCCGGCTGTGGGGACGCCTACACCGCGGCCACCATCAGCATCCTGGACGGCAGCGCCCAGCAAGCGACGGGGACCCTGGACGCGCGGGACACCTGGGCAGCGCTGACCGGCCTGGCGGAGCAAGGCCGGGATTGGGCGGTCCTCCCCGCGCAGGGACAGCTCCTGGTGGGCGTGCCCGCGCAGGGCGCGGTCGGCTCGCTGGTGGTGGAGGCCCCCGGGAGCTTCACCCTCATCGAGGCGCAGGGCGTGATCGTGGCCGACCGGGTGGACGACCGGCTGGGCGCGTCCCTGGACCGGCTGCCAGGGACCGCCGATCTGCTGATCGGCGCGCCCGCTGCCCGGGCCGACCTGGAGGGTGCCGAGCAGGGCGCCGTCCTGCTCTTCGAGGGGCTGGCCGACGGGCTGGACCGCCGCGTCGCCGAGTCCGAGGCGCGCCTGAAGGTCGGCAGCGGCCAGAGCGGGGCCGCCTTCGGCAGCGAGGTGCGAGGCTGCGCCGACATCGATGGCGACGGCCTGCCCGACTGGATGGCCGCCGCTCCACGCGCCTCGGCGATCGACGCCATGACCGGCGAGGTGACGCTGCTGCCCTCCTCGACCTGGGCGGAAGTGGACGGGACCCTGGTCGCCGAGGACATCGAGACCCGCTGGCGAGGGACCAGCATCGGCGCGCGGGCCGGCAGCGCCCTGGACTGCTCGCAGGACCTGACCGGAGACGGCTTCGCCGACCTCGTCGTCGGGGCGCCCTTCGAGGACGGTGCGGGCGAGGCCACCGGCGCGGTCTACCTGGTCGCGGGGGGTGTCCGGCTGGCCACGGGTGGCTCCGAGCGCCAGCTGAGCCTGGCTGCGGCCGAGGCCTGGTTCGGGAACGAGGACGAGGACTGGTTCGGCCGCGCGCTGGCGACGGGTGACCTGGACGGCGACGGCGTCGGCGACCTCGCGGTCGGCGCCCCCGGGGCCAACGAGGGCGCGGGAGAGGTGCGGGCCTGGCTGAGCGCGGGTCGGGCCGGGGGCACCCTGCGCATCAACGGCGAGGCCCCCGGCGATGGCTTCGGCCAGGCGCTGGCCATCGCCTACCGGGACGGCGACGGGCTGCAGGACCTGCTGGTCGGCGCGCCCTACCGCAACCCCGACCCCCTCGGCAGCAACGCCTCCTTCCAGGCGGGCACGCTGTACGAGTTCAATGGCCCTCCCATCCTGGAAGGTTGGCCCATCCTGTTGGGAGCCGGCGGCGCTGACCGGAGCTGGACCCGCGCCGAGCAGTACCTGCGCACGGGGCAGCGCTTCTGGGTCCATGACCTCAACGGTGACGGCGTGGGCGAGCTCCTGCTGTTGCATCGCACAGACCCTCTCTGACCCTCACGGAGGGTCAGCACAGGACGGCCCGCTCTGAGCTTTCGTGCATGGACGGCCAGGGCCCGCCCGGGTAGTCGCCCGCATGACGCGCGCCCTGATCCCTGTGCTCCTCGCGGTATTCCTGGACCTGCTTGGCTTCGGCCTCGTCATTCCGCTGTTGACCTTCTATGCCGAGGACCACGCCGCGTCGCCCCTGCAGGTCACCCTGCTGATGGCGATCTACTCGCTGGCCCAGCTCCTGATGGCGCCGGTCTGGGGTGGCCTCTCCGACCGCATCGGCCGCCGCCCGGTGCTGCTGCTCAGCATCGGGGCCTCCGCCCTCTTCCTGGCCGGCTTCGCCGCCTCGACCGAGCTGTGGATGCTCTTCCTCTTCCGCGCCTTGCACGGGGCCTGCGCGGCCAACATCTCGACCGCCCAGGCCGCCATCGCCGACCTGACCCCGCCCGAGAAGCGCGCCATGGGCATGGGCCTGATCGGCGCCGCCTTCGGGGTCGGCTTCACCCTGGGCCCCTGGGTCGGCGGTGAGCTGGCGGTCTTCGGCCACGCCACCCCCATCTGGGTCGCCGCCGGCCTGGCCGCCTTCAACTTCGTCCTGGCCCTCTTCCTGCTGCCCGAGACCCTCCGCCCCGGCGTCAGCTCGGGAGGCCACGGCCGCCGCACCCTGGACCCGCGCCGCATCGCCGCCGCCCTCTCCCACCCCGTCGTCGGCCTCTGCATCCTGCTGACCTTCGGCAGCACCATGGCCTTCGCCCTGATGGAGAGCACCTTCACGCTCTTCGCCCGGCACGCCCACCAGCTCGACGCGCCCACCGTCGGCCGCTACTTCGGCGTCGCGGGCCTGGTCACCATCCTGATCCAGGGCGGGCTGATCGGGCGGCTGGTCAAGCGCTTCGGCGAGGCGGCCCTGATCCCGGTCGGCCTGCTGCTGCTTGCCATCGGCCTGGTCGCCCTGCCCTTCGCCCCCCCTCCGGTCGCCATGGTCAGCGTCTTCTGCCTGATCGCCCTGGGCCAGAGCATCAGCACCCCCTCCCTGCAGTCCCTGATCAGCCGTGGCACCGCCGAGTCCGAGCAGGGCCTGGTCCTGGGGGCCAACCAGTCGATGTCGGCCCTGGCGCGCGTCGTCGGGCCGGCGATCGGCGGGCTCGCCTACGAGAACATCGGCAAGCAGGCCCCCTTCCTGGTGGCCGGCGGCATCCTGCTGCTGGCATTCTTCTTCAGCTTCGCCGCGACCCGCCGCTGGAAGAGCGGGCTGGCCGCTCAGGGCAGCGCCTCCGGAGCGTCCTGAGCCTCCACCCAGGCCGCGCGCTCCTCCTCCCCCGCACGGCGCAGCAGCTCGACTACATCGGCCACCACGGGCGGATCGTCGGGCCGCTCGGTCTGCCAGACCCGCAGGGGGCCGAGCTCCCCTCGCCTCGCCCCGGCCGCCAGCCGCACGGTCGTGGCGATGCCCGTGTTGTCGTCGCTGACCTGCATCGCCTCGACCTCGGCCCGGTCCCACTGCCCCAGCCAGGCCTGGGCGTAGGCCATCGGCGCGCGCAGCTCGGGGAGGGGCCCGCAGCCGCCCTCCAGGGCCTGGGCGCCGTCGAGCAGCACATCGGCGGGCTGACCTCGCTCCAGGCTCAGCAGGGCCAGCCTCTGGCAGGCGCGCGACTCCGGTAGGGGGTCCGAGATGGCCTCCAGGTAGAAGGCGCGAGCCTCGTCCAGGGCGCCGCGCCGCTCCAGCACGATGCCCGACCAGGCCCGGGACCAGGGCGAGGGCCAGGACTGCAGCGCCGCCAGGGCCAGGGCGTCGTCGCTGCGCCACTGCCCGACCGCTCGTCCGGTGCTGAACAGCAGGGCGAGGCTCAGCACGGGCAGCAGGAGCAGGCTGGCCTGCGAGCGGCCCAGGGCGACGGCGACCAGCAAGGCGAGCCCGGAGAGCGAGAGGCCCAGCGAGCGAGCCAGGAGCAGGCCGTCTTCGCGCACGACCAGGGCCGGGGCGACCCCCAGCAGCAGCAGGAGCAGCGGCAGCAGGGCCCGCCGCCGACCGAGGGCCAGGGCCGGCAGGACCAGCACCGCCAGCAGGGCCAGCGCCTGCCAGGGCGCCGGCGGAGGCCAGCGCAGGTTCAGCCCCGGGGCGTTGTGGACCGGCCAGAGCAGGGCCTGGGCCTGGAAGGCCGCCGCCGGGCCGACGAATTCCGGCGAGAGCGGCAGCCCCTCGCGCAGGGAGAGGGCGAGGCCGCAGATGGCGAGGCCCAGGCCCAGCAGCCGCCTCCAGCTCCCGCCGCTGGGGACCAGCCCCGCCAGGACGAGGCAGAGCCCGACCTGGTCGAGGCGGGCGTCCACCAGGGCGACCCCCGGCACGCGCAGGGGGTGGAGGAGGAAGAGCGCCAGCCCGACCGGCCAGGCCCAGCCTGGAGCGAGGCGGCGCGCCAGGAAGGCGAAGGCCACGCCGGAGCCCAGCATCCAGGCCAGCGAGTGCAGCCGCTCCAGCGAGGCCGAGCCCGGCCGGCCCAGGTCCTCCCAGACGAAGCCGCTGCCCAGCAGGGGCAGGTAGAGGGGCAGCACGAGCGCGAAGAGCAGGCCGGCTGCTCTTGCGGGCCAGGGGCCATCGGGGCTGACGGGGTCGGGACGCATGGGAGGGGTGGTGTATCCGGCGGCCCGGGGTAGAGCGCGGCGTGCTCACCTTCCTGCCCATGACCGCTGAAGAGGCGGGCCACCAGCCTCTCGACATCATCCTCGTGACCGGCGACGCCTACGTCGACCACCCCTCCTGGGGCGTGGCCGCGGTGGGCCGCTGGCTGCAGGCCCACGGCTTCTCCGTCGGTATCATCGCCCAGCCCGACTGGACCGACGTCGAGGCCTTCCGCGTCCTGGGCCGGCCGCGCCTCTTCTTCGGCGTCACCGCCGGCAACATGGACACCCAGGTCAACCGCTTCACCGCGGCCCGGCACCTGCGCACCACCGACGCCTATGCCCCGGGAGGCCAGGCCGGCCTGCGGCCCGACCGGGCCACCATCCCCTACACCGGCAAGTGCAAGCAGGCCTACAAGGGCGTGCCCGTCATCGTCGGCGGCATCGAGGCCAGCCTGCGGCGCTTCGCACACTACGACTTCTGGCAGGACAAGATCCGCGGCTCCATCCTGCTGGAGGCCAAGGCCGATCTGCTCGTCTACGGCATGGGCGAGCGCCAGGTCGTCGAGATCGCCCAGCGCCTGGACGCCGGCGAGGACATCCGCGCCATGCGCGACATCGCCGGCACCGCCTACGCCACCGGCACCGCCAGCGGGGCCCCCGCGGGCGCGATCGAGCTGCCCTCGCTCGACGACTGCCGCGCCGATCCCGCCGCCTTCAACCGCCTCACCGTCCTGATGTACCGCGAGAGCAACCCCAGCTGCGGACAGATCCTCGTCCAGCCGCACGGCGAGCGCCTCGTCGTCCAGAACCCGCCCTCGCACCCGCTCCAGACCGAGGAGCTCGACCGCCTGCACGAGCTGCCCTTCGCCAACCGGGCCCACCCCTGCTACCGCCAGGACATCCCGGCCCTGCGCAGCATCCAGGGCTCCATCGTCGTCAACCGGGGCTGCTCCGGTGGCTGCTCCTTCTGCGCGCTGACCATCCACCAGGGCAAGGACGTCACCAGTCGCAGCACCGAGAGCGTCCTGCGCGAGATCCGCACCATGGTCGCCACCCCGGGCTTCGACGGCATCGTCACCGACCTGGGCGGCCCCACCGCCAACATGTTCCATATGCGCTGCACCGACGACGCCGCCAACGCCGTCTGCCGCCGGGTCAGCTGCCTGCACCCCGTGCGCTGCAAACACTACGGCACCGACCACGGGCCCTACCTCGACCTGCTGCGCCAGGCCCGCACCCTGCCCGGCGTGCGGCGCGTCTATGTGAACAGTGGCATCCGCTACGACCTCGCCGCCCTGGATCCCGAGTTCGTCGAAGAGCTCGCGATCCACCACACCCAGGGCCAACTCTCGGTGGCGCCCGAGCACGCCAGCGAGCGTACCCTGCACCAGATGCGGAAGCCGGGCATGGGGTATTTCGACGAGTTCATGCGGCGCTTCAAGGAGGCCTGCGAGAAGGCCGGGCTGGAGCGCTACCTCGTGCCCTACTTCCAGTGCGCGCACCCGGGCACCGGGCCCGAGGAGTGTGTCGAGCTGGCGCTGTACATGAAGGAGCGGGATCTGCGGCCCCGACAGGTGCAGATGTTCATCCCGACACCGGCGACGCTGGCCACGGCCATGTACGTCTCGGGGGTGGATCCGCACACCAAGGTGCCGCTCTCGGTCGCCAAGGGCTGGAAGGAGCGCAGCCGGCAGCGGGCGCTGCTGTTCTACTGGAAGCGCGAGGAAGCGCCGCATGTGCGGGAGGCGCTGACCACCTGGGGGCGGGGGGACCTGATTGGCAACGGGCCGCGGTTCCTGGTGGGGCCGGGGCCGGCGTTCGGGGCCTGGGAGAAGAAGCGGGGCGCGGAGGAGTTGAGGTTCGACACGCATATGGGGATGAAGGTCGAGCGGGCCAGCCGGGAGGAGCAGGAGGAGGAGACGTGGGAGGCGGTGGGGTGTGGGTAGAGGGGCAGTAGGTCAGCAGGACGGATGGCCATGCCCTCACAAGAGCCCCACCTCGACGACGAGCCCGCTGTGGTCGCTCAACCGCACGCCCGCCGCGGTGGTCCCCTCCCAGGCGGACACCACGCGCGTCCGCGGTCCCCACGCCGCCGGCACCAGGACATGGTCGATCGGCGGATAACGAAGCCATCCCTCCGGCAGCCGCTCGGTCTCGGTCGCGCACACCAGGCCAAGCTCCGCCAGCCCCTCGCGCAGCCGTGCCCGCCCGCGCGCGGTGCCGTAGTGGTGCTTGCCGCCGAGGTTCATGTTGAGGTCCCCGGCGACCACCAGCGGCAGGCCGGGGTAGCGCTCGCCGAGCCGTCGCCACTCGGCGATCTGTCTGGGGAGGACCCGGTCCTGCTCGGTCCACGCCTTCGCCGGGCGGGCCGGGTCCGGGCCAAGATCGGAGTGCCAGGGGAGCACGGTCCCGTAGACGACCAGCCTGCCCGCGGCGCTCTCCAACAGGGCCGCGACGGTCCGAATCGGATCATCCACGTCGAGCCGCTGAAGCACCGGCCCGCGGCTCCAGACCGTGGTCCACCGCCCGCCCGCTCGGCCCGTCGGACGTTGAACAGAGCGGACCGGCGTGTGGGTGCGCGAGAGATCGAGGTCGTCGTGCGTCTCCGTGAGCACCCAGACATCGGCGTCTTCGGCCCGCAGCCGGGCGAGGCGCGCGGCGTTCTTCGTGGCGGCGGCGGCGTACTCGACGTTCCAGGTGCCGATGCGGAGGGTGGTCATGCTGCTTCAGGTAGCACGACGTGGACTGGACCCTGTCCCTGGTGGTCGTGGCGCCGTCCCCCACGAGGACGCGGACCACTCTGAGGGACCAACTCCGGAGATGATCGGTCATCGTCGGACTTAGGGACGCAATTGCGGGACCAACTCCGGAGATGACCGGTCATCGCCCGACTTAGGGACGTAATTGCGGGACCAACTCCAGAGATGATGGCTCATCGCACGACTTGGTCCCGCTCTTGAGCCAGCGGAAGCCGCAGGAGACCCAGACTCCGATCCTCGCCCGCTCGATCCCCGCTCCCCTCCCCACTCAGGCTACCCTCTCCCCGTGCTCCTCCTCCTCCCCCTGCTCGCCTGCTCCAGCCCCGACCCGGCCTCCACGCCTCCCCTCGCCTGCAACGGCCAGGCCGAGCACTGCGAGCGCCGCCTGGACGAGCTGACCCTGCCCGGCACCCACAACAGCATGTCCAGCGCGGCGGACGGCTGGCTGATCCCCAACCAGCCCTACGGCCTGACCCGGCAGCTCCAGGACGGCGTGCGCGCCATGATGCTGGACACCTGGCTCTACGAGGGCGAGCCGATGCTCTGCCACAGCTATTGTGAGCTGGGCAGCCAGCCGCTGCACGAGGGGCTGGGCGAGGTCCAGGACTTCCTGGACGCCTCCCCCGGCGAGGTGCTGATCCTCATCTTCGAGGACCACATCGAGCCGGAGCTCTCGGTCCAGGTGCTGAGCGAGGTCGGCCTGGACCAGCGGGCGATCCTGCCTCCGGCGCCGGGCGAGGCCTGGCCCACCCTGGGCGAGCTGGTCGAGGCGGACCGTCGCGTGCTGATGGTCGCCGAGTCGGGGGGAGGCGCGGCCGAGTGGTACGGCGCCGCTTGGACGGAGCTCTTCGACACGCCCTACAGCTTCGAGTCGGTCGAGGACTTCTCTTGCGAGCTGAACCGCGGCGCGCCCGAGAACTCCCTCTTCCTGGTCAATCACTGGGTCAGCGACCCGCTCTCGACCGAGGACAACGCGGTCGAGGCCAACGCCGCCGCGGTGCTGGAGGCGCGGGTGCGGGACTGCGAGCAGCAGTGGGACCGGCGGGTGAACGTGCTGGCGGTCGACCACTACGCGGTCGGGGATCTGTTCTCGGTGGTGGAGGGGGTCAACCAGGGCGGAGGCTGAGCCGCCTCGATAGACGTTCAAAGCACCGGAGCGCGCCATGATTCCACTCATCCTCTCCCTCCTCCTCGGCTGCGACGAGGAGCCTCTGTCTTGCACGCAGATCGGCTGCCTGAGCGAGCTGGTCGTCGTCGTGCAGGGACCCGACGACGTCAGCGAGGTCTCCGGCATGTTGACCGTCGGCGGCCAGGACTTCGTCGTGGACTGCGAGGGGACCAGCGACCCCGCCCTGAGCTGCGAGGGGAGCCGGCTGGTGCTGGCGCTGGCCGACGGGCTGGGCGGCGGCGAGGTGCGGTGGACCCTGTCCTCGGACGGTCGGGACAGCGGCGGCGGCGGCGGCGGCTATGCCGGCGAGGGCACGGTCACACCCGACTGGCAGGTCAGCCAGCCCAACGGCGAGGACTGCCCGCCGACCTGCTATACCGGCGAGATCACGGTGGAGCTGCTCGGCACGCCCTGACACGGTTCGTCAAGGACATTTTCTGTCCTATCCAAATCCCCACCGGCGAGGCGAACCCGATATACTGCACGCATGTTCCGATACCTCGTCGCCTGGTTACCGACCTTCCGTCTCGAGCGCTGCGGCTGGACCGCGGACCGGCCCGTGGCCCTGGTCGCCGAAGAGAAGAGCGCCTGGCGGGTGCAGTGCGCGACGCCGACGGCCACCCGCGGCAGGGTGCGGCCGGGCATGACGGCGGCCGAGGCGCGGGCGGTGCTGCCGACCTTGCAGGTCGAGACGCTGGATCCGCAGGGCGAGGCGCAGGATCTGCAAGAGCTGGCCCACCAGCTCCTGCGCCTCTCTCCCCAGGTGGGCGCGCTGCCACCCGACGCGCTGGTGGTCGACATCAGCGGGGCGGGGGCCCGGCGGCGGGGGCCCGGCGGGGCCGCCACCGCGGGCGTGGAGCGGGCCCTGATGGAGCGGACGCGGCTGCGGCTGCGCGAGCTGGGGCACGCGGCGGTGGTGGTGGTGGCCGACGATCCCGGCACGGCCTGGGCCTGCGCGGCCTGGGGCCGGCGCTGCCGACGCGTGGCCCCCGGCCAGGGCCCGCAGGCGATGGCCGACCTCCCCCTGGCCTCCCTGGGCCTGCCCCAGCGCGAGCACGAGCTGCTCCAGGGCCTGGGCCTGCACACGGTCGGGGCCTTCGCCGCCCTGCCGCCGGCCAGCGTGGTGGGGCGCCTCTCCCCGCTGGCGGTGGCCGCCCACGCCCTGGCCTGCGGGCGCGGTCCGCAGCCGGCGCTGGCCTCCTGGGACGAGGACCAGCCCCTGGTCTTCCACCAGGACCTGCCCGATCCAGTTGAAGAGCGCGATGCCCTGATCTTCGTGCTCAACGCCCTGCTGCGGGACGCGGCGGCCTGCCTCTCGGCCCGGGATCGGGCGGCGGTGCGGGTGGTGCTGCGGCTGCGCCTGGATCCGCAAGACGACGCCGCCGGGGCTGGATCTGAACAGGAGATCAGCCTGCGCCTGGGCAGCCCGACCCGGGACAGCCGCCATATGCTCGATCTGCTGCGGACCCGGCTGGAGCGGGTGCAGCTCGCCGGCCCGGTGATCGGCGTGGAGCTGCTGCTGCCCGAGGCGACCCCCTTCACCGGGCGGCAGCGGGATCTGCTGGAGCGCCAGCGGGCGGCCGAGAGCCTGGACGAGGCGGTGGCCCGCTTGCAGGACGAGCTGGGCGAGCAGGCGGTGACGGTGCCGATGGCGCGCTCCCGGCACCTGCCCGAGGGGGCCTGCCTGGGCACCCCCTGGCCCGGACCCGGTCCCGCGGTGCAGTCCTGTCAGGCCGACTCCCTGGCCCGCAAGCGCAGCGACGGCAGCGATCCGGTGCGGGCCTGGGTCGGCTTCTCCCCTCCCCTGCCCCCGCTGCGCCCGGCCCTGCTGCTGCGTCCGGCGCTGGGGGCCGAGGTGCAGGCCCAGGCGCCCGAGCCCGAGCTGGGGCAGCGACCGGCGCGCCTGCACATCGACGGCCGCTGGCTCGACCTGGTCGACATCGCCGGGCCCGAACACCTCGCGGGCGAGTGGTGGGAGGACGGCTTCGATCGCCTCTACTGGTGCGCCACCCTGGCCGATGGCCGCCGCGCCTGGCTCTACCAGGAAGAAGGCCACTGGCTGCTGCATGGCTGGTTCGATGCGAGCTGAGCTGCCACCCACCGCCGAGCTCTGCTGCCGCAGCGCCTTCTCCTTTGGCGAGGGCGCCAGCCTGCCCGAAGATCTGATCGAGCAGGCGGCGGCCCTGGGCCTGCACAGCCTCGCGATCACCGATCGGGACGGGGTCTACGGCCTGCCGCGGGCCTGGAAGGCGGCCGTACAGCACGGCGTGCGGCTGATCTGCGGGGCCCTGCTGACCCTGGTCGACGGCCCCGGGCTGGTGGCCCTGGCCCGCGACGCGACCGGCTGGACCCGGCTCTGCCACCTGCTGACCCGCTCCCGCTGCGGGGGGCCTCCGGACGAGGAGTGTGTGGGCAGCCCGGCCCAGCGTCGAGAGCGCCAGGTGGTGAAGGGCCGGGGGCAGCTCACGCTGGAAGAGGTGCTGGAGAACGGCCAGGGCCTGCACCTGATCGCGATGGGGGACTGGAGCCTGCCCCGGGCCCGGGCCCTGCGGCAGGCGCTGGGTCCGCAGGCCTCGCTGGGCCTGGTCCGCCCCCTGGACAGCCACGATCGGCAGCGGGTGCGCGGCCGGCTGGAGCTCTCCCGGGACAGCGGCCTGCCCCTGCTGGCCACCAACGATGTGCTGATGCACAGCGCCGATCGCCAGCGGCTTCAAGACGTGCTCACCTGCATCCGCCTGCGCTGCACCCTGGATCAGGCCGGCGAGGCCTTGCAGTCGAACTCCCAGCGGCACCTGCTCTCGCCCGCGGCGATGTGGGCCCGCTGGGGAGGGGCGGACAGCTCGCTGGCCCCGGCCCTGTCTCGGGCGGTGCAGGTGGCCGAGGACTGCACCTTCTCACTCGACCAGGTCCGCTACCGCTACCCCCGCGAGGTGGTGCCCGAGGGCGAGACCCCGATCGGCTGGCTGCGGCAGCTGGTCGACCAGGGGGCAGCCGAGCGCTACCCGCAGGGCACGCCGCCGGCGGTCCGTAAACAGTTGGACCACGAGCTGGCGCTGATCCAGCGGATGGACTTCCCGGCCTACTTCCTGACGGTGAACGACGCGGTCCGCTTCGCCCGCAGCCAGGGGATCCTCTGCCAGGGCCGGGGCAGCGCCGCGAACAGCGCGGTCTGCTATGTGCTGGGCGTCACCTCGGTCGATCCGGCCAGCAGCAGCCTGCTCTTCGAGCGCTTCATCAGCGAAGAGCGGGGCGAGCCTCCCGACATCGACATCGACTTCGAGCACGAGCGCCGCGAAGAGGTCTTCCGCTACATCTACGCCCGCTACGGTCGCCAGCGGGCCGCGATGGTCAACGAGGTGATCTCCTGGCGCCGCCGCTCGGCGATCCGCGATGTGGGCCAGGCCGTGGGCCTCTCCGCTGACCAGGTCGACAACCTCGCCCGGCAGGTCCACTGGTTCGACCGTGGACAGATCACCGACACCCAGCTCAGCGAGGCCGGGCTGGACCCACGCAACGGCCGGGTGCGGCTGACGCTCGAACTCGCCGATCAGCTCCACGGCCTGCCGCGCCATGTCGGCATCCACGTCGGCGGCTTCACCATCTCCGACACGCCGCTGGTGGACCTCTGTCCGATCGAGCCAGCCACCATGCCCGGGCGGACGGTGATCCAGTGGGACAAGGACGACATCGACATCATGGGCTTCGTCAAGGTCGACTTCCTCTCGCTGGGGATGCTGACGGCGATCCGCAAGGGCTTCGACCTCGTCCATGGCTTCAGCGGCCAGCGGCTGGAGCTGGCGACGGTCCCCTCCGAGGACCCCGCGGTCTACGATATGATCGGCCAGGCCGACACGGTCGGGGTCTTCCAGATCGAGAGCCGGGCCCAGATGTCGATGCTGCCGCGGCTCAAGCCACGCACTTATTACGATCTCGTCGTGCAGGTCGCGATCGTCCGACCAGGTCCGATCCAGGGCGACATGGTGCATCCCTATCTTCGTCGCCGGGAGGGCCTTGAGCCCGTCCACTACCCGAAGCCCGAGCTGGAGAAGGTGCTCGGCAAGACTCTCGGCGTGCCGCTTTTTCAAGAGCAGGCGATGCGTGTCGCGATCGAATGCGCCGGCTTCACCCCCGGCGAGGCCGACCTGCTCCGCAAGTCCATGGCCACCTTCAAGCACAGCGGCGGGGTTTCGCACTTCAGGGAGAAGCTCATCTCCGGGATGACGGCCAAGGGCTACGAGCGCGACTTCGCCGAGCGGATCTTCCGCCAGCTCGAGGGCTTCGGCTCCTACGGCTTTCCCGAGAGCCACGCCGCCTCCTTCGCGCTGATCGCCTACGCCTCGGCCTGGCTGAAATGCTGGCATCCGGACGTGTTCTGCGCCGCCCTGCTCAACTCCCAGCCGATGGGCTTCTACGCGCCGGCGCAGATCGTGCGCGACGCCGAGGCGCACGGGGTCGAGGTCCGGCCGGCCTGCGCCAACGCCTCGCGCTGGGACTGCACGCTGGAGCCGACCGGCGAGGAAGGGCGCCTGGCGGTGCGGCTAGGGCTGCGCATGGTCCGCGGCCTCGCCAACGCCCATGCCGCCGCCATCGTCGCGGCCCGGGCCGCCGAGCCCTTCGCCTCGGTCGACGACCTCTGGCGCCGCGCCGCCGTGCCGCAGGCCGCGCTCGTCAAGCTCGCCGAGGCCGACGCCTTCCGCCCGGCCTTCGGCCTCGCCCGCCGCGAGGCGCTCTGGGCCATCCGCGGGCTCGCCGACGCGCCCCGGCCGCTCTTCGCCGCCGCCGCGGCGCGCGCGAGGCGGATCGTGCCGGAGGCCGAGGAGCCGGCCGCCCTGCTCCGGCGCCGCCAGGCCGGCGGCGAGGTCGTCGCCGACTATCGCCACCTCGGCCTGACGCTCCGGAGCCACCCCGTCGCATTCCTGCGCGAGGATCTCCGACGCCGGCGGATCGTCACCTGCGCCGAGGCCATGGCCGCCCGCGACGGCCGGTCGCTGGAGGCCGCCGGCATCGTGCTCGTCCGCCAGAGGCCGGGCTCCGCCAAGGGCGTGCTCTTCATCACCCTCGAGGACGAGACCGGCATCGCCAACCTCGTGGTCTGGCCGAAGGCCTTCGAGCAGAACCGCCGCATCCTGATGGCGGCGAGGATGCTGGCCGTGCGCGGGCGCATCCAGCGCCAGGGCGAGGTGGTCCATCTCGTCGCCCGGCGCTTCGCGGACCTCTCCACGGATCTCGCCAGCGTCGGCGGGCGCGAGGCGGACTTCCCGCTGCGGCAAGGCCGCGGCGACGAGGTCCGCAACGGCGGCAGCCCTGACCGGCGGGAGCGCGAGGCGCGTCTCCTCCGCGGCCGCGACCTCGCCGACCCCTACGGCCGCATAGACGCGATCAGGGTGAAGACGCGGGACTTCCGGTGACGCCATGGCGATGCGTAGGGCCATGCCTTCGGCTCGCTCATTGTCCATGCAGCCGAAGCATCCGATCGCCGTGGTGCGGAAGTTCATCGGGCACTCGACCATCGCCACCACGATGTCTATGCTCGCCCCGCGCCGTCCGACATGCCCGCTTGCGTGCGGGCGCTGGAGGTGGCCTAGCCGGGGTGGCGGAAGGGTAGACGCGGTGGTCTCAAACACCACTCCCTCGCGGGGTGCGGGTTCAAGTCCCGCCCCCGGCACCACCTCCGCGAAAAAGACCCGTTCCTGAAGCTCGTCGCCGGCCTGATGGCCATTCGCTCGATGACAGGCGAGGCCCGAGGCGGAGACGCGCGCGGTCTGGGTGACGTTCATTTCGGTTCCCGCGAACCTGGCAGACGCGAGTCAAGGGGGCGGAAACTGCATCAGGCGGCCAAGGCTGCGTAGAGTCCTGCGTTGGCCATCAGGTCGGCATGAGTTCCCGTCTCGACGATGCGGCCGCCGTCCATGACCACGATGCGGTCCGCCGAGCGGATCGTGCCGAGCCGATGGGCGATCACGAGGGTGGTGCGGCCGACGGCGAGCGCGTCGAGCGCCGACTGGATCTCGCGCTCGGTCTGGCTGTCGAGCGCGGAGGTCGCCTCGTNNGCCTCGTCGAGGATCAGGATCGGCGGGTTCTTGAGGAACGCCCTCGCGATCGCCACCCGCTGCTTCTGGCCGCCCGAGAGCATGACCCCGCGCTCGCCGACGACCGTGTCGAGGCCCTCCGGCAGCGCGGCGACCAGCTCGGCGATCTGCGCCCGCGCGGCCGCCTCCATGATCTCGGCGTCGCTGGCGCCGAGCCGGCCATAGGCGATGTTCTCGCGCATCGTGCCGCCGAACAGGAACACGTCCTGGCTGACGAGGCCGATCTGGCGGCGCAGGCTGTCGATCGTCATCGCCTCGAGCGGCAGGCCGTCGATGGTGATCCGGCCGGAAGTGGGCTCGTAGAAGCGGGGCAGCAGCGCGAGGAGCGTGGTCTTGCCGGCGCCGGACGGGCCGACGAAGGCGACGGTCTCGCCGGGCGCGATCGCGAGCGAGACGTCGCGCAGCTC
>DDSR01000347.1 GCA_002343455.1 Deltaproteobacteria bacterium UBA2385 | reverse complement strand
CTGGGCCTGGCGATGACGGGCGACAAGCTGCCGGCCGAGGCCGCCAAGGCCATGGGCCTGGGCGAGCAGCTCTGCACCGTGCGCATGGAGATCGACGAGGCCGGCCTCCCCTACGCCCTGGACCTGGACCGCTGCCCGCGTGTCTTTCACGCCAATGTGCGCGAGGCCCTGATGAAGTGGCGCTTCCACCCCCACCGCGAAGAGGGCCGGGCCGTGCGCGCCGCCTTCACCCTGCGTCTGCGCTTCGTCCATCGCTGAGCCCCCCCGCCTCGTCCGGACTCCAGGCCTGCTGCAGTCCGCAGGTGCAGGTGCTGGCCTTGCCCTCGCGCACCGCCTGGCGGCAGTCCGGGGCGTGCCGGACAAAGGGCATGATCCGCAAGCAGCGCTGGAGGTAGCCCACCAGGGCCAGCAGGTCGGCGCGGGAGATCCGGGCCTGGCCGGGAGGTCGGGCCAGCTCGGCGCGCAGCCGGGCGCTGAGCACCCGCGGGTCGGGGAGGGGAGGCATGGTGGCTCGCCCTACTCGGGCGACTCCCGCAGCATCAGGCAGATCCGCGGCCCGGCGCTGGCCACCTTGGGGATGCCGTGCAGCCAGGTCTGCTGGGCGGTGCCCCCCATCACCACCAGGTCTCCCCAGCCCAGGCGCAGGTCCAGGCCCCGGCCACCCCCCACCGGCCGGAGCTGAAAGGGCCGCGGCTGGCCCAGGCTGACCGTGCAGACCAGGGCGTCGTCCCGGTGGCGCACCCGATCGCCATGGGGAGCGACGCTGTCCCGGCCGTCCCGGTACCAGGCCGCGGAGAGGCCGTGCAGCGGGCGACCGTAGCGGGCGGAGAGGGTGCGCGCGATCAGCCCGACCACGGGATGGCCCCCGCCCGGCGGGACGCTGGCCAGTAGCCGCGGCACGTCCACCACCCGCTCGTACATGGTGCGCTCGGAGCGCTTCCAGTCCAGGCCCGCCGCCAGCGCGTCGAAGAGCTGCTGCTGGCCGATCACCCAGCGGGGCAGGTGGTCGAGCCAGGCGCCCTGGCCCAGCTCGACCCGGCGGAGGCCCCCCAGGGTCGGGTCGATCGCGGGCGGGGTCGAGCACGGGTCCAGCAGCGAGAGTTGCACAGCGCGCCTCCGTCTTCGGGTATACCTGTACGCGCGTTCAGTGTCAACCTGGTGCTACGCTCCGGGTATGCCCCCTCCCACGCTGCGGACCGCTCAGGACGAAGGCCCGGTCGACCTGCTCGAGCTCGAGGAGCGCGTCCGCGAGGGCGAGGTCCTGGGCGAGGCCCTGCTGCACCACGCCCCCTGGACCGGCCAGGACTTCGTGCGCCTCGACCGGCTGCCCGCCTTCGCCGAGGCCCTGCAAGCCCCTTCGGCCCGCTTCGCCGCCCACCTCACAGCTCCCGGCCACAGCCGCGGCGCCGCCCTGCTCGGCGTGCTGGTGATGGTCTCGGCCTTCGCCCAGACGGCGCTGAGCGCGATGGGCACGCCCGAGGCCCAGGACCTGCTGGAGCGCGTCCTCCGCGAGGGGGTCCTGCACTGGGAGGGCGCCGTGCTCGATGGCAGCTGGTGGAGCGTCTGGACGGCCCACCTGCTGCACGCGCCGGGGGCCGCCCTGGTCCACGCCGTCGCCAACCTGCCCTTCCTCGCCTACTGCGGCTACCGGGTCGAGCGCGCCTGGGGCCACACCGGGCTGCTGCGCGTGCTGGCCGGCTCACTGCTGGTCGGCAGCGTCGCGGTCCTGCTCTTCTCCGATCTGCCGGTGCTGGGCTCGTCCATCCTGGCCTTCGGCCTCTTCGGCGCCCAGATCGCGATCGGCTTCCGCATGGGCGAGGCCATCCCCCCCTCCCAGCGCGGTCGTTACGGCTGGGGCAGCCTGCGGGCCTTCGTGCTCTTCCTGGCGCTGACCATGGCCTTGGAGTTCTGGATGGTCGGCCATCGCGGCCCCTCCTCGGGCGTGAGCCACCTCGGGCACGCCAGCGGCCTGCTTGGCGGCGTGCTGGCCGTGATGGTCGGCACCCCACCCGTGCTGCGGCCGTCCCCGCCGCGCTTCACAGCACACCTCGCCATCACCGGACTGCTGCTGCTCATCCCCGCGGCGCTGGGCCCCCTCCTCGCCCTCAGCCCGGGGCTCGCCGGCCAGCCCTGGCGCGAGGTCCAGGTCGAAGGCACCGGCCTGAGCCTCTCCCTCCCGGCCCGCTTCGCCGAGACCCCCGTCCGACAGTTCGGCCTGCAGGGCTTCGCGGCCTCGCGGGCCAGCCAGCACCCCATTCTGGTCGATCAGGCGCTCTTCTCCAGCTACGAGGCGGTCGAGGAGCTGGACTGGGAGGCCTGGTGGGGCCAGCGCCTGGGAGGCGTGGCGACCTCGCTGCCGGCACCTCCCGCGCGGGGAGCGGGCTGGACCGCGCACGCCTGGGAGGTGGACGGCGAGGTCGTCGTCGAGCACCGCTTCCGGCAAGGGCTGGTCTTGTCGCGGGTGGCCTGGGTGTTGGAGGTGCCCGCGCCTGCCCGGGAGCGCTTCTACCGCCACCTGCTGGAGGGTCTGCAGATCGCCGAGCCACCCGCCCTGGTCGCCGAGCGCGAGCTGTACGGGCGCAACCCCGACTCCCCCCGCCGCCAGCACGCGCTCGCCCGCGAGCTGTTCATCGCCGGGCTGTTCGCCGAGGCCGACACGATGCTCGTGCCCCTGCTCCAGCGTCAGGACGGCTGGCAGTGGAACGCCGCGCGGACCCGGCTGCGCCTCTTCGAGGTGGACCCGCCGACCGGGGCGGAGGTGCCGGTCGGCTGGCTGCTGCCCTTCTTGGAAGAGGCCCCGGCCTCGGATCGGGAGATCCTGGAGCCCGGCTTCGCCTGGCTGGTGGCGAGAGGCGCCTGCGCCGAGGCTGCCCAGGCCTTGCAGCGCTGGGAGGAGCTGCCCGAGGCCTTGGAGTCGAGCGCGGAGTGGGTCCAGGCGACGTGCCACTGAGCCGTTGTCACCAAACGGACGCTATCCTGCCTCCATGACGCAACTGCTCCTCCTCCTCCTGGCCTGCTCGGGCAAGCCCGACCCCGCGCCCCTCGACGACACCGGCGGGGATCCCTCCCTGACGGGCGAGGGCCTCTTCCTGCAGGGCTGCCCCGAGGCCGGCCGCGCCACGGCCCGCGTCCTGCAAGAGGTCGCCGAGGCGCCTTGGGGGGACGACTCGCTGGCCGCCCCCGGCGATGTGCTGCTGCTCAGCAGCAAGGCCGCCTTCGTCATCCAGGCCCCCGACGATCCCCGCACCTACGTCCACTACGGGGGAATGCCGATCGACGCGGTCGCCGTCGAGGGCTGCGAGCAGGCCGGGCCCGAGCGCTTCGGCGAGATCGCCTTCCTGGCCGGGCAGCTCGACCTGGGCGACTTCGAACAGAGCGGGCTGCATATGATCCGCGGCGACAGCGTCCAGATCATCAGCGACGGCAGCGACGGCGGGCCCGCGGTGGTCGAGGTCCAGGGCAGCGACGACCGCTTCTGGCTGGTGGAGCTGAGCCTGATCCGCGGCGTGTTCGAGGGCGGCGGCCGCAAGCTGCTGGAGCCTCTGTACGGGCTGGACATCACCATTCGGTACACCCTGCACCCCGACGACGCCGCCTTGCAGGTCGAGGTCATCCTGGCCCGCCGTGTCAATGACGGTGAGCCCACCACCGACGGCTTCCTGACCGGCGCGGTCCTCTTCCCCTCTGATCATACTCCGGTTCACGTCTGGTCCAGCAGCTCGCTCTCCGTCGGAGGCATCGGCCTGGTCACCGGCGTGCCCTGGCAGGGGGCGGGCACGGACGAGGGCGGCGTGGCCGTCGCCATGCCGGGGGCCAACATGGCCCGCACCTCCATCTCCGGCGTCACCGCGCTCCTGGACAGTGGGCAGGCGCTGGTGCCTCTCTCCCTGGCCGACGGGCCAGGGGTCACCGAGTTCCTCATCTCCGTCGGGCCGACCGACTCCGCCAGCGCCGCCGCCGCGCTGGAGCCCTGGCACGCCGAGCCCGCCCCCGGCAAGGAGACCTCCTGGCACGAGCTCTCGGGCACGGTCCTCGACCCCTCTGGCCAGCCGGTCTACGGAGCCCGGGTCCGTCTGTCCACCCCCGCCAGCGAGGAGAGCTGGCCGGTGCTGACGGAGCTCTGGACGGATGGGGAGGGCCGCTTCTCCGGCCGGGCCATGGCCGTCGACGGCCTCTGGCGCCTGCAGGCCGACGCCGACGGGCGGGACGCGGGCGAGGTGCTGGAGCTCTCTGCCGAGGAGGGCCTGGACCTGGAGCTGGACGTCGGCTCCTGGGGCCGCGTCGAGGTGGAGGCGGTCGATCAAGAGGGACAGACTCTACCCGTGCGCGTCGAGCTGGAGCGCGAGGACGGCCTGCTGCTGGTCGACTACCCGGTGCCCGACAGCCCGACGATGCACGCCCCGCCCGGCCGCTACCAGGCCTGGGTCAGCCGCGGCTACGCCTACGACATCGCCCAGGCCGAGGTCGTCGTCCCGCAGGACGGTGCCGGTACGCTCAGCGTCGAGCTGGCCAGGCTGCTCGACACCGCCGGGCAGGCCAGCATGGACAGCCATGTACACACCGGGCCCAGCCCCGACAGCACCATCATTCCGGTCGATCGGATGCGCAGCGCGGCCGGCGGGGGCCTGGACCTGGTCATCTCCACCGACCACGAGGCGATCGTCGATCTCGCCTCCAGCGTCGAGGACGCCGGCCTCTCCGACTGGCTTGCCTACGGCCTGGGCAGCGAGGTCACGGCCACCATCCCCGAACACACCAACGCCTGGCCCTTCCCCGTCCGCGAGCAGGGCCGCGGCGACCCCGTGCGCTGGTACGGGCTGGGCTTCCCCGGCATCTACGCCGCCGAGCGGGAGCGCGGGGCCCGGGTCGTGCAGCTCAACCACTCCCGGGTCAACGGCGAGTGCGGCATCCTCTGTCTGCTCGACTGGGACCGGCTGAGCCTGGACCCCGTCGCCACCGACCCCGAGGGCCTGGGCCTGCCCGCCGGCACCGAGGTCTGGTCCTGGGACTTCGACAGCTTCGAGCTGATGAACGGCCTGCGCAGCCCCTACCTGCTGCCCGACCAGGAGCGGCACAGCGGGGCCCTGTACGACTGGCTCGCCTTCCACAACCTGGGCCACCGGGTCGCCGCCGTCGCCGTCACCGACGAGCACGGCTGGGATCCGCCCGGCCAGCCCCTGACCTGGGTGGGCCTGGAGGGGGAGGTCGACGCCGAGACCATGGCCGACGGGGTGCTGGCCGGGGCCACCGTCAGCAGCGCGGGCGCCTTCGTGCGGGTCGAGGTCGACGGCGCCGGGCCTGGACAGACCGCCATAGCCGAGGGCGAGGCCGAGCTGTGGATCCAGGTGCAGGCCCTGCCCCAGGTCGATGTGCGCTGGATCGACGTGCTGGTGAACTGCGATCTCTGGCAGCGGCTGGAGGCCAGCGACCCCGACGCGGTGATCAAGCTCGATCAGCGCCTGAGCCTGCCGGTGGAGGGCGACGCCTACCTGGTCCTGGTCGTGAGAGGCGAGCAGCCCATGCCGCGGGGCCTGCTGGACTACGACGCCAGCAGCGTGCCGCGGGCGGTCAGCAGCCCGATCTTCATCGACGGGGATGGGGATGGGGTGTGGACGGCGCCGGGGCCGAAGGAGTGTGATGGGGTGTGGTGATGGTGCGGCCCTGGGCCCCCCACAACACCGGCAGGTACACCACCGGCACCAACGCCCCCGGCACCTCCCCCCCGACCCAGTCCCACAGGCACCCACCCACCAGGATCAGCGCCCCCGGGATCCGCAGATCCAGCCGGTGCCCGCTGATCAACGACACCAGCAGGACCACGGCGCTGGCCAACAGCACCAGTGAACCCTCGGTCGCCGCAAACAGCAGCAGCTGAGCGATCGCCAGATCCCGCACCCAGGCGGGCCGAGGCAGCTGCGAGCGAAACCCATCCCCGAACAGACGCGCATCCAGCGACAGCGTCGCCGTCGCCGGGGCGAAGACGAGCAGGAACAGACCCGCCGGCAGCAGGTGGTCCCGCGATCCGACGGTGTCGGGGTTGAGCGAGAGCAAGGCCGTGACGACGCCCAGGCTGACCAGCGGGGTGATGCGGCTGCCCAGGCCCGCGACAAGGAACAGCCCGCCGATCAGCCCCAGGCCGACCAGGATGACGACCCCGGCGTCGGTGGGACCGGCCAGCAGCTCGACCATCCAGTGCTCGGCCTCCAAGGGACGGTAGCCGCCGTAGGGCCGGTCCGTCCAGAGCAGCGGCAGCACGCCCGCGCGCATCATCGACAGCAGGCCGCCGATCATGGACAGACCGATGGCGACCCGGAAGAGGGCCAGCGGCGTGGCGGGCTCCCGGCGGTCCAGATGAGCCAGCAGGGGACTCATCGGTGCTTGTCCAGGCTGAAGCGCAGCGGAGGCACGGTGGCGGGCTCCAGCCGGGCGTGCAGGTGGGTGGCCTGCGGGTAGTCGGCGGCGACCTGCCGGGCCAGCCAGGTGCCGAGCTGGTCGAAGGCGGCCGGGTCGGGGTCGACGGCGTGGCGGGCCAGGGCCTGCCGGGTGCGGGGATGGGAGAGCACGGCCCGCTGCCAGCTTGGGGGGAGGGGCTGGCGCTCCTCGCCGGTGGCGATCTCCAGGTGCAGGGTGACGGGGGCCTCCACCGGCGCGCGCGGGGCTCCGCCGGCGAGATCGAGCCAGACTCGCAGGGGGGCGGGGAGCTGGCCCGACAGGCCCAAGGCCGCCGCGGCGATCACCGTCAGGTGTACCAGGACGAAGATCGCGCGCAGCAGCCTCATGGCGGGCAGTCTAAGCGATCACTTCTCCGGCGGCGGCAGGGTGATCAGCAGCTGCGCGCCCTCGCGTTGCACCACCAGCACCGATCCGCGGCTGGCGGCGCCCAGCAGGCGGGCCACGTCGCTGGCCTTGCTGACGCGCTGGCGGTTGATCTGCACGATCACATCGCCCGCCTGCAGTTTGCCCCCGGCCGGCCCCTCGCTGACCACCCCGCTGACCACGACGCCGCCGGCTTCCTTGCGGTCCTCGACCTGGAAGCCGTAGCGCTTGAGCGTGTCCGTGGCCTCGCCCGGCGCCTGCGGGGCGATGAAGCGACCGGTCGCCACGGACTCCTCCTCGGGGCGCTCGCCCAGCACGACCTTGAAGACGCGGGCCTTGCCCTCGCGCAGGGCTTCGAGCTTGACCTCCTCACCGGGCTTCTTCAGGCCGATGGCGCGGATGACCTCATCGGCCTTGCCGGTGGTGGTGCCGTCCACGCCGGTGATGACGTCGCCCGGGCTGAGTCCGGCCTTGGCCGCCGGCTGGTCGGGGTAGACGGCGCTGACGACGACCCCCTCGTTGGCCCCGAGCTGGGTCTTCAGCTCCTCGTCCAGCTCGCGCAGCCCGACGCCGATCCAGCCCCGGGCGACGCGACCCTCGCTCTTCAGCTCGTCCAGCATCTCGCTGACCATGTCGATCGGCACCGCGAAGCCGATGCCGGTCCCGCCGGGCACGATGGCGGTGTTGATGCCGATGACCTTGCCGTTGAGGTCGAAGAGCGGTCCGCCGGAGTTGCCGGGGTTGATGCTGGCGTCGGTCTGGATGAAGTCGTCGTAGGGGCCCGCGCCGATGACCCGGCCCTTGGCCGAGACGATGCCGGCGGTGACGGTGTGGGTCAGGCCGAAGGGGTTGCCGATGGCCACGACCCAGTCGCCCACGCGCAGCGCCTCGGAGTCACCCAGGGGGACGAAGGGCAGGGGCTGGTCGGCGTCGATCTTGACCAGGGCGACGTCGGTGCGGTCGTCGCTGCCGACGACGGTGGCGGTGAACTCCCGCTCATCCGCGAGGCTGACCGTGACCTTGTCGGCGCCGTCCACGACGTGGTTGTTGGTCAGGACGTAGCCGTCGGCCGAGATGATGAAGCCCGAGCCCGAGCCCGTGCGCGTTCGGAACTCGGGGTCCTCGGGGCTGGACTCGGGGAAGCCGAAGAAGGGCCCGAAGAGGTCCGGGGTCCGGGAGCGGTTGACCTCGACCTGGGTCTCGACCTTGAGGAAGACGACCGCCGGGCCGAGGTTCTCGACCAGCGGGGCCAGGCTGGCCATCGGGTTGTAGGCTGGAGGCGGGGTGACAACGGTCGAGCTGGCTGTGGCGCTCGGCGCGTCATGGGCGCTGGGGCCGCCATTGGCGGTGGTGGAGCCGGCGCATGCGAGCAGGCCAGCGAGGACGACCAGGGGGGCGATCAGCGACGACTTCATGGTGATCGGGCTCCGGGTTGAAGGGCACCACCGGAGCTAAACACCGCGCCAGGCGCTTCCAGTCCCCTCAGCCCCCCCAAAGCGATCAGGCGGGGTCGCGCGTCCTAGAGGTCGAGCTCGATGGCGAAGCGGGCGGCCCTCCAGCCTGGGGAGGGCAGGTCCAGCTCGGACAGGACCTCGCTGGCGCAGCGCGGATCCAGGCCGGCGCTGAGATCGCGCAGCTCCAGGCTGCGAAGGGCGCCGGAGGGCTCAACCACGAGGCTGACGGTCAGGTGGGCCTTCTTGACGCCGCAGCGCTGGTGCAGCGCCGGTCCTCGCGCCAGCAGGCCCTCCTGCGCCTGGGCCAGCAGACGGGCGTGCGCGGGGCGCGCGCTGTCCAGGGCTTCGGCCCCTGGCTTCATCGCATCGGGCAACGCCTGGGGGGCCGCCCAGACCAGGCCGACCCACAGCAGGGCGAGGCCGGCGAGCAGCGCGCCCCCGGCCAGGGGCACCCCGACGAGGCAGGAGAGCCGGCTCCGCTTGGGCTCAGGCTCTGACTTGAGGGGGGGCGGCGCGGGAGGCGTGGGGCGCTCGATCCGCTCGGTCTGAACCGTGGGGAAGGGGCCTGCCTGGGAGGGGCCCGCCTGGGAGGGCCCAGCCTGGGAGGGGGTGCCGAGCTGCGGGCTGACGGTCGCGGTGCGCGGGGGAGGAGGGGGCTCGGAGGAGGCCTCTTCCCTGGCGCGGGCCGCCAGCGCCCCGGCCGCCACGATCGCGGCGCCGGCGGCGATGCCAGCGAGCAGCCCCGCCGAGGAGGACTCCTCCGGCGGCGGGGAGGCCTTCTCGATGGAGGCGTCGGCCTGCGACTTGGGGAAGGGGGTCGTGATGCGCGGATCCGCCGCGCGGGCCCGCTCCTGGGTGTCGGGCTCGGGAGCCTGGGTGGGCCCGGTCTTGGGTCCGGCCGGTCGCGCGCCCTCCACATCGGGCTCGTTGCCGGCCAGCAGGCTGCCCAGCAACCCGTCGAGCTGGTCGACGGTGCAGCGCCGCAGCGGATCGGGGTCCATGCTGACCTCGAGGATGCGGTTGAGGCGGCGCACATCCTCGGGGTCGTCGTGCGAGCGCAGCACGGTTGGCGGCAGCGCGTCGACCAGCAGCTGGTGGCCTTCTTCGGGGTCCAGGCGGTCGGCGAAACGAACGACCGAGGAGACCATGCAGCAGAAGTAGATCAGCGCGCCGACGCCGTAGACATCGGTGGCGGCGGAGGGGTTGCCGCCGATGAACTGTTCCGGCGCGGCGTACTGCGGGGTCCCGACGAAGGCGCCGACCCGGGTCTGGCTGCCCAGGGCGCCCTGGACCTTGGCGATGCCGAAGTCGGCGACCCGCACGACCGGGTCCTCGTCGGGCCCGACGACGCGGGAGAGCAGGACGTTCTCGGGCTTGAGATCGCGGTGGACGATGCCCATCCCGTGGGCCTTGTCCAGGGCCCAGCAGACCTGGCGGGCGACCAGGGCCGCCTGTCGCACCGGCATGCTCCCCACCCGCTTGATGTGGTCCAGCAGGCTGCCCCCGGACTCGAAGCGGGTGACCAGGTAGGGGCTGTGGCCCGCCCGGTGGACGAAGCCCAGGTACTGCACGATGTTGGCGTGGTTCAGCTCCTGGATGATCTGGGCCTCGGTGGCGAGGCGCCGCAGGTACGGGCCCTCGTCCCGGCTGGCGAAGAGCACCTTCAGGGCCAGGCGGGGGCCGATCTCCTCGCCGTCGCCGCCGACCTCGCGGGCGAGGTAGGTCACGCCCGCGCCTCCCAGCGCCAGCAGGTTGTGGATCCGGTAGTGTCGGTCGAAGAGGTCGCCCGGACCGAACATCCGACCCCAGCCGGCGGCGGGGCGGGGTCGTCGGCAGGCGAGGTTGGGGCAGCGCTCCTGGTCCTCCTCGAAGGTGGTCAGGCAGCGGCTGCAGTAGCGTGTCGACGAGGACTGCCCGCTCATCTCAGGCTCCTTCCATGAAGCGGCTGAGAGGGAGCAGACAGAAGCCGAGGCTGGAGGCGGTCTGCCAGTCGGTGCGGAAGACGTCGACGCCTCGCGTGGAGGCGGCGGTGTCCAGGCTGTAGCCGCAGCCCGTGAAGCCCTTTCGGTGGCGGGCCACCGGGCCCTGGTCGTCCAGCTCGCAGACGGCCACGCCCGCGGCCTGCTGGCCGGGCTCGAGCTCGTCCATCGGGCGGCAGAGCCAGGAGGCGCGCACATCGAAGACCAGGACCTGCCAGTCGCGCTCCTGCTTGCGCAGGCTGGGGCGGCGACCCAGCATCCCGAGCGACTGGAGCAGGCGCACCGGATCGCCGGCCGCGCGCGCGCTGGCGCGGAGATCGGCCACGCGGACGACCTCCAGGCGGGTCCCCGGCCGCACCCGCTTTCCCAGCGGGGCGACCCAGGCCACTTGCAGCGCGTCGGGGACGGTCCCGACCTCCTCGCAGGCGGAGGAGGCCGTAGCCGCGCCCGACAGCCACAGGCTGAGGACCATCAAGCTCAATTGATCTCCGTCCAGGGTCCCTTGAGCTCGAAGGTGGTGGTGCGCTCGGCGTTGGGGCCGGTCCAGTAGGCCGTGCCCTTGATCCAGCCGTTCTCGGCGGGGATCTTGCTGTCGTCGCGCCACTCGAACTTGCCGACGATGGTGATCGTCTCCTTGCCGTCCATGGCCACCGACTTGCCCACCTTGAAGGTGTCGGAGCCCATGGTGTTGGCACCCACGCCGAAGGTGTAGTCGATGCGGTCGACGGCCACGGAGCCGCCCTTCAGGCCGTTGTTCAGGCTGAGGATGTAGCGGAGCTGGCCGTGCTCGACGATGGTGGTGGTGTCGCGGCGCACCAGCTCGACCCGGTTGAGGTCGACGGTGAAGGCGGAGCCGGGCTCCGCGGCGGCGGGGGCCTTCTTCTTGGCGCAGCCGGTGCTGGTGGTGACGAAGCCGCCGACGAGGATGGTGGCGAACAGGGCGAGGGTGGAGGACTTCATGGGCGTTCCTTTTGCGGGGGTCAGGTGCGACCGCGGGCCTCGATCCCAAGGGCGAGGTCACGATGCGCGATGCTACCCACGACGGAGAGCTCCGGCGTGGGCAAGGGGTGGAGGAGGAAACGGCGCCGCAGGGCGTCGAGGCGGCCAGACGAGTCGATGGCCAAGGTGTCGTGGCGCTTGTCGTCCTCCTGGAGGCGGACGAGGGTCTCGAAGACCTCCCATTGCAGCTCGATCTCCGAGCAGCACAGGAAGAGGTCCACGGTGGCGCGGCAGGCCCGGTCGAGCTGGTGGTCCAGCTCGAAACGACCGCGGACCGCCTTCATCTCGAGGTCGTCGCTGACGACCACCCCCTGAAAGCCGAGCTTCTCGCGCAGCAAGCCGGCCACGATGGCCTGGGACATGGTGGCCGGGTTCTGGGGGTCCCACTCGGGGAAGAGGACGTGGGCGGTCATCACCATCGGGGCGCCCGCGGCGATGGCCTCGCGGAAGGGCAGCAGCTCGGTGCGCTCCAGCTCGGGGCGCTCCTTCTCGACGACCGGCAGGACCAGGTGGCTGTCCTGGCTGGTGTCGCCGTGCCCCGGGAAGTGCTTGACGCAGCCGGCGACGCCACCGGCTTCGAGCCCCTGGAGGAAGGCCAGGGCGTGGCGGGCGACCGCCTCGGGTCGGGGCGAGAAGGACCGATCGCCGATGACGGGGTTGGCGGGGTTGCTGTCGACATCCGCCACGGGGGCCCAGTCGACGTTGAAGCCCATGGCGCGCAGCTCGGCCGCCATGGCCAGGGCCAGCGCCCGGGTCTGGACGAGATCGTCGACGTTGCCTACCCAGCGGGCCCGCGGCCAGGCCGTCGAGCGGATGCGCTGCACCCGCCCGCCCTCTTGATCGACGCTGACCAGGGGCGGGAGGCTGCGCGGGAGCAGGCCCGTCAGCTCGCGGTTCAGCTCGCGGACCTGGGCCGGCTCCTCCACGTTGCGGGCGAAGAGGATGAACCCGCCCGGGCGCGCCTGTCGGCAGAAGCGGCGCAGCTCGGGAGGGGCGTCGATGCCGTGGAAGCCGACGACCATGCGCTGGCCGGCCCGGCGCTTCCGGTCCGCCAGCGTGGTCTGCTCCCCGACCGCGGCGCGGCGCAGGAGCCTGGGGCCTGCTGCGGCCACGTCAGCCCCCCGCCGCGGGGGTGGGGGAGAGGGGGTGCTGGGAGAGCTCGATCAGCACGCCGTCGGTGCTGGCGGGGTGCAGGAAGGCGACCAGGCAGCCATGGGCCCCGGGCGTGGGCGCCTCGGAGGTGAAGCGGTAGCCGAGGGCCTTGAGGCGGTCCATCTCGGCCTGCACATCGTCGGTGCGGAAGCAGAGGTGGTGGAGGCCGCCGCCGCGCTTGTCGAGGTGGCGCTGCACCGGGCCCTGGCCATCGAGCGGGTGGATCAGCTCGATCTGGGTCCCCGAGATGGGCAGGAATGCGGTGCGGGTCTGGGCAGCGGCGACGTCCTCGCAGCCAGTCAGGGTCAGGCCGAAGTCGTCGGCGAACCGACGGATCGCCCGCTCCAGGTCGGGTACCGCGATGGCGATGTGGTCCAGGGACAGGATCATCGACCATGAGTAACCCGACGGCGCCTCTGTTTGCCCCGTCCCCCTCGCCCGCGCCGCTACCGAGGTGAAACCGACGGACCTGCGGCCTCGGCATAGAGCGACGGTCCATCCATCCTCGTGCAGGACCCGCTCATGCTCAGCTTGCTCATCGCTTCCGCCGTGCTCTCCGCACCCACCCTGGCCGCCGAAGGAAGCGGTCTGCGCTTGGGCCTGGGGGTCGGCTGGTTCCAGCCGGGCGCCAACGAGTCCGTCATCGACGGGAGCTGGACCGTCGTCCCGCGCCTCGGCTACGACCTCAACCGGACCTTCGCCCTGGAAGGAGACTTCGGCCTCTCGCAGGGCGTCACCCGCACCGTGCAGCGCTCCTACACGGTCCTCACGCCGCGGCTGAACCTGGTCGTCAGCGCTCCCGAGGTCGGTCCGCTGACCTTCTTCGGCGCGGTCGGCCCGGGCGCCTACTACAAGAAGGTCCGCCGGGACAGCGGCAGCGACATCGGCACCGAGGACAAGGAGGGCACCAACGAGGAGCTGGGCTTCGGGCAGTACAAGAACCCGGACACCGACCTGCTGATCAACATCGGCCCCGGCGCGCGGCTGCGGCTGGGTCAGGGCCCGGTGGGCCTGCGGACCGACTTCCGCTACATGCTCTCGACGGGGACGACCCCGGCCGACAAGGACGGCGACCCCAGCACGCTGGAGTCCGACCGCTACGACAACTGGGAGTGGACGGTCGGCCTCGCCTTCGCCTTCGGCGGGGGAGAGAAGGACAGCGACAAGGACGGGCTCCCCGACGAGGCCGACCGCTGCCCCGACGACCCCGAAGACAAGGACGGCTTCAAGGACGACGACGGCTGCCCGGACCCCGACAACGACGGTGACGGGCTGCTCGACGGCAGCGACACCTGCCCCGACGAGCCCGAGGACAAGGACGGCTTCCAGGACAACGACGGCTGCGCGGATCCCGACAACGACGGCGACGGCATCCTCGACGGCGGTGACGCCTGCCCCGACGAGCCGGGGACCGCGGCCACCCAGGGCTGCCCCGACCGTGACGGCGACGCGCTGGCCGACGCCCAGGACGAGTGCCCGGACGAACCCGGCCCGCTGGTGACCCAGGGCTGCCCCGACCGCGACGGCGACCGGGTCCCCGACAAGCGAGACAGCTGCCCCGACGAGCCGGCCGACGCGCGCATCGACCCGCGCCGCTCGGACGGCTGCCCCTCGCGGGTGCTGGTGACCCAGGAGCAGGTGGTCATCCTGGACAAGGTCTTCTTCGACACCAACAAGGCGACGATCAAGCGTGTGTCCTGGCCCATCCTCAACGAGGTCGCCACGGTGCTGACGACCTACCCGGACATCCGCAAGGTCGAGATCGCCGGGCACACCGACACCGACGGCCCCGACGCCCGCAACCTGGCCCTCTCGCAGTCGCGGGCCGAGGCGGTGCGCGACTACCTGGTCAACAAGGGCGTCGACGGCGCTCGGCTGGTGCCGGTGGGCTACGGCGAGGCGCGCCCGATCGCCGACAACGGCAGCTCGAGCGGCAAGGCCGAGAACCGCCGCGTCGAGTTCGTCATCCTGGAGCAGTAGGCCCCCTGGGCCCCCGCCAGCCCCGGCTCAGCCCTGCTGGCGACCCTCGATCGCCAGCAGCAGGACGACGGCGGCCACGCCGACGCGGGGATCCAGGTCCTCGCCGGCGGCCTCGAAGTCGACGTCGTAGACGATCTGGAAGGGGTTGAAGCGCTGCTTGATCTGGCCGACCTGCTTGTCGCCCATCGTGACGCGGAAGGTCTGGGGGATGATCGGCAGGAAGCGCCGCAGCAGGGCCATGCCGCCGCTGTCCTCCATCACCTTTCCGATCATCGCGCCGGAGCCGTCCAGCAGGGTCCACTCGTCGCGCAGCAGCGACTTCAGGCCCTCGCGCTTCATGGCGCCCAGCCGCTCGCCGCTCTTCTTGTCGGTGATGTCGTAGGTGCCCGAGAAGTCGCCAATGCCGCGGGCCTGGATGCCCAGGACGGCGTCGCTCTGCTTCTCGTCGGTGAAGACCGTGATCTCCTCCTTGAGCTTGAAGGCCTTCTGCTTGACGAAGAAGCGGAGGTTGCCCTCGGGGCCGAGGATGCGGAAGGCGCTTCCGAGGAAGGCGAACATGGCCTTGTTGGCGACATAGCGGCTGCTGTAGATCGAGAGCACATGAACTCCGGCGGTGGTGGGGACACGGGGAGGCAGCCATAGCACGCTCCCCCATCGACCAGCAGAACAGGGTACCCGGTGGGGGCCTCGGAGTGTCGTCGATGTACCGCTTGTCCAGCCTGCCCCTCCTCCTTCTCCTGGCCTGCTCCGGCGGGCCCCCGGGCGGCGATCCGTCGAAGGAGGAGGGCGAGAAGAAGAACCCCGACCGGCGGGTCCTGGTCGAGGCTGAAGCGGCCACCGCGGGCGATGTGGCCGATCACCTCGTCACGACCGGCCTCCTGGAGAGCGAGTCCCAGGCCGACATCGCGCCCGAGGCCAGCGGCCTCGTCACCGAGATCCTGGTGGAAGAGGGCGACACCGTCACCAAGGGGCAGGTCCTGGCGGTGCTGTCCAGCCCCTCGCTCGACGCCGGGGCCGAGCGCGCCAACGCCGAGCTGGACCGCGCCCGGCGCGAGTACGACACGGCGAAGGATCTGCACGCCGGGGGCGCCATCTCGGATCAAGAGCTGCGGGCCGCCGAGGGGGCCTTTCAGGGGGCCCAGACCACCTGGCAGGAGGCCACCCGCACCCGCGGCTTCACAAGGGTGCGCAGCCCGATCGACGGCGTGGTCAGCGCCCGGGACGTGCGGGTCGGCGAGATGGCCGGCGGGCGGCGGGCCTTCCAGGTCGTGGACCTCAGCCGGCCTCGGGTGGTGGTCCAGCTCCCCGAGAAGGACCTCTCCCGGGTCCGGGTGGGCCAGACCGTCACGCTGCAAGGCGCCTACGACGAGAGCAGCCAGGGCCAGGGCACGGTCGATCGGGTCAGCCCGGTGGTCGATCTGCAGAGCGGCACCGTCCGCGTCACGATCTCCGTCGACCCCGCCAGCACCAGCCTGCTGCCCGGCCAGTTCGTGAAGGTGCGCATCGAGGTCGATCGCCACCGGGACGTGCTGACCATCCCCCGCCGGGCCCTGGTCTGGATCGACGGCGAGCCGGTCGCCTGGAAGGTCGTCGAGGGCGCCCCCGACGAGCCCGAGGGCGAGAAGAAGCAGGAGGAGGAGGAGAAAGAACCCTCTGGCCTCGCCCGCTTCTTCCAGGGTGAGCCCGCAGAGGCGGACGAGCCCGAGCCCCCGCCCTCCTGGCCCTTGCGCAAGGTCGAGCGCGCCGACCTCCGCATCGGCTACCAGGACCCCTCGCGGGTCGAGGTCAGCGCCGGCCTCGCGGCCGGGGACCTCGTCGTCACCGTCGGCAACCAGAACCTGCGCGCGGGCTCACCGGTCCGCCTGCCCGGCGATCCGGTCGAAGAGGCCAGGCCCGAGCCCGAGGACCCGGCCGACGCCACCAAGGCGGCCCAGGAAGCAAGCGAGTGAGCCTCTTCGCGCTCGTGGTCCGGCGGCCGGTGGCTGCCTGGATGATCGCCATCGCGGCTGCCGTCTTCGGCATGGTCAGCTACGGGCGCCTGCCGCTCGACCTGATGCCGGACCTGGCCTACCCGACCATCACCGTGCGGACCGAGGCCCAGGGCTACGCCCCCGAAGAGGTCGAGGCCCAGATCAGCCGCCCGGTGGAAGAGGCGCTGGCCACCACCGTCGGCCTCGTCGAGCTGGAGAGCCGCTCCCGCGCGAGCATGTCCGATGTGGTCCTGGAGTTCACCTGGGGCACCGACATGGATCGCGCCGCCCAGGATGTGCGCGAGCGCCTGCAGACCACCTTCCTGCCCGACGACGTCGGCCGGCCGCTGATCCTGCGCTACGACCCCAGCCTGGACCCGATCCTGCGGGTCAGCCTCTCGGTGGAGGGCGATCAAGGAGAGCGGGATCCGGATCGAGTCCTGATTGAGCTGCGCGAGCTGGCCGAGCAGGAGCTCAAGCGCGAGCTGGAGGCGATGGACGGCGTCGCCGCGGTCCGCGTGCGGGGCGGCCTGGAGCGCGAGGTGCTGGTCGAGGCCCGGCAGGACTGGCTGGCGGCGCGCGGGATCAGCCTGGACCAGCTCCAGCAGGCCTTGGGGGCCGAGAACATCAACCTGCCCGGCGGCGCCATCCGCGACGGAGACCAGGAGTTCCTGGTCCGCACCCTGGGCGAGCTGCGCACGGTCGAGGACATCCGCAACCTGGAGATCCGGCGCCCCGACGGGACCGGCGTCGCGGTGCGGGACCTGGCCATCGTGGCCGAGGTCCCCCGCGAGCGCGAGGTGGAGAGCCGGCTCGACGGGCAGCCCGCGGTCACGCTGGAGGTCTTCAAGACGGCCGACTCGAACATCGTGCGGGTGGCCCGCTCGGTCAAGGAGCACCTCGCCGCCGACACCTTGCCCGATGGGGTGCGCCTCGTCGTGCTCGAAGACCAGGCCGGCTTCATCGAGTCCAGCCTCGCCAACCTGCGCAGCACGGCCATGCTGGGCGCCCTCCTGGCGGTCGGCGTCCTCTACCTCTTCCTGCGCGATCTGCGCGCCACGCTGATCATCGGTACGGCCATCCCCTTCTCGGTCGTGGTCAGCTTCGCCCCGATGTACGTCGGGGGGGTCTCGCTCAACCTGATGAGCCTGGGCGGCCTCGCCCTGGGCATCGGGATGCTGATCGACAACGCCGTCGTGGTGCTGGAGAACATCCAGAACAAGGTCGACCAGGGCCTCGCCCGCCTGGACGCCGCCGAGGCCGGCGCCCGCGAGATGGCCGCCGCGGTGACCGCCAGCACCCTGACCACGGTCGCCGTCTTCCTGCCGATCACCTTCGTCGAGGGCGTCGCCGGCCAGGTCTTCGGAGACCTCTCGCTGGCGGTCGTGATGAGCCTGCTGGCCAGCCTCGTTGTGGCCCTCTTCTTCGTGCCCGTGCTGGCCGCGACCGAGCTCTCCCTCCCCAAGCGAGGGGAGGCCGAGGGCGGCTTGCTGGACATCGGCCGGGCCACCCGCTTCGCCTCCTTCGCTCAGCTCCGCCAGGGATGGGCCGAGCGCGCCGGCCTGCGGCGACTGGTGTGGCTGCCCTGGGGCCTGCTGCGCTTCCTGATCCGCCTGGGCTTCGAGCTCTTCGCCACCCTGGTCGTCCTGCCGGCTGCCTTGATGGGCCGGCTGGCCTTCCGCGCGGGTGGCGTCGTGCTGCCCCCCCTGGGGCGGCTCGCGGCAGGTACGGCCGGCCGCTTCCAGACCCTCTACCAGCGCTTCGCCAGCCGCTACGAGGGCACGCTGCGGGGGGTGCTGGGTCGCCCCGCGACCGTGATCGGCGCGGTCGCCCTGGCCCTGGCGGTGGTCCTGCCCCTGGCGGCCAACCTGGGCCAGGCGCTGATCCCCGAGGTGCACCAGGGCCGCTTCACGGTCGAGCTGGCCCTGCCGGTGGGGACCCCCCTGCCTCGCACCTCGGCCTTCGCGGCGATGGTCGAGGAGCGGCTGGTGGCCATGGAGGAGATCGGCAGCGTGCACGCGGTGGTCGGCAACGAGCAGCGCGCCGACGCGGCCAGCGACCAGGGCGAGCACAGCGCCCGCATCGCCGTCGAGCTGAAGCCCGGAGGCGACATGAAGCGCCGGGAGGAGGCCCTGATGGTGGCGGTCCGCCAGGAGGTCCTCCGCCTCGCCGAGGGGCAGCGCACCGCCATCGATCTGCGCCTCTCCCGCCCGGGCATCTTCAGCTTCCGCACGCCGATCGAGGTCGTGATCTACGACGCCGAGCTCGACCAGCTCGGCCGCAACGCGCGCGAGGTCCAGCGGGCGATGGTGGCGCTGCCGGGCCTCTCCGATGTGGAGAGCAGCCTCGCCGCCGGCTACCCCGAGATCCGCATCCGCTACGACCGCGATCTGCTCGAACGCTACGGCCTGGACAGCGCCACGGTGGCCCGCCGGGTGCGCGACATGGTCCAGGGGGCGCGGGCCACGACGCTCTCCCGGGGCACGGGACGGGTCGACCTGACCGTGCGGCTGGCCGAGGACGAACGCCGCGGCGGCGACGAGCTGCGGCGCATCAACGTCAACCCCGCGCTGGTGCCGGCCATCCCCCTCGAAGCGGTCGCCCTCTTCGAAGAGGCCGTCGGCCCCAGCGAGATCCGCCGCATCGACCAGCGCCGGGCGGCGGTCGTCTCGGCCAACCTGGAGGGCTTCGACCTCTCGGGCCAGGCCGAGGCCATCCGCCTGGCCCTGGATCGGGCCGAGCTGCCTGAGGGCAGCTGGGAGATCGCCGGCCAGAACCGCGAGATGGAGCGCTCGCTGCAGAGCCTGGGCATGGCCCTGGGCCTGGCCGTCTTCCTGGTCTACATCATCATGGCCAGCACCTTCGAGAGCGTGCTGCACCCCTTCGTCATCCTGGTCAGCGTGCCCCTGGCCATGGTCGGCGTGGTGCCGGCGCTGATGCTGACCGGCACCCCCGTCAGCGTGGTCGTCCTGATCGGGGCGATCATCCTGGCCGGCGTGGTCGTCAACAACGCCATCGTGCTGGTCGACACGATCAACCGCAACCGGGTCGAGGGCCTGGAGCGCGTCGAGGCCATCCACCGGGCCGCGGCGCTGCGGCTCCGCCCGATCCTGATCACCACCATCACCACGGTGCTCGGCCTCGTGCCCCTGGCCCTGGGCATCGGCGAGGGCGCCGAGATCCAGGCTCCCCTGGCCGTCACCGTCATCGCCGGCCTCTCGGCCTCGACCCTGCTGACCCTGCTGGTCATCCCCGTCGCCTACGAGCAGCTCACCCGGCTGGTCGAGCGAGGCCGGACGTGACCCGCTGGCTGCCGGCCCTCTCGGTCCATCGGCCGGTGATGGTCTCGATGGTCTTCCTGGCGCTCTGTGTGCTCGGCTTCATCGCCTGGGCCCGCATCCCGCTGGAGATGATGCCCGGGCGCTTCGAGCTCAACCAGATGTGGGTCTGGGTGCCCTACGCCGACTCGACCCCGCAGGAGAACCAGACCACCCTGGCCCGGCCGATCGAGGAGCAGCTCGCCACGATCGAGGGCCTCAAGTCGATCTCCAGCAGCAGCAGCAGCGGCTCCACCAGCTTCGAGCTGACCTTCCACCGCTCCATCGGCATGGACAGCGCCTACAACTCGGTGGTCGACCGGATGGAGCGGGCGATGGTGGAGCTGCCCGACGACGTGCAGCGCTACTGGGTCTACCGCTGGAACCCCGCCGACGAGCCGGTGCTGTGGGCCGGCATCCGCATGCCCGAAGAGGTCGAGGACCCGTACCGGCTGGTCAACGAGGTCATCTCCCAGCGGCTGATGCGAGTGCCCGGCGTGGGCAAGGTCGACGCCTGGGGAGCCGATCCCAAGCGGGTCTTCATCGACTTCAGCCTGCCCGCCGTGCAGCAGAACGGCCTCAACCTGGGCGAGGTCCTAGGCAAGCTCGGCGGCGACAATTTCCAGCTCCCCAGCGGCCGGGTCAGCGATCGCGGCCAGCTCCGTTACGTCCGCAGCCTCGCCCGCTACGAGGACCTCGACGTGCTGCGGCGCACGCCGATCAAGCCCGGCATCACCCTGCAGGACATCGCCGAGGTCACCTACCGGCTGGATCCCTCGCCCCACATCAACCGCATCGACGGCAGCGAAGGCGCCGCCATCGCCATCAGCAAGGAGTCCGACGCCAACACGGTGGCCACCGCCGACGCCATCAAGGAGGCGATGGAGGCGCTGAACAGTGACCCCCGGCTGGAGGGGGCGGCCCTCTTCAGCTTCTTCGACCAGGGCAGCATCATCCGCGACAGCGTCGACAACCTGTTGATGACCGCCCTGACCGGCGGCGGCTGCGCGGTGGTGGTGCTCTTCGCCTTCCTGCGGCGCTGGCGCCTGACCCTGCTGATCGCCGCCAGCATCCCCTTCACCCTGCTGATGACCGTCTCGGCTCTGTACTTCACCGGCGGCAGCCTCAACCTGCTCTCGCTGATGGGCCTGATGCTGGCCGTCGGCATGGTCGTCGACAACGCCATCGTCGTGGTCGAGGCCATCCAGGCCCGCCTGCAGGAGGGCGACTCGCCGGCCAAGGCGGCGGTGGAGGGCGCCTCCGAGGTCGGCATGGCCATCACCCTGTCGACCCTGACGACGATGGTCGTCTTCCTGCCGGTCATCCTGATGAGCGAGGACGCCAATTTCAGCTTCTTCATGGGCGAGCTCGGCTTCCCGGTCGTCTTCGCCCTGGCCGCCTCGCTGGTGGTGGCGCTCTTCTTCACCCCGCTGGGCACCACCCTGCTCAAGGAGAAGGAGGCCGCCTTCGAGCCCGCCTGGGTCAGCTGGCTGGCCGAGCGCTACCGCGGCTGGCTGCAGCGGGTCCTGACCCGTCGGACCGACACCCTGGTCGGCGTCGTCCTGCTGAGCCTGCTGACCTTCATGGTGCCCTTCAAGGCGGTCGGCTGCCGGGACGCGGCCGAGGGCAACATCAACGACTTCGTCGTGCGCTACGAGATCCCCGGGGATTTCACCTACCCCGAGCGCCAGGAGGTCGTCGACGCCTACGAGCGCTGGGTCGACGACAACCGCGAGGCCTGGGGGGTGCGCGTTCACCGCAGCCGCCTCTCGGCCACCTCGACGACCGGGCGCACCTACGTCTACCTCGAAGAGGAGCCCGCTCCCGATGCCCTCTCCCGCGACCAGGTCCTGAAAGAGGCCGAGCGCACCCTGCCGACCTTGCCGGGCGTCACCGCCAGCATCGGCTGGCAGCAGGGCGCCGAGGGCGAGAAGCGGCAGGTGAACCTGGTGCTGACCGGCGAGGACACCGAGACCCTGGCCGCCCTGGGCGACGAGGTCCAGCGTCGGATCCGGGCCGTCCCCGGCGTGCTGGGGGTCGCGGCCGGCATCGAGGAGGACGGCGGACGCGAGCTGCGGCTGATCGTCGATCGCCAGGCCACCAGCCGCACCGGCATCACCGCCCGCAGCATCGGCCAGACCGTCGGCTTCGCCCTGCGCGGCACCCCCCTGCCGCCCTGGACCGAGAGCGGCAAGGAGGTCGAGGTCTACGCCCGCTTCCGGGCCGAGGACCGCTACGACGCCTCGCGGCTGCTGGACTTCCCGATGTTCTCGCCGGCCACCTTCTCGGTCGTGCCGCTGCGATCCCTGGTCAGCTCGGAGATCGCCCCGGGCCTGGGCACCATCCGACGCCAGGAGCGCATCACCTCCTGGCCCCTGGTGGTCGACCTCGACCAGGGCCTGGACGCCGAGACCGGGCGCGGACAGATCATGGCGGCCCTGGACGACCTGGAGCTCCCGCGGGGCTACGAGCTCAACGCGGGCGGCGGGCCCGAGTTCGAGATGGAGGAGGACGACGCCCGCAACATGGCGCTGGTGCTCTCCATCGTCTTCGTCTTCCTGATCATGGGTGTGCTCTTCGAGAGCCTGCTGCTGCCGCTGTCGATCATCACCACCATCCCGATGGCCCTCTTCGGGGTCTACTGGACCCTGTACCTGACCCGCACGCCGCTGGACGCCATGGGCGGCGTCGGCCTGGTGATCCTGATCGGGGTGGTCGTCAACAACGGCATCGTGCTGATCGACCTCGTCACCCGCTTGCGGGCCGAGGGCATGCCCCGCACCGAGGCCCTGGTCGAGGCCGGCCGCCGCCGCCTGCGGCCCATCCTGATGACCGCGCTGACCACCATCTTCGGGCTGCTGCCGATGGCCATGGGCACCGCCACCTTCGTCGGCATCCCCTACGCGCCGATGGGCCGGGTCGTCGCCGGCGGGCTGGTGGCCGGCACGCTGTTGACCCTGTTCTTCGTGCCCTACCTGTACAGTGTGCTGGACGATATGCGCGACAGCGGGCGCCGCTGGTGGGCCTGGGTCGGGGGCTGAGGCCGGCGCCGGCACCCGCTGTGCTACGCTCGGCGCTCCTCCGTTCCCAGGGGCGACGATGGCGGATCTCGAAGGCACCGAACGGCTCCAGGTCGTCCCCGACTCCCTGCCGCGGGGCGTCTTCTGGCTCTCGGCGGCCCTGGTCGCCGTCGGCGCCCTGGCCCTGGTGGGCTCGGGCTTCACCGCCGCCTTCCTCGGTCTCGAACATCTGTTCAAACCCCTGATGGTTGGCCTGGCGGGCCTGGTCACGGCGGGGTTCGGCGCCGCCGGCCTGTCCTGGAGCCAGTCCGTCGTCGCGGCTCGGATCCGGCGCGCGGAGCGCCAGGCTCGCGGCGAGCACAACCCGCTCAGCATGCTCGACGCCGACGAGACCTCCAAGGCCTCCTGGGATGTCGCGGTCGTCAAGCTGGAGAGCTACCTGGATCGCAACCTCGCCCAGGTGGACGCGATCTTCCGCCTGGCGACCTCGGTGATGGTGGCGGGCTTCCTGCTGATCAGCGGTGGGGTCTTCATGGCCTTCCTCGACGCCGGTGGGGTCGCGACGCTCTCCGCGCAGGCCGCTGCCATCGGGGGACAGGGCGCCGCGCCGTCGGCCCCCTTCGTCAGCCCGACCGACCCATCGGTCACCGCAGGCGGGTCGCTGAGCATCGCGATGATCTCGGCGGCCGCGGGCGTGCTGGTGGAGTTCATCGGGGCGACCCTGATGGTCATCTACCGCTCGACCATGAGCCAGGCCGAGCGGTACATGCGAGTGCTGGAGCGGATCAACGCCGTGGGCATGTCGGTGATGATCATCGGATCGATCAAGGACGACAAGGCCCTCTACAACCAGGGCCTGGTGAAGGTCGCGGAGCAGATGCTGGCGATGTACTCGGACTCCGAGCGGCCCTCGTCCTCGCCCGGGGCGGCTTCCGGACCTCCGGCCACGGCGCCGGACGTCTCGGTGGGTTGAGTCGGGGGTGCTCTCCAAGCTCAAGGCGATCCTCCTGCTCGGCACCGCCTTCCTGGCCGGCGGCGGGGCGGCGGCTGGCCTGGCGGTGCTCCTGGCGGGGCTGCCGGGCCGGGTGGGCCTGGGCCGAGCGTCGCTGCCGGTGGGCTGGGTCCTGGGCCTGGCCCTGACCGCGCTGGTCGCGCTCCTGCTCGTCTCGCCGGTGCCGCTGACGCTGAAGCGGCTGGGCGCCTGGCTCTCGGGCCGGGGCGGGCTCGCCGTTCGCGGGGACGGGCTCACCGTGGCGGGGCTGGCCGCCGCCCTGCTCCTCCTCCCCGCGCTGGGGCTGAGCCGCTGTACGACCGGAGAGGAGCCCCCCGCGCCTGCTCTGGCCGTCGAGGAGCCCCCGGCGCCTCCTCCGACCACCGAGGAGCCCCCGGCGCCTCCTCCGCCCGTCGAGGAGGAGCCCGCGCCTCCCCTGGACTGCGGGACGCACCGCCGCGAGGTGCTGGCGGCGCGCGCCCAGGTGCTCGGCGCGCTCGTAGGGGCCGAGGTGTCCTGCGCGAACCCGCCGCAAGACCCCATCGTCACCGAGAGCGTCGAGGTGGACCCCAGGCAGGCCTGCCGGCCGGCTGGCTCGATCGAGGCGGTCTTCGCCGATGCCCACCTGCCCTGCCAGGCGGGCGAGGTGGACGAGGAGGTCGCCGAGCGCTGGCTGGCGATGGGCGAGCGGCTGCAGGCGCTCCCGGTCGGCGTCCGCCCGATCTCGGTGGTCGTCACCGGTCGCGCCGACGAGCGGCCGGCCTCGCGTTGCCCGGTCCTGAAGACCAACGACCAGCTCGCCCATGCCCGCGCGGCCAACGCCCTCGCCTTCCTGCTCCGGGCCAACGGAGGCCTGGATCAGGACTGGGGGCAGCGCATCGTCGAGACGAGGACCGAGCTCCCGGCGGGGTGTACGGCGGGCGACGAGCCCTGCCTGAGCCGTCAGCGGAGCTCCCGGCTCAGCCTGCACCTGGGCCCGGCCCTGTCGCTGGATCCCTCCTGCCCGTGGTGGATCCCGGCGGACGCAGGCTGAGGCCGGACACAGGCTGAGGCCCTCAGCCTCCGAACATCTTCACGAAGGCGTCGCCCACCCCGATCAGGCTCTCACCGGCGATCACGCCCGCGCAGAGCACGATCCCGTACTTCTCGGTCTTGGTCGGGGAGACCTTGCGGAAGCCCTCCATGATCAGCGCCCCCAGCAGGAAGGCGATCACGACGTAGGCCTGGATGGTGAAGGCCAGGCCCAGCGAGACGGGGCTGGGCAGGTAGCGGGTCAGCTGCTTGGGGCCGAGCTTCTCGGCCAGGGTCAGCAGCACGCCGACCGCCGCGGCGATGGCCATCGCCTCCATCGCCATCGGCGGCATGGCGGAGATCCCCTGCTGGAAGACCTCGGCGACGGCCTTCCAGGTGGCGACGGCGGGCGCCGCCCACTCGTCGGTCAACAGCTGGTTCTTCGGGTCCGGGATCAGGACCACGTAGGCCGCCGAGCCCACCACCGCGCCGCCGACCACGCCGGCGGTCTGTGCGAGGTACTGGTGCTTGGGGTACGAGCCGAGCATCATGCCGGACTTGATGTCGTGAAGCAGATCGGCGCACTGGCTGGCGGCGCCGCCGGTGACGTTGGCCGCCATCAGGTTGCTGGCGGCGTTGCTGGGATCGAGGACGCCGAAGCCGAGCTGGGTGACCTTGCCCATGGCGCCGACCGGGGTCACGCCCGTCTCGCCCGAGACCCGACCGGCCACGACGGCCAGCAGCAGAGAGAAGACCACGCCCACCGCCGCCAGCCAGGGCTTGATCTCGAACAGTCCCACCTGCAGGATGGTGGAGACCACCAGCACCGCGGCCAGGGCGCCCCACATCACCGGTCGCGCCACATCGGTCGGGTCGCGCTCGGCGGGGGGGCCGCTGCCGCGCAGGCCCTTGAGGGCGCGGAACATCGAGGGAAAGGAGAAGGCGAAGCTGGTCAGCGATGCCACCACCATCATGGTCACACCCGGCCAGAGCAGCCACTGTACTCCCGTGCCGAACCAGGGACGGAGCGGATCGGCCGGTCCGGCCTTCATCCACTCCATCTCGATGGCGTACGGAGCCAGGAAGCCCCAGGCGATCACCGCGCCCAGCACCATCGAGAGCGAGGCGCGCAGGCCGACGATGCCGCCGGTGGCGATCATCAGCAGCGAGGGCTCCAGCGAGAAGGTCAGGTTGGCGAGGCTGTAGCCCCCGGCCACCTTGCCGCCCGCCCCCAGCGTGGCCGGCAGCACGAGGTGGGCCGGCGTCTGGATCAGGTTGAACAGCTTGCTGAAGGTCCCGGCGATGGCCCCGCCCAGCAGCATGCGCACCCGGTCGATGGCCTCGCTGCCGCGGGCGTACATCTCGCGCAGGGTCTCGCCCGTGGCAACCCCCCCGGGGAAGGTCAGCCCGCTGTCGACCAGCAGCTGCTTGCGCACGAATATGGCGGCGACGATGCCGACCAGGCTCACGGAGAGGACCCAGACCACCAGCTGGGGGTAGGTCAGCGTCTGCCCGGTCAGCATCGCCAGGGCGGGGATCGGCGCGACCAGGCCCGCCGAAGAGATCGAGGCGCCGGCCGAGGCCCCCGTCTGGTTGATGTTGTTCTCTAGCACGCCGAAGGATCGCAGCTTGAGGGCGCGCACGGAGATCTGCCAGAACCCGAAGGCGAGCAGGGCCGCCGTGACCGACATGTTCATGCCCCAGCCGATCTTCAGGCCGAGGTAGACATTGCAGAGCGAGAGCCCTGCGCCCATCACGGCGCCGGTCAGGACCGCCCGCACGGTGAAGCCGCGGTGTCGCTGGTCGTCTTCGGTCAGGGGGGTGGCGGCGGCGCCGTGGCCTTCGGTGGCGGACATGGGGCTCCTGGAGCAGGTGGGTGGACCGGCCGGTTTAGCACCTCGTCGCCCGCCGCGCCGCCTGCGCTAAGGTGTGGGACGAGGTCTCGATGAACGAATTCCTGCCGCGACTGTACCGTCTCTGCCAGTCCGCCTCGCGCCTGCCTCGCGAGGACTTCCTGACCCTCTGCCTGGGGCGCCAGATCGAGCGGGACGCCGCGCTGACCGCCTCGCTCTTCAGGCCCTTGGGCATCGCCCCTTCGGCCCCCGTCCGGGTGCGGGCCCAGGTCCGGGCCTGGGTCGAGGCGGGCGCCTCCCTCGTGGTGGCCGACCTCGTGATCGAGGCGGACGAGGGGGTGGTGGTGCTCGAGGCCAAGGTCGGCCCGGCCGTCCCCAGCGAGGGGCAGCTCCAGCGCCTGGCCGCGGCCTTCCCCGGCGCGCGGATCCTCAGCCTGGTGGAGGCCTCGGCGACCGCGCGGGTGCCCCCGGGTGCGGCGGTGCTGAGCTGGGATGATGTGCTGCGCGGCCTCAGCCCCGGGCCAGACGGTGACGAGCTGCGCGAGCTCCTGCGCAGCTCCGGCGTCGGCGACACCCGCATCGGCCTGCCCGAAGACCTCTGGGCCCGCGCCCGCCGCCTGCACGAGCGCTACGAGGCGGCCCTGCGGCCGCGCCTGCAGACCTGCCTCGTCGCCCTCTGCCCGCAGCCCCTGGCCGATGCGGTCGAGGCCGCCCTCGACGATCCGGACCGCCAGGTCGAGCCCAGCGAGGGCTGGGGCCCTGGCTTCGCCTCAACCCGCCCCCTGCCCAGGACGGGGGTCAAGGGCCTCTGTTTGAGCGTCGACCTGGGCGAGGACGAGGAGCTGGTCTGGAAGCTGGAGGTCCTGGCCGGCCGCGCGCTGGCCAAGGCGCTGGCGAGGTCCGGCTCGCCCTGGAGGAGGGTCCCCTCCACCGAGCGCTGGTTCGTGCTGGAGCTGCACCGCAGCCCGGGCGGCCGCAACCTGCGGGGCGAGGACCTCAAGCAGGTCGTCGCCATCGGCCGCGCGGCCCTGCGCCACGCCCACAGCGGCGTCCTGGGGCGGGCCTGGGATGTACGAGGCCCAGGCATGGCCCCCTCGGCTCCCCGCCTCTCCGTCTCCGAGCTGGTGCGCGGGCTCAGCGCCTGGGCGCCCCTGGAGGCGGCCCTCTCGGGCTGCGTCGCCGAGGTCCTGCATCGGGTCTTCGGCCCGCTGGAGGGCGGTCGGGCGCCCTACCGCTGGACGCGGGACGCCCGCCTCAGCCGCAAGGGCCTGCTGCCCGGCGGCCAGCGCCTGCGCGCCTGGGTCGAGCCGGACCTCCGTACGCTGGCCTTCGCGCTCGAACCCCCCAGCGCGCCGCAGGCCGAGCGCTTCCTCCAGGCCCTCGCGAGCTGGCCTCTGCCGGGGCCGGTCCTGGGGTGGGAGGGCGGTCTTCGGGTCGAGCTCTCCGCGGAGACCTGGGCCCATCCCGGCCTCGTCCCCGCGATCGTGGCGCTGCTGGGAGAGATCCTGGACCGCCCCGCCCCGGAGGCGTGATAGTCCCGGTCGATGCTCCTCCTCCTGCTCAGCCTGACCGCCTTCGCCGAGGATCTCAGCTACGCCGACGCGCTCCAGCAGGCGCTGGACCGCAACGCCTCGGTGCTCGGCGGCCAGCTCAGCGCGGACGGCGCGCGGGGCGCCCTGCTGGCCTCCAGGGGCACCTTCGACCCCGAGCTCTCCGGCTGGCTGGGCTACTCGGCCAACCGCTCCGAGGCGACCCGCGAGTTCGGCGATGTGCTCTCCAGCTTCAACAGCCTCAGCGCGGACGCCGAGATCAGCCAGTACCTGCAGACCGGCACCTCGCTGACCCTGGGCCTGACGACCAGCCAGAGCCGCTTCCGCTACGAGCTGCGGGACACCGGCCTCGTCGTCGAGAGCGACGAGCCGCAGTGGTCGACCGACCTCTCGCTGGGCCTGACCCAGAACCTGCTCGAAGGCTTCTCGCGCCGCTACAACCTGCAAGGCGTCCGCGCCGCCGAGCAGGCCGTCGAGACCGCCTCCCTCTCCGTCCTGGCCACCCGGCAGCAGGTGCTCGCCGACACCGCCAGCGCCTACTGGGGCCTCGTCCTCGCCCAGCGACTGGTGACCATCGCCGAGCAGGGCCTCGCCGTCGCGGAAGAAGAGCGGCGCATCGTGCTCGCTCGGGTCGAGGCCGGTAGCCTCGCGCCGATCGAGCGCACCCGGGTCGAGGCCGCCGTGGTCCAGGCCCGCAGCTCCCTGCTCGAGGCCCAGTCCGCCGCCGCCGCCGCGGCCGAGGGCCTCCAGGTCCTGCTGGGTGACTCGCCGGACGGTGAGGTCCGCGCCATCAGCGAGCCCGCCGAGCCCTCGGCGATCGAGCTCGACGACGCCGCCATCGCGGAGGAGGCGCTGCGCGGCAACCTCGACCTGCAGCAGCTCCGGCTGGCCGAAGAGAGCGCCGACCTCGACCTGCGCGACGCCCGCCACGCCCTGCTGCCCTCGCTCTCCCTGGTCGGGTCGACGGCGCTGAAGGGCTACGAGACCTCGCTCTCGGGCTCCTTCGCCGAGGTCTTCGGCGGCGAGCTGCTGGACTGGAGCCTGGGCGGCCAGGTCGGCACCCCCCTGGGCAACCGCGCGGCCCGGGGGGCGGTCGCCCAGCGCGAGGCCTCGCTGGCCCAGGCGCGCATCTCGCGCGAGTCCGCCGAGCGCAGCCTGGTGCAGGGCGTGCGGGCCCAGGTCCGGGCGGTCGAGCAGGCCGCCGTCACCGTCGAGCTGGCGCGGGCCAACCTGGACCTCGCCGAACAGACCCTGGCCGCCGAGCGGGTCCTGCAAGAGGCCGGCCGCGCCCTGCAGAAGGATGTGCTGGAGAGCATGAGGGCGGTGGACAGCGCCCGGGTGGCGGTCGAGCAGGCCCGGGTGGACCACGCCATGGCCGTGGTCGAGCTGATGCGGCTGCGCGGGGCGCTGTAGCTCAGCCCTCGGTCAGGAAGGCCCACAGCTCCGGCCAGTCCTCCTCGGCGTAGCCGTAGCCCTGGTACAGGTGCGGCACTGCCGCCGCTTCGCGCTCGCAGCTCAGATCCGGCAGCCCCAGGTCCAGGCCCAGCGAGTACAGGCAGCCCCACCAGGGGACCAGCGCCGGCACGGTCTCGTCGAGGATCTGCACCGAGCCTCCGTCGCTGGAGCGCTGCACATTGAGAAAGCGGTCGGCGACGGCGTCCAGGACGATACGCTCGGTGGGGGCCCAGGTGCCGAGCAGCAAGGCGCTGACCGCCCCGCCGGAGTGGCCCATCACCGCCGGCAGGTCGCCGGGGCGCAGGGCGTCGAGCAGCTCCAGGGCGATGGCCGCCTCGACCTGCCGCAGGGCCATCAACGAAGCCCCGGCGCAGAGCAGCTCGGTCGTGACCCGGGCCTCGTGCTCGCCAGCATCGTAGGCGCGAAAGGCCAGGGAGAGGACCATGAAGCCCTCGTCGGCGAGGCGCTGGCCGTGCCGCAGCAGGGCGAGGTCGTCGAGCTGGCTCTCGGCCTCGGGCAGGTGGCCGGGCAGCATCAGCATGGTCGGGGCCCGCTGCCAGGCGCCGGTGGGCAACAGCAGGCGGGCCGGAAAGGCGCCCAGCACGGGGTGTTCGATGGTCAGCTCGATGCGACGGTGCTGGCCCTCCTCCTGCATCGGGCCGGCCAGGATGTGAAGCTCTGCTTCGTCCACGGCCAGGGCCGCGACCAGCGCCTGCACCTGGGCGGCCAGCTCGTCGTTGTCGGCCTGGACCATTGACAGGACGGTGCCGGCCTCGACCTCCTCCCGCAGCTCCAGCAGCTCCTCGGAGAGGTCGTCCACACAGTCCGAGAGCTCGGCCTCCGTGCCCGGGTAGAGGCTCGCGGCCAGGGCGCGGTAGTCCTGATCGCAGAGCTCGGGCCTGGACTCTCCGCGATCGCAGCGGAAGTCGGGGTCCACGGCGCGAAGCTGAACCCTAAAGCGATCCCCGTGCAGACGAAGCAGGGGGTGGGTTTGTACGAAGCTGCCCACATGAGGGGGGAGGCTGAAGGGGACCTCGGTGCTGCCACTGTCCGTGGTGGACGAACAGGCCAGCACCAGGGCCAGGATCACGAGCGCCGCAGCCGGGCCAGCAGGCCGCGCTTGGGGGGCTCGCCGGCGCGCACGGGGCGCTTGCCCTGGCGGACCTCGTCCAGGAAGGCCCAGAGGGCGGCCTCGTCGAGCTCCAGGCCGAGGTAGCCGTCGGCCAGGGCCGACTCCAGGGCCGCCTGGGGATGGCGGGTGTGACGTTCGGGATCGACCAGCACCACCCGGGGGGCCGCGCCCGGCTCGGTCTTGATCGCCCGGCTGGTGGCCAGGGCCTCGGCCGGGCGGGTCGCGGGCACGGCCAGCAGCAGCAGCTCGGGGCGCAGGCTGCGGCAGGAGCGCACCGGGTCCTCGCCGCTGGCCAGGGGGTGCAGCTCGGCCCGGGCGCCCAGGGCGGCGACGAGGCGGAGGCGGACGCGGGGGTCGGGGATGGCCAGCACCAGGCGAGGCCCGCCGCTCATGCGTGGCTCTGTTCGTGCTTCAGGATCCTCGCCAGATCCTCGGCCTCGACCGGGTTGCCGGTGAACAGCTCGAAGGCCAGCGCCGCCTGGTGCACCAACATGCCCAGGCCGGTGTGAAAACGGATCCCCAGGGCGTCGCAGGCGGCCTGCTGCGGCGGGTCCGGCATCCAGTAGTTCACGTCGATCCAGGTCGCGGACCCAGGCAGCAGCGAGGGGTCCAGCGAGGCCACCAGCTCGGCTCCGCCCCCCGCCGTACAATGTACGACGAGGTCGGCTTGGGGCGCGTAGGAGGCGAAGGCCGCCGGGCTGAGGGGGGCCGCGTCGAGCAGGACATGACCGAAACGCCGGCTGAGCGCGCCCACCGCCGCTTCGGCCCGCTGCACCGTGCGGTTGAGCAGGACCACCCCGGCCGCGTCCCGGTCCAGCAGGGCCGAGGCCACCGCCCGGCCGGTGCCGCCCGCCCCCAGGATCAGCGCCCGGCGGCCCTCGATCGGCACCCCGTGCTCTTCCAGATGCCGCACCAGCCCCTCGCCATCGGTGTTGAAGCCCATCAGCACGCCGCCCTTCTGGGTCAGGACATTGACCGCCCCGGCCTCCTCGGCGGCCACGGTCATCCGGTCCAGCTCGGGCAGGACCGCCTCCTTGAAGGGCACCGTCAGGTTCACCCCGGCCAGGTCCAGCGTGCGCACCGCCTCGGCCACCCGACCGGCGCGGCCCGGGTCGACGTCGAAGGCGAGGTAGACCGCGTCCTGGCCGTAGCGCTGGAAGAGCTCGTTGTACATCGCCGGGGAGAGCGAGTGCCGGACCGGGTGCCCGATCAAGCCGTACAGTCGGGTGCGGGCGCCGATCATGTGCTGAGCTCTCTGCGGGCCGTCTCGATGTCCGCGCGGATCTGCGACACCAGGGCGTCGACGTCGTCGAAGCGGCGCTCCCCGCGGATGCGGGCGACGAAGGCGCAGCAGAGCTCGCGGCCGTAGAGGTCCTCGCGGTGGTCGATCAGGTGGACCTCCAGGGTCGGCACCCGGCCATCGAAGGTCGGCCGCATCCCGATATTGGCCACCGCCGGTCGGGGTGGCCCGTCGTCGACCCGCACCCGCAGGGCGTAGACCCCGTGCTCGGGCATCAGCTCCACCTCGGACTCCAGGTTCGCGGTCGGGAAGCCGAGCTGGCGCCCGCGGGCCTCGCCCGTCACCACCGTGCCGCGGATGCAGTAGGGCCGCCCCAGCAGGGCCGCCGCCCGGGCCACCTCGCCCGCCGCAACCAGCGCCCGGATCGAGGAGGAGCTGGCCACCACCCCGTCGACCTCGACCGCCTCGACCTGCTCGAGCTGCAGCTCCGGCAGCGTCTGCCGCAGCGCCGCCACATCCCCCGCCCGGGCCCGGCCGTAGCGGAAGTCGTAGCCCACCACCAGGGCCTGGGCGCGCAGCCGCCGGGCCAGCACCTGGTGGGCGAACCACTCCGGCGGGTGCTGGGCGAAGGCGCGGGTGAAGCGCTCCACCACGACACGATCGACCCCGTGCTCGCCCAGCAGCCGCACCTTGTCCGGCCAGCAGTGGATGCGCGGCGGGGCCTGCTGGGGGGCCAGCACGGCGCGGGGAGAGGGCTCGAAGGTGTAGACCACCGCGGGCGCCGAGCGGGCCCGGGCCGTGGCGACGAGCCGGGCCAGCAGCGCCTGGTGGCCCAGGTGCACGCCGTCGAAGTTGCCGATGGTCAGCACGGAGCCGGGACCATCGGCGGGGTAGGCGGCGCTGCCTGCGAAGAGCTCGGGCATCGGGGGCGCATAACGCGGGCGGTGCGGGAGGTCGGCGGGGGGCCCGCGCGGCGAAGATCCCCCGGAGGGATCTTCGGCCCCGAACGACCCGTCGTGTGGAGTCGAAGATCCGCTGTGGGGATCTTCAGGCCGGGGTGCGGGGGCCCTCCGTGTCAATGATGGTGAGACAACCGCCGCCCCCGAGTTTAGAGAGACGGCTCCCTCAGGTGTCTCATGTCCAAGCCTCTTACCGATACCTCCGCTGGGACACGACGTCCGCGTCACCCGCCCACCAAGCGCAGGTCCCATACGGGTGGTACTCCTCATGCCTTCCGCGCCTGGCACCCGAGCCCCCACCGACCCCACCGCCGCTCGCGAGCCAGGAGCGGCTCGCGGCGACGAGGGCTTCAGCTTTGTCGAGGGGTGCGACCATGGGCACAGCCTACACCCTCGCGCTTCGTCTGGGTCTCAGACCTGGCCCAGCTCGCCCTGGTCGGCCCGAGGTGTGCCCGGTGAGCGACGCCGCCGTGCCGGGGGGGACGGCGGGCACGCCTGCCAGCGGCACCCTGCCCGGCCCAGAACCTGCGGCTGGGGGTGCCGCGGGCGAAATGGCAATTGCGAATACCTGGCACCGAGGTCCGAGCAGGGAGACCGGACAGAAGTCCCGTTCCTGAAACAGGATGGCGGGTTCGGTCCTCCATCGGGCGCAAACTCGCCTGCATTGAGGCTCGGTTCGGTCAGATTGTGTCCGATTCGCGTGACTGACCCCCGAGAATCGACCGATTCGAGACCACGGGGAGGACAGAAGTCCCATTTCTGAATCAGGAAGGCAGGTTTTGTCCTCCTCCGAGAGCCGGTCGATCGCGTAGAGGCGACCAAGCCGTTGCGCGCTCCACCCCGGCGGAGGCCCTTCAGACCTTACCGCCGCAGCAGCTCGGCGTCCTCGTACAGCGCGTCCACCTCGACCACGATGCCCAGCGCGGGCAGCTCGATCCGCCCGCCGGGGCCGTGGTCTCGAAGGGTCCAGCTCCCATCGGCGTTGCGAGTCTGGACCTCGACGTGGACCCGCTGCGAGTCCAGCAGCAGCAGGGTCTGGA
>DDSR01000277.1 GCA_002343455.1 Deltaproteobacteria bacterium UBA2385 | reverse complement strand
CAGATGGGGGTAGCGACGGGGGCAGCGACGGGGGGGCCACCACGCCCGACGAGTGCGACGGGCGACCCAGCGAGCGCTTCTGCGACGAGGACGGTCGGGACGTGCTCTGCGACGAGCGCGGCGACGTGGCCAGCCGCGAGGACTGCGCCGCCGAGACCCTCTGCACCGACGGCGCGGGCTGCCGGCCCTGCGGCTTGAGCTGGGATGCCGGCCTGGGCCCCGAGGCGACCCGCCCTGCCCTGGTGCGGCTGCGCCCCGGGGACGAGGACATCTCGACGCTACGCTTCTCCCTCCGGCCGCTGCGCCTGTCCGCCCTCGACCCTGCCCTGCAGGGCGAGCTGGTGTTGGAGGCCCTGACCGGGTCCGCCTCGGTCTGGACGGCCGCCGGCGAGCCGGTCGCCCTCCCGCTGAGCCTCTCCAGCGACGATCTGCCCCTGGACCTGCTGGTGCAAGGGCTCGAGCGCTTCGAGGGGCCGGCCCTCAGCGCCAGCGTGCTGGGCTGCGACGCCGAGCCCGCCCAGCTCGAGCTGCGGGTCGAGCCATGGACCGGGCTGGCCGGGCGCGCCCTGGACGGCTTCCCCTGGCTGGAGCGGGTCTCGGCCTTCGCGGTGGACGAGGCGCCGACCGCGGGCCTCGATCCCTGGCTGCACGGCGACCGCCTGGGCGCGGAGACCCGCCTGTACCGGGTCGCGCGGCGCTCGGCCGCGGAGTGGGCGGCCGACCCGGTCTTGAGCGACGCCGGCGGCGGAGCCCTGGCGCTGAGCCTGGTCGAGGGCGGCGTCGCCGGCAACACCTGGGCGCTGCCGGAAGGGAGCACCTGGGTGGACGAAGGCGTGGTCGGGACGGCCTGGGACCTGGTGCTGGATTTCGACGGCGACGGCAGCCTCTCGCCGGGAGACCTCTTCCAGGGTCCGACCGAGGACGAGCCGGCCTTCTGGGCGCTGGCCGACCTGACCCAGCCGGGCCCCTCCGAGGTGTCCACCTCCAGCGAGTATGGGGGACCCTGGCAAGGCCAGCTTGTGTACTACCCCGCCGACATCGACGAGCTGGTGGCCCGGGACGGGGCGCGGCCCCTGGTGGTGCTCTCGCACGGCAACGGCCACGACTACCGCTGGTACGACTACCTGGGCGAGCACCTGGCCAGCTGGGGCTTCGTCTTCATGGCCCATCAGAACAACACCGGCCCGGGCATCGAGACGGCCTCGACCACCACCCTGACGAACACGGAGTGGTTCCTGGAGAACGTCGACAGCATCGCCGAGGGCGCGCTGGCCGGCAATGTCGACGGGTCGCGGATCGCCTGGCTGGGCCACAGCCGCGGCGGCGAGGGCGTCGCGCGGGCCTACGAGCGCCTGGTGGGCGGGGCCTTCAGCGCGGACGCCTACGCGCCCGAGGACATCCTGCTGATCAGCTCGATCGCGCCGACGGTCTTCCTGGGGGTCCGCCAGAGCAACCCCCACGACCGCTTCTACCACCAGCTCGACGCGGCCGCGGACGGCGACGTGACGGGCGGGGCAAGCAGCGGCGTCGTTCAGTACCTGCGCATCGCCGAGGCCAGCACCGGCCCGCTCTCGGTCCACTACGTCCAGGGGGCCGCCCACAACGACTTCAACTGCTGCGGCTTCGACGACGGCACGGGCCCCGCCCTGATCGGCCGGTCCCGCGCGCAGGAGCTGGCCAAGTCGACCTACCTGGGGCTGCTGAGCTGGAGGCTGCTCGACGACCCGGCCACCGCGGACCTGGTGCGCCGCACAGCCACCAGCTTCCGGGACGGCGGCGTCGACGCCAGCGTCGTCGTCGCCAGCCAGTACCGGTCGGATCCGGCCGGTGAGCGGCTGGTGCTGGACGACTTCCAGACCGAGACCTCGACCTCGGTCAGCAGCGCCGGGACTGCGGTCGTGGCGACGGTCACCGACCTCGCCGAGGGCCGCTTCGACGACGACAACACCGACTTCGCCTGGTCCGACGCGGACCCGATGAACGGCATGACGCTGGCCGAGGACAGCGACGACCTCTCCCGCGGGGCGGTCTTCTCCTGGGCCGACGGGGGCGAGAGCAGCTTCCGGGTGGAGCTGCCCGAGGGCGAGACCGATGTGCGGGACTGGACCTGGCTCTCGCTGCGCGCCAGCCAGGGCACACGGCACCCCAACACGGTGGCCCTGGACGGCCCCCTGACCTTCGCCCTCACCCTGATCGACCGCAGCGGAGGCGAGAGCAGCATCCTGCTGGAGGACGCCGGGCAGTCGATCACCCAGCCCTACCAGCGCACGGAGTCCGGCAGCGGTGCGGGCTGGGCCAACGAGTGGAACACGGTGCGCCTGCGGGTGGCCGACTTCGCCGCCGAGGGCGCGGCGGTCGACCTCTCCGACGTGGTCGCGGTCGAGCTGCGCTTCGGCGCGGCCTGGGGCAGCGCCCAGGGGCGGATGGGCCTCGACGACCTCCAATTCTCCCAGGACTGACCATGATCGCGCTCCTCTTCGCTGGCCTCGCCCTCGCCGCCGCGCCGACCCTGGTGGAGGCGCGCCCGGTGCGCTTTCAGCAGGCCCACCTCTTCCAGTGGAGCGCCCCGCCTCGCCCGGTCCAGGAGGGGGTGGTGCTGGTGCTGGGGGTTGATCCCGAGCAGGCCCGCCCCCGCCAGGGTCCGCACCCGGTGCTCTACGTCGGCGACACGCCCGCCGAGCGGCTGAGCTGGTCCTCGACCGCGCCAACCCTGGTGGTCTTCGCGCCGGGGCCGGTCGACCTGGCCTCGACCCCGGTCTTCTGGGGGGATGAGCGCCTCCCCGAGCAGGTGGACGCCGCTCACGGGCGAGCCCAGCGGGCCCGAGCCGAGGCCGAGGGCGCCCGGCCCTTCACGGCGGAGCAGCTCCGCGCCGCGACCGGGGCCCCGCTGCTGGTGGACGACAGCGCCTCGCTCTACGAAGCCGTCGCCCCCATCGTCGACCGGGTCGCCCCGCTGCCCGCGCCCTGAAGCCCGGGCCTGGCCCGCCAGGGGAGAGGGATCAGCCCCCGTCGGCGGCGTCCAGGATGGCCTGCACCCGCGCCGCGCGGGCCTCGGTGCTGGGCTTCAGCTCGGCCAGCATGCGTCGGGCGCCGGTCGGGTCACCGGACTCCAGCCGCAGCCGGGCGTGCTCCACCCGGGCCGCCTCGTTCAGCGCGTCGGCGCTGCCGATCGCCGTCGCCGCGCGCTCGGCCTCGCTGTGCCAGTCGGCGTTGACCGCGCAGGTGTGCCAGAGCCGCTGAACGGTCAGCCTGTCTTCGGCCGAGGCCACCCGCCCGAGCTCGGAGGAGACCCGCCCCAGCCGCTCGGCGCAGGCGCGGTGCTGGCCGGCCCGGGCGTCGGCCGAGGCCAGCGTGTAGGCGCCTCGCCAGTCGGAGAGGGCCTCGATGCGGGGGCGCAGCGAGGCGGGGGCCAGCTCGGGGGCGCGGGCCTGGGCCTCGCCCAGCAGCAGCTCCAGGTCGGCGTTGTCGGGCCAGCGCTGCAGGCCGGCCTCCAGGATCGCCCAGGCGTCCGCGGGGCGCCCCTGAGCCAGCCGCAGCCGCACCGCCCCCGCGCTCAGCTCGGGGCCCATTCCCAGGCGGGCGTCAGCCCGGCGCAGGGCGCTGTCCGCGTCCTCCAGGCGCCCGGCCTCGACCAGCAGGCTGACCAGCAGGCCGGCCCCCTGGCGCACGCTCTGCTGCAAGGCGGCCTCGTCGGCATTGGTGAGCACCCCGCTCATCTCGCCGCTCTCGTGGACCTGGACCCAGCTCTCGGCGGCGAAGACCTCGTCGAGGTCGCGCAGGGCCTCGTCCTGCTGGCCGCGGCGGGCCTGGACAAGGGCGCGCAGGATGCGGGCGTCGACCCGGCGGGGCTCCTGGGCCAGGGCCGAGTCGAGCAGGGGCAGGGCGAGGTCGTCCCGGCCCTGCTGGTGGTGCTGGAGGGCGCGGGCGACGCGCTCGACCGTGGAGGCGCCCGAGGCCGCCGCGGTGGCCGCCGTCGCGGCGAGGCGTCCGCTGTCGGCCGAGAGCCGGGCTTCGACCGTGCTGGCGAGGCCCGGATGGCTGGCCTGGCGGCAGTAGGCCAGCAGCGTGGAGCCGGGTGAGGCGCCCTCTTCCAGGCTGAGCATCAGCTCCAGGCAGGTCTTCTCGGGGCCCGGGAGGCTGGCGCTGGCCAGGGCGCGGCGGGCCTCCCCGGTCCGCCCCAGGCGCAGCAGGACCTGGACCAGGGCGACGTGGGCGTCGACGCTGGCGGGGTCCAGCGCGGCGGCCCGGCTGGCCTGCTGGAGGGCGGCTGAGAAGGACTGCGCGGCGAAGAGGGCTCCTGCCAGGGCCGTGTGCGCCTCGGCCCGCTCCGGCCAGGCGGCGACGGCGCCCTCCAGGACCTCGCGGGCCTCGTCCAGGCGCTGCTGACGCACCAGGGCGATGCCGAGCCCCTGGGCGCAGCGCCCGCAGTCCGGGTCGGCCTTCAGGCTCGCGCGGAAGGCCTCCTCGGCCCCCTGGGGATCGGCGGCCTCCAGGGCCCGCACGCCGGCGTTGAAAGGCTCGGCGACCTCCTCGGAGGGCTCCCAGGCGGCCTGGGCGAGCCTGCAGAGCAGCAGCAGGGCGGTCACGAGGCGAGGTCCTGGGCCACGACCAGCTTGCCGACGACCTGCCGGGCTTCGAGCAGGGCGTGTGCCTCGCCCAGGGCCCTCATCGACATCACGCGGTCCAGCACCGGCCGGATCTGCCCGTCGGCGACGGCCTGCCAGGCCTGCCGCAGCTCGCCCATCCCGCCCATGGTGCTGCCGAGCACGCTGATCTGCTTGAAGAAGAGCGCGCGCAGATCCAGCGGGACCTGGTGCCCGCTGGTGGCGCCGCAGCTGACGTAGCTGCCGCCCCAGCGCAGGCAGCGCAGGCTGGACTCCCAGGTCGAGGCGCCGACGTGGTCCACGACGACGTCGACGCCCTCGCGGCCGGTCCACTCGCGGACGGCGCCGACGGCCTCCTCGTAGGGGACGGCGAGGTCGGCGCCCAGGGCCAGGCAGGCCTCGCGCCGCTGGGGGCTCGAGGCGGTGGCCATCACCTTCGCGCCGAGCAGGCGCGCCACCTGGATGGCGTAGACCCCGGTGCCGCTGGCGCCGGCCTGCACCAGGACGCGCTGGCCGGGCCCCACCCCCGCGCGGGTGCGCACCATATGCCAGGCGGTCAGCAGGGCCAGCGGGAGGGCGGCGGCCTGCTCGGGGGTGAGGCCCGCGGGCAGGGGCAGCAGGTGGGAGGCGGGCACGCGCAGCAGCTCGGCCATGCCGCCGTCGCCGCGCTCGCCCCGGATGATGTAGTCGCGGCAGAGGGCGTGCTGGCCCTCCAGGCAGCGGGCGCAGGCCATGCAGCCGTAGCCGGGCTGGAGCGCCACCCACTGATCGCGCTCCACGCAGAAGCCGACCACGTCGCTGCCAGGGATCAGCGGCAGGGGGAAGCGGTGTCCGGGCACCCCTCGGCGCACCCACAGGTCCAGGTGGTTGAGGCCCACATGGCTGACCCGGACGGTCAGCAACCCGTCGCCGACGGGCGGTTCGGGCAGCTCGACCAGCTCGATCACCTCGGGGCCGCCGTGGCGGTGAATGCGGATGGCGCGCATGAACCCCTCTCCTCGCCTTAGGATGGTCTGCGATGGCGAGCTCTCCGCGTCCTACCCTGCACCGCATCCTCAGTCGCCTCCTGGCGCCCGGGCGGGGCGAGGTGCGGGCGATGGAGGACGCCCTCCACCTCGCCGGGGTGCTGCGCTTCGTCGGGATCTTCCTCGCCACGATCGTGCTGCCGGCCTTGATGCTGGGCTGGATCGGCATCCGCTCCATCCGGGGCTCCGAGCTCGACCTGCAGGCCGACGCCCGCCGGCAGGGCGAGGTCGCCGCCCGCGCCTTCGCCGACAGCCTCGATCGCCGCTTCGTGGCCTTCGAGCAGGAGCTGACCACCCGCCTGGAAGCTGGCCGCTTCGGCTTCGACTCGCCACGCGAGCTGCACCCCGACCTGGTCGTCAGCCTGGGCTTCGACGCCGATCTCCAGCTCGACGCGCCCTTCCGCGCCGAGGAGCCCCTGCGCACCCTCAGCGGTGGCCCCCTGGACATGCGCGCCTGGCGCGCGGCGGATCGCATCGCGCGAGAGGACGGCGACCCGCAGCGCGCCGAAGCGGCCCTGCTCCAGGCCGAGGGCCTGCTGGCCCGCGCCGACGAGCAGGCCCGGGCTCGCTTCGATCGCGGTCGGCTGTTGCTGCTGGGGGAGCACGCGGCCCAGGGCGAGGCGCTCCTGCGCCAGCTCGCGCTGCAGCACGGCGCGCTCCGCGATCCCTGGGGCTTTCGGTACGCCGACCTCGTCGCCCTGAAGCTGGGCGAGCGCGCCATGGCCCAGGACCCCGACCAGGGCGGGGTGGCCATGCGCGCCCTGGTCGACCAGCTCCTGGCCGAGCCCTGGACGGTCGGCTTCGGCGGCGAGGGGGCCATCGCCCGCCGCGCGCTGTCCCTGGCCGAGGCCCACCAGGACGCCGACTGGGTCAGCAGCGCCCGCGGCCGGGTCGCCAGCCGCTCGGCCATGCTGTACTGGACCGAGCAGCTCCTGCCGGAGTTCGACCCGGCGGCGGCCTGGACGGATCTGGAGGGCATCCGCCCGGGCACGGCGCGCTGGCGCACCGGCTCGCGGGCCCTCTGGGCGGCAACCCGCTGGGAGGATGGCCTCTACGCCCACGCCTTCAACCTGGAGAGCCTGACGGCCCGCCTCGCCACCGAGGCCCGCGTCTCGATGCCCGCGGACTCGCCCATCAAGCTGCAGCTCCTGGGGCCCGACGATCCCGAGCCCGCCGAGCTCGTCGAGCGGCGCTCGCTCCAACCCCAGCTCGCCGGCTGGTCGGTGGCCGTGACCCTGCGGGACCCCGCCGCCTTGCGGGCCGAGCAGGGCCGCCAACGGGTGCTGCGCTTCGGCATCGTCGCGCTGGCCGTGGGCACCATCGCCCTGGGCTTCACGACCTCGATCCGCATGATCGGCCGGGAGCTGGACGTCGCCCGCATGAAGGCCGACTTCGCCGCCAGCGTCAGCCACGAGCTGCGCTCGCCGATCACCCAGATCCGGCTGAAGGGCGAGAGCTTGATGCTGGGCCTGGCGGACACCGAAGAGGAGCAGCAGGCCGCCTACCACGCCATCGTGCGGGAGAGCGAGCGGCTCAGCCGGCTGGTGGACAATGTGCTGGACTTCGCGGCGATCGAGCGCGGGGCCAAGCGCTACACCCTGCGGCCCGGCGAGCTGGGGGAGAGCGTCCGGCGCGCCCTGGTCAGCATGGAGAGCAGCCTGGAGTTCAAGGAGATGAGCCTGGAGGTGATCATCCCCGACGACCTCCCCGACGTCCACCACGACGCCGACGCCGTCGTCCAGTGCGTCATCAACCTGGTCAGCAACGCCGCCAAGTACTCGGCGGACGGGGAGACCGTCCGGATCGTCGCGCGCGCCGCCGAGGGCGAGCTTCGCGGCAAGGTTCAGCCCCTGGTCGAGGTCTCGGTGATCGACAACGGCATCGGCATCGCCGCGCACGATCTGCGGCAGATCTTCGAGCCCTTCTTCCGCTCTCGCGACTCGTTGGCCCGCCGCCGCAAAGGAACAGGTATCGGACTGACGATTACGCAGTACATCATGGAGGCGCATGGAGGAGACATCCAGGTGACCTCCAAGCCTGGAAAGGGTAGCACCTTCACCCTGCGCTTCCCCCTCGAACCGCCCCCCGAGGACGCCGCCTCTGGCCGCGCTCCTGCCCGACCCTCTGCCCGCCGCAAGCCTACCGGAGCCTGAACATGCCCCGCATCCTCTTCGTCGAGGACGAGATCGAGGTCCTCTCCACTCTGCTCAAGTTCTTCGAGCGCCAGGGCTATGTCGTCCACGGTGCCCAGACCGGGGCCGACGCCATCGACATCGCCCTGCGCAACCCGCTCGACATCGCCGTGCTCGACGTGATGCTCCAGGAAGGGCCGGCTGGTGTGGACGGAATGGACGGCTTCGAGATCTGCCGCAGCATGCGGGACAACGGCTTCGACCGGCCCGTCATCTTCCTGACCGCGCGGGCGACCGAGCAGGACAAGCTGATGGGCTTCGAGCTGGGGGCGGACGACTACCTGACCAAGCCCTTCAGCCTGCTGGAGCTCAAGGCCCGGATCGAGGCCAACCTGCGGCGGGCGGGCGGGGCCAAGAGCCAGTACCGCTATGGCGACGTCATCGTCGACCTGGACGCCTACGAGATCCGCCACGGCGAGGAGATCGAGCGCCTCAGCAACCGCGAGCGCGACCTGCTGCGCTACTTCATCGAGCACCCCGGCAAGATCATCCCGCGGGAGGAGCTGCTGCGGAAGGTCTGGGAGTACAAGAGCGGGGTGGCCACGCGGACGGTCGACACCCACGTCCTGACCGTGCGCAAGAAGCTGCGCGACGAGGCCGGGGCGCCGCGCTTCATCCAGACGCTGCACGGCGTCGGCTACCAGTTCATCGCCCGAGAGTCGACGTGATCCTGGGCCTCGCCCTGCTCCAGGCGCTCGGTGGGGGCGCCGCCCGGGCCGCCGGCCCCGAGGTCTGGTTCGCCCTGCACGACGCCCGCCTCGCCGAGTCGGCCGATCGGGACCTCACCGCCGCGGTCGGCATCTACGAGACGCTCCTCACCCACCTCTCTCCGGGCGACTCCTTTCAGGGGGAGCTGCTGCTCAACCTCGCCCGCGCCCGCTTCGACGCCGGAGACCTCGAAGGCAGCCGCGCCGCGCTGGTCCAGGCCTCCGGCGATCTCATCGTCCTGGGCCGCGCCCGCGCCTGGAGGGCCCAGCTCGATGCCTGGCAGCGTCGCGTAGTCGGCCTGCCCCTGGTCTGGTCTCCCGAGATGGGGGCCGGCCCGCTGGTGCTGGGCTGGAGCGCCTCGGTCGACGCCTCCCTGGAGGTCGACCAGGACGCGCTGGTCTGGCGCACGATCGTCCGGGACAACCGCGACGACACGCTGCTGTGGGCGCTCTCCGACGAGATCCAGCCCCTGCGCTCGGTGGGGCTGCAGGTCGAGTCCGAGGACGCCGTCGCCCACCTTCGCCTGATCGTCGAGGACTCCGGCGGCCGCCGCTGGGCGACGCCGATCATCCCGGTCCAGCCGGGCCTGCAGGCCGAGCTGCTGATCTCCCCCGCCGAGCTGCTCCCCACCCACTCCGGCGGGCCCAACGAGCTGCAGGCCGACCAGGTTCGGGTGATCATGCTGCAGGACGTGACCGCCTTCCACTCGACGACCCGGGGCCCCAACCACCTGCGGATCTCGTCCTTGGAGTTGCGCTGAGCCCGGAGACCCGTGGTGTCTGGCCGCTCAGGGCCCCGGGGTGGTCGGCTCGCCCGCGGAGCCGCCGACCAGGACCGACCAGCGATCCACCACCGTCATCAGCGGCTCCCACATCGCGATCGCCCGCGGGTCGCTGCTGTCGTAGATGTTGGTCAGCTCGCCGGGATCGGCTTCCATGTCGTAGAGCTCCTTGTCGCCGGTGTTCCAGTCGTAGATCAGCTTGGTCTGGCCGACGCTGACGGCCATTCGAGGGCCCCCACGGCTCCAGGACTCGGCGATGATCGGCCGCTCGGGGTCGGCCAGCCCGACCGGCTCGCCGGTCCACTCGGCGCCGGGGATGAGGCCCAGCGCGGAGACGATGGTGGGCGCCAGGTCGATGTTGTTGGTCGGCTCGTTCCAGGCCTGGGCCACGATGTTCTTGGACCAGAAGATCGCCACCCCGTCGTTCTCCTCGCGGTACAGGCCCCAGACGTGGGTCTGCTGCTCGTGCTCGAAGAACTGCTCGCCGTGGTCGGTCCAGAACACGACCAGCGTGTCGTCCAGCAGGCCTCGCACTTCGAGATCGGCCCAAATCTCGGCCATGGTGTCGTCCAGCCAGCGCACATCGCCGCGGTAGCGTAGCCAGAGGTGCGACCGCAGCGTCTCCTGCTCCTCCTCGCTCATGATCGGCCAGTCGGGCAGCAGGCCGTAGTGCTGCTCACGATCGGCCAGGTTGACGCTGATCGGGGGCAGGTCCTCCAGGCCGACCAGGTACTCGGACGGCGGGTTGTAGGCGGCGTGCGGCTCGATGAAGTGCAGGTGCATGAACCAGGGGGTCTCGTTGCCCGGGGTTCGGTTCTCCAGCAGGCCCACGCCGGTCTCGGCGACGCTGGTGGCCCGGTTGACGTCGGGCTGAACGGTCGTCTCGTAGCCACCGTCCAGGCCGGCATCGAGCAGCCAGCCGTTGCTGGTCACCAGGTAGGTGTCGTAGTCCTGGGCAGCGAGCATCGAGGCCAGGGTCGTGCGCGTCGGGCCGGCGCTCTGCTCGGCCAGCCGCGGGATCAGCCCCCACTGGTAGCTGTACTGGCCGTTGACGGCGCAGGCGACGCCGCCCTTGGTCCAGTTGCTGCAGGTCGTGTGCCGGTCCAGCGACATGCCCGCCTCGGCGATGGCGTCCAGGAAGGGCGTGTTCCAGGGGTCGCCGCCGTGCCGGGCCATCAGGTCGCGGCGGAAGGTGTCGATGCTGATCACCAGCAGGTTCTTGGGACGCTCGCCGTAGAAGGCGGGGTACTCTCCTACCTGGGGCAGGTCGGAGGTGTCCTTGGACTTCGGTTCGCCGCAGGCGAGCAGAAGCATGGCGAGAGGGAGCATGTGCGAGCCTTGGTGTGTGTCCGTGCCCGTGCAGCTTAGCCCTGAGGCTGTCCACCCGCGAGCGAGGGGTCAATGGGCGGGAAGCGCTCCAGCAGGTGGAAGTCGGGGCGCTCTCCCCCCAGGGCGGTCCAGGCCAGGTAGCGCCGAGCGGCCCCAAGTCCGTGGATCGCGTAGGCGTTTCCCCTCCAGGGGCCGTCGGGGAGCAGGGCCCAGGGCAGGGAAGCCCGTGCCGTCCAGCGCCCGGATTTGTGCAGGATCTGCACGTCCAGCGGGAGCAGGCGCTCCCGGACCTGGCGTGGGCCCTGGAGCCGCAGGACCAGGTGGTGGCCATGAGGACCGATCTCCACCTCGGTGTAGCGCTGCCCGGCCCCCAGCAGGAAGAGCTCGACCACCTCGTGCTCCCACAGGCCCCAGGTCGGACCGGGCGGTCCCGGGGGAGGGGGGTCGCCGTGGAAGGGCGCGTCCAGCTCCAGCCGCAGGCCCTCCGGCTCGGAGGAGAGCCAGAGCTCGACCTGCTCCTCGGCAGGGAGGGGCTGGCCGTCCCAGGTCTGGCGGATGGGGAGGGCGAGGCGCATCCGCCGCGGTTATCCCGCCCCGCGATGCAGCCGAAGCCCGTCATCGTCCAGAAGTACGGAGGGAGCTCCGTCGCCGACGTGGCGCGCATCCGCCAGGTCGCCGCGCGGGTCGTCGCCAGCGTCCAGGCCGGTCACCGGGTCGTCGTCGTCGTCTCGGCCATGGGCAACACCACCAACGAGCTGCTCTCCCTGGCCCGCGAGATCAGCCCCCGGCCCGGCCGCCGCGAGCTGGACCTGCTGGTCAGCGTCGGGGAGCGGGTCAGCATGACCCTGCTGGCCATGGCCATCGAAGAGCTCGGCCTGCCCGCCGCCAGCTTCACCGGCAGCCAGTCCGGCATCATCACCGACGAGCAGCACGTCGCCGCCCAGGTCATCGAGGTCCGCCCCCACCGCGTCCGCCGGGCGCTCGACGAGGGCAAGGTCGAGCTCCCGCCCGGGGCCGCCGAGGGCATCCGATCGCAGTACGCCGCGGGAGTCAGCGCGACGGATGCGCTGCTCGGCGAGCTGCTGACCATGCTGGAGCCGATCGGCCCGAATGCCTTCATCGCCGTCTTCTCGGACCATGGGGAGCTGCTCGGGGAGGAGGGCTGGCTGCACCATGGCAGCCACCCGGCGGTGCTGGACATCCCCCTGGCGGCGCGCTGGCCGGCGGGTGGACCCGCGGGCCTGGTGTCGCAGACCCCGGTCTCGCTGGTCGATCTGTTTCCGACGGTCCTGGAGGTCGCGGGGCTGTCGCGCGAGGGGAGGCCGGGGCTCCAGCAGCTGATCGACGGGCCCGCCACGCGCCGGATCGAGGCGATGGGCGCGACGCGAGGCGGCCAGCGAATGGTCTACATCACGCGGGAGGGGAGCCCGGCGGGGCTGGAGCGGGGGGAGGACGGGGTGTGGCGACCGGCCCCGGCCGATTGAAATCCCAACCAGTCCCCTCCTCGAGGGATACAGATCCTCACGTCCCCTGAACTCCGTCCCCCCTCCACGGGCCGCCCATGATCCGCCACTCCCTCGTGGCCGGCGCCGCCTTGGCCCTGGCCGCCTGCGGCAGCCGTCGCGCCCTGCCGCCCGCCGCTGGATTCGGCGCCGACTCGGAGCTGCCCGAGCCGCGCCAGGGGCTGTTGCCCACGATCAAGATCGCGCCCGCCGTGGGCTGGCCCGCCGGGGCGACGCCCGCCGCCGCGCCGGGATTCACCGTCACGGTGGTCGCGTCCGCGTTGGACCATCCGCGCTGGCTCTATCGCCTGCCCAACGGCGACATCCCGGTTGCCGAGCGCACCGCGCCGCCAAGCGCCGCCCGCAACAGCCTGTTGCGCGACGCGGACGGGGAAGGCTCGGCCGAGGCGACGACGGCCTTCCTGGAGGACCGGACCTCACCCTTCGGCATGGCTCTGATCGGCGATCGGCTCCATGGGCCAAACGCCGACGCCCTGGTGGTCCTTCCAGACCTGCCCGGCCAGACCGTCAACGCGGGACGAGCTCGGCGAGGACCTGGTGCCCGACTACGCCCTCGGCGCCCACACCGCCTCGCTGGGCCTGACCTTCGACGAGGGCGAGAGCTCTCTGGAGGCCTACCCAGGTGGGGCCTCCAGCTCTACGCCGAGGGCGAGGCCCTGGGGCGGCCCTTGGGGGACCAGGAGGGGAGCGCCCCGACCTGCGCCTGGAGGTCGTCGGCGGCACGCTGCAGGTCCAGCTCGACTGCCCGGTGATGTTCAGCATCGGCAGCCGCTGCTCCAGGGATCTCGCCAGCTCGACCTGGGCTCGGGCCACGTGACCGGCACCCACCTCGCCCCTCCCTCACTCCCCGCGCCAGCCCCTCACCGCGAAGGCGGCGATCCAGCTCAGCGCGACCAGCCCCCCGCAGGCCGCGGCGATCTGCGGCCAGGGCGGGCCCGGCAGCAGCTGCGGGCCGATGATCGCGGCGCAGAAGACGACGACCAGCGCCTCGTAGAGCAGGCAGATCCAGCGGGGCCCCCGAGGCGAGAGGGGGCGGCCCAGGCTGACCAGCACGGGCCCGAGGACGGCGTAGTGCAGCCCGGCGACCCCGACGGCGTGGCTCTCGACCACCAGGCCCAGGCCGAAGACGATCAGGCCAGCGCCCAGGCCGAGCCAGAGGGCGCGTTGATCCCAGGGGGCCCGCAGGCGGTAGCCGGCCTGGAGGAGGAGGAGGCCCAGCAGGACGCTGCCGGCCAGGGTCGGCATCGTCGGCCAGGGGCCCAGGGCCAGCGCGGCGCAGACCGTTCCCAGGGCCCAGAGCGGGGCGAGCGGAGGAGGCGCCTGCCGCACGGCCAGGGCGGCAGGCACGATCACGCCAAAGAGCAGGAGGGTCAGGAAGAGCTGGACGAGCTCCGAGGAGAAGGCGGGATCGCGCTGGAAGTTGATGGCGACGAGGGGGATGGTGATGGCGCTGCCGACGATGGCCGGCGCCGCGACGGCGTACCAGGAGCGCAGCTCTCGCAGACGCGGCAGCGCCCGCCAGGCCGAGGTGAGCCAGACGAGCAGCACCACGGTCGAGGCGACGATCGCGGTGAAGCCGTAGCCCTCGCGAGCGAAGCCGATGGTCGCGGCCAGGACCGCGAGGCCGTAGATCGCCGTCAGGATCCGGCCGGGCGGCCGCGGCCCGCCCTGGATCCAGGCCCACCAGGCCAGCGGGAAGAGCACGCCGTAGTAGCCCAGGTGGCTGTGGGCGTGGCGCAGCTCGGGAAAGCTGCCGAAGGGCAGCGGCACGCCGGCGAAGACGGCCCGCAGGATGGCGCCGATCACGACGGCCAGGACCAGGGACCCGCCGGCCAGCCAGACGAAGCGCTCGCCCTGCGGCGGATGGGGGTCGATCAGGGGCAATCGAGCCGGACGCTCCAGGAGTTCAGCGTGCCCGAGTCCAGGAAGGCGTTGTCTTCGACGGTGAGGGCCCAGGTCCCCGTTCCGCTGACCCCGATCAAGGTGGAGAGCGACTCGTAGGCGCTGAGCGAGCCGCCCGAGGCGCTGTAGGTCCCGACGATGCTTCCGGCCCCGGCTCCGCTGCGGTTGTGGAGGCGGATGGTCCGACCGCTGGGGGCCTGCAGGTCGACAGTCAGGTCGCCGATGTAGCTGTGGCTGATGTTCACGGCGACGGTGATGTCGTAGATCTCCGAGCAGCTGCTGACGCTGGCGGTCGAGCGGGTGGTGCCCAGGTCGCTGATGGAGAGCCCGCCGGTGCCGGTGGCGGTCGTCGTCGTGCCGGAGTCCGATCCGTCGCAGTTCTGGTCGATGCCGTCCCAGGGGACGTCGGTCGCGCTGGGGCTGCGCGAGGCGTCGCTGTCGTTGCAGTCGGTGCCCGCTGTGGCACCACGGGCCGGCGAGATCGCCCCCCAGCGATCCCCGTCCGTATCGGTCATGCAGGCCGTGCTGGAGTCCGAGCGCGCCGCGCCCGGGTAGGTGACCGCGCTGCTGTCGTTGCAGTCGCCGTCGCAGGTCGACCAGCCGTCGCCATCGGCGTCCTGCGGCGAGACGGTGGCGTCGTTGTCGTCGCAGTCGC
>DDSR01000218.1 GCA_002343455.1 Deltaproteobacteria bacterium UBA2385 | reverse complement strand
CCCGATGTGCCTGAGTCAAGGATCTTCGGGGAGCCGACACAGGCCAACGCGCCGAGGACGAGGAGCAACATTCGACGGGACTCCGAGCTGGGCGTTCGAGACGCCCGGGAGACTACCCGTCTGGGCGCGCCAGGCCAATTGCTTCAGCGCTGGACCGTGCGGACGAGGCGATCGGTCGGGTACTGCTGGGCTTCAAGACGGGCCAGGATCCCCTGGTAGACCGACTCCTCCATGGTGGGGCTGCGCGAGAGCACCCAGAGGTAGTCCCGGCCGGGGTGCCCGACGACCGCATACTGGTAGTCCTCGTCCAGATCCACGACCCAGTACTCGCCCCAGAAGGGGCCGAAGAAGCTCACCTCCAGGCGCGCGTTGGTGGTGGTGTCGACCACGCGGGCCCGCCCGGTGGCCGTCTTCAGCGGGCCGTCCAGCGCGTCCTTGTTGCAGCGGTTCACGACCGCGATCTCGCCCTTCTCCGCCATGGAGTAGGTCGCCGTCGTCGCGTGGCAGCCTCGCTGGAAGCTCTGCGGGAAGCTGGCGATCTCGTACCAGGTCCCCAGGTAGCGATCGAGCTCGACCTTCGGCACGGTCTGGACCGGCGGCAGGTTCAGCTTCTTGGTGGTCGAGGGGCAGGCGACCAGCAGCAAGGTCGAGAGGACGGCGGCCAGGGGGGCCACGGGGGCCAGGGCTCGCGAGGTCATGCGCTCTCCGGGGTGGAACCTTTCGTAAGCACCTCGTAAGCACCAGGGCGGGCGCGCCTGCCGGGACTGGCCCCGTTAGGAAGCCTTCGTGACCCTGCCTCCCCCCGAGATCGCTCCACCATCCGCCCCGGATGGCCCGAACGGTCCGCTGCACGGCGGACCGGCCTGGGGCTTCGCGCGCCCCAAGCCCTACCATGCGCATGTCTTCGTCCCGAACTGGCAGGGGCGCAAGCGGGTCGCCCACCTGACCGACCTGCACTTCGGCACCGTCACGCCGATGGCCCTGCAGCGCAACGCCGTCGCCCTGGTCAACGCCGCCCACCCCGATCTCACGGTCCTGACCGGCGACTTCGTCGCTCGCGGGCTGGGCCATGTCGAGCAGCTCCGCGCCGTGATGAGCGAGATCCGCGGCCGCAAGGTCGCCGTCCTGGGCAACCACGACTGGTGGAGCGGGGCGCCAGCCGTGCGCCGGGCGCTGGACCTGGCTGGGGTCGAGGTCATCACCAACGGCTGGACCGAGGAGGGCCACGGCGAAGACGGCCTCGCCCTGGTCTGCATCGACGACTGGACCACCGACCACCACGACGTGGGCAAGGCCTGCCACGGGCTGCTGGGCCGCCCTGCGCTGGCCCTCTCCCACAACCCCGAGGCGGCGCCCGAGCTGTGGGCCGCGGGCGCCGGCCTGGTCCTGTCGGGCCACACCCACGGCGGACAGTTCCACCTGAAGGCCTGGACCCAGGCCTTGTACAAGAACCTGCTCTCCGTACGCTACCTCAACGGCTTCTACCACGAGGAGCTCGGCCAGGTCTACGTCAACCCGGGGGTGGGCTCCAGCATCGTGCCCTTCCGCTATGGGCTGCCGGCGCAGCGCTGCGTGGCGATCCTGGACCTGGAGGGCGGGCCGGCCCGGCCGCCGGAGGGGGGGTTCTAGGGCGCCCCCCGCCCCCGGTGCAGCGCCCGGATCCGCAGCAACAGCAAGCCGGCCACCACCGCCAGGCTCAGCACCAGGCCCATCCACACCCCCCGCGCCCCCAGCCCCAGCGGGAAGCCCAGCGCCCAGGCCAAGGGCAGGCCCATCCCCCAGTAGGCCACCAGGTTGATCGCCGTCGGGACCCGCACATCGGCCAGCCCGCGCAGCACGCCGAAGCTGACCACCTGGACGCCGTCGAAGAGCTGGAAGGCCCCCGCCACGGGCAGCAGCACGATCATCATGGTGATGACGGCCAGATCGTTTGTGTACAGTCCACCGAGCCAGGCCGGGAACAGGGTGAAGAGGATGGCCGAGAGCGACATGACGGCGGCGCCCATGCCGATGCCGGTGACCGCCGAGAGCCCCCAGTCCCGACCGGCCCCCTGGAGCTGGCCGACCCGGGTGGCGACGGCGGCGCCGATGCCCAGGGGGGTCATGAAGGAGACCGTGGAGATGTTCAAGGCGATGGCGTGCGCGGCGAGCTCGACCTCGCCGATCCAGCCGACCATGATGCCAGCGAGCTGGAAGCCCCAGGTCTCTATGGCCAGCTGGAGGCCGACAGGCAGGCCGAGCGCAAAGACCTGCCAGAGGCCCGCGAGGTCCCGCCCGACCCGCAGCCCACCCTCGGGCCACCACTCCCGAAGCTCCCGCCGGGCGAGGACCAGCAACACCACCAGCATGAAGACCTGGCTGAAGACGGTGGCGAAGGCGCAGCCCAGCGGGCCCATGCCGGCGAGGGGCCCGAGGCCGTGCATGAAGAGCAGGTTCAGGCCGACGTTGAGCACATTTCCCAGCAGGATGGCGACGGCCGAGGGTCGCATCAGGCCCAGCGCCTGGAGGAACTGCTGGAGGACGGCGAAGGCCAGCATGAAGGGGACGTCGACGGCGAGGATGACCGAGTAGCTGCCCGCCAGGCCCAGCAGGCTCTCGGGCTGGCCGAGCAGGCGCAGCCCGGGGCCGCCGACGAGGTGCAGCAGGATCACCGGGACCGAGAGGATCGCCGCCATCCACAAGCCGTGGACCAGGGAGCGGCCTGCCCCGAAGCGGTCGCCGCGCCCGAAGGCCTGGGCCACCAGGGGGTCGAGGCCCTTGGCCGCGCCCCGGGCGATGACCGAGACGCCGTAGGACCAGGTGGAGGCCAGGGCCACGGCGGCCAGGGCGGCACCGCCGAACTGCCCGACCATGACGGTGTCGGCCACCCACAGGCCGACCGCGCCGAGGTTGCCGATGATCACGGGCCAGGCGAGCCCGAAGAGCAGGCGCAGCTCAGCACCGACCCCCCTGTTGGCTGCGGTGATCATCGCTCCCCCCCTCCCCGCCCTGCGCGGTGACAGGCTGTCGCCCCGCCCTGCGCGGCGACAGGCTGGCGCCGCCGCGTTAACGGCCGCGCCATGAACACGCTCCTCCTCACGCTCCTCCTCGCCGCCTGCAACGACACGGACGTCGAGACCCCCGCCACAACGCCCCCGGCCGAGCAGCAGGCTGGCGATCTGAAGGCCGACGGCCCCAAGGCTGACGGCGCAGGCCAGCCCGGCGATCTCGCGCAATCGCTCGAGGCGCCCGCCG
>DDSR01000146.1 GCA_002343455.1 Deltaproteobacteria bacterium UBA2385 | reverse complement strand
GAAGGGGACAGGAGCGCAGCCGCCGCTCTGTCTGCTCTCGCATATCGACGTGGCCACGGCCGAGGCCGAGCGCTGGCCTGAGGGCAAGGGGCCGCTCTCGGGGACGATCGACGCCCAGGGGCGGGTCTGGGGGCGGGGGGCCCTGGACATGAAGGGCATGGGGGCGATGCAGGCGATGGTCCTGGCGATGGTCGTGCGCTCGGGGGTCGAGCTGGACCGCGACCTGGTGCTCCTGGCGGTGGCGGACGAGGAGGTGGACAACCTGGGGATCCGGCACATCGCCAGCCGCTGGGAGGAGATCGGCTGCTCCCATGTGATCAACGAGGGCGGGGTGGGCATCGCCGACATGCTCTTTCCTGGGCAGACGGTCTTCCCGATCTCAGTGGGCGAGAAGGGGGTCCTCTGGCTGCGGATGACCGCCGCGGGCGAGCCCGGCCACGGCAGCGTGCCCCTGCCCGATCAGGCCCCCGAGCGCCTCGCCCGCGCCTCGCTGGCCCTGCTGGAGCGCCCGGTGCGGCCCACCTGGGACCCGGCCCTGCTGGAGCTGCTCTCGGCCATCGGCGAGGAGGAGGGCGGGCTGTCCGGGGCGGTCCTGCGGCGCCCGGGGCTGGTGAAGCTGCTGGTGCGGGGGCGGCTGATGGCCAACCCCCTGACCCGGGCCGGGCTGACGGACACCGCCCATGTGACGGGCTTCGAGGGGGCCGAGCAGCCCAATGTGGTGCCCTCGCAGGTCCACGCGCTGATCGACAGCCGGCTGCTGCCGGGGACCTCTCCTGAACAGATGCAGGCGGAGATCGCCTCGGCGGTGGGCGAGGGGCTGAGCTTGGAGGTGATCCAGGCGATCCCCGCCTCGGTGAGCGAGTGGCGGGGCGACCCTCTGTACGAGGCGCTGGCCCGCCGCTCGGTCGAGGGCCTGCCGCGGGCGGTGGCCGGGCCGGTGATCAGCGTGGGCTTCACCGACAGCATCGTGCTGCGGCCGCTGGGGGTCAGGGCCTACGGGATGGTGCCCTTCGTGCTGACCGAGGCCGAGCTGCGGACGATGCACGGCGACGGCGAGCACGTCAGCATCGAGAACCTGCGCCGGGGGCTGCGGGTGCTTTGGGACACCGTGCTGGACGTGTCGGGGAGCTAACCCCGCTGCGAAGCCGCCCAGGCGCTGGCCGCCTCGGTCGCCGGCCCCTCCCAGCGGGGCAGGCCCGCCTCCAGCAGCAGCGCCCGGTCGCAGAGCGCGCTGGCCCGCTCGACCTGGTGGCTGACGATGATCACCGCGCCGGGCAGGTTGCGGATCAGCCCCTCGACCTCGCGGGCGCCGCTGGGGTCCAGGGCGCTGAAGGGCTCGTCGATCAGGGCCAGCTCGGGGCCCTCCATCATCAGCATGGCGAGCTGCAGCCGCTTGCGCATGCCCGCGCTCCAGGTGCGGATGGGCTCGGGGCGGTCGTCCAGGCCGACCCGCTTGAGCTCGGCCAGGGGGTCGATCCGCCGATCGAGCAGGCGCCCGCGGACGACCAGGTTCTCGCGGCCGCCCAGGTCCTCGTACATGCCGTGGGCGTGGCGGAGGAAGGCGACCTTGCGGCGGACGTCGCGGGCCTGGCGGACCGGGTCGAGGCCGAAGAGCCGCAGCTCGCCCAGGGTGGGCGGGAGCAGGGTCGAGAGCACCGAGAGCAGCGTGCTCTTGCCGCTGCCGTTGGCCCCCAGGACCAGCAGCCGCTCCCCGGGTTGGACCTCGAGATTGAGGCGGGCCAGGGCCCAGCGCTTTCCGAAACGACGGCTGAGGGTGCGGGCGGCGACGACGGGGGTGCTCATGGCCGCAGCGTCTAACGCGCTTCCTTGGGGGGTATGACTAGCTAGTGCCTGGCACTAGCTAGTCGCACCTCGGAATTCGCGATAGCCCCGCCCCATGGCCCTGCTCGACCGCCTCCGCGCCCGCCTCCGCCGCCCGCCCCCTCCGGCCGACCCCTCGCGCACCGAGATGGGCAGCGAGCGGCTCGCCGACGGCACCGTGCTGGAGCGCTGCGTCGTGGTCGACGGTGCCGGCCTCCAGCGGGCCCTGACCGCCCCCGGGCGGACCCGGCTGGTCTTCCACTTCCTGGCCCGCGATCCGGCCTCGGCCCACGATCTGCACGAGCTCCGCGAGCTGCACCTCTACTACAGCGCCCACTTCGACCTCGTCAGCGTGGCCTGGGACCTGGCCCTCGACCCGGACCTCCCTCGGGCCGGGGCCGCCGTCGACGCCTTCCACCGTGATCACGGCCTCACCTGGCAGAGCCTGCTGGTCCGGGGAGAGGCGGTCCCCGACGCGCTCCCGCTGCTGCGGCTGATCGACGGGCAGGACCGGCTCCGTCACGAGCGCCTGGGCGCCTGGGGGTCGGGCGATCGACCCCTGATCGAGCGCTTGCTGACGGCGCATTGAGGGCTGCGCGGATACTCCTCCTCCCCCCTGGAGGTGCCCGTGTCCCGTTCCACCGACCCCCTCGCCGCCGCGCCCCAGGTCGCCCAGGCCGCCCAGGCCTCCTTCGACCGGACCCTCGCCCAGCTCTCGGCCTACCTGCGGGTGCCGGCGATCTCCTGCGACGCCCAGCACCACGGCGATGTGCGCACGCTGGCCGCGATGATCCGCGACGACCTCGCCAACCTCGGCCTGGACCACGCCCGCCTGCTGGAGCTCGACGGCGCCCTGCCCTGCGTGGCGGCCGAGTGGATGAAGGCCGGCCCCGACGCGCCCACCGTGCTCGTCTACGGCCACCTCGACCTGCAGCCGGTCAAGGGCGAGACCTGGATCTCGCCCCCCCACCAGCCGACCGTTCGCGACGGCCGGCTCTACGCCCGCGGCGCGGCCGACGACATGGGCGGCTGGGTCAGCCACCTCGCGGCGATCCGGGCCTGGCTGGAGCAGACCGGCGGCCTGCCCTGCAACCTGAAGCTGCTGATCGAGGGCGAGGAGGAGATCGGCTCCCCCAACCTCGAGCGCTTCATGGACGCCTTCCCCGAGGCCTTCGACGCCCAGGTGATGGTCCTCACCGACTGCGAGAACCCCAGCACCACCATCCCGGGCCTGACGGTCTCGTTGCGCGGGCTGATCGAGCTGCGGCTGACCGTTCGCGCGCTCGACGCCGACGTGCACAGCGGGCTGTGGGGGAACATGGTCCCCGACGTCTCGATCGCGCTCTGCCGCCTGATCACCCGGCTCACCGACGAAGACGGTCGGCTGGCCATCGGTCGCCAACAGGTCGATCCCGACTGGGCCCAGGCCTCGTGGACGGTGCCGCTGGACAACGCCGTGATCGAGGACGGCGCCCATATCCGCGAAGGCCTCGCGGCCCTCCCCCATCGCGGTCGCTCGCCGGCCGAGTGGATGTGGCGGCAGCCCGCGCTGACCGTCGTGGCGACGACCATGCCGGACATGGCCCACAAGAAGAACGCCCTGCGGCAGGAGGCCAGCGCCGTGCTGAGCGTGCGACTGGCGCCCGGACAGAGCGGGGACGAGCTGGTGGAGGCGATCCGCGACGCCGTCTGTACGGAGCCTCCCTGCGGGGTCGAGGTCAGCCTGACCGAGGACGGTTGGTCGGGCGAGGGCTGGCTCTACAAGCCCGAGGGCCCGGCCTTCGAGGCGGCCAGCCGCGCCTACCTCGCCGCCTGGGGGCACGACCTGGTGCAGGTGGGCGTGGGGGGATCGATCCCGTTTGTCGCGCTCTTCGGGCAGCGCTTCGGGGATCTGCCGCTGATCCTGAACGGCGTGATGGACCCTCGGACGACGGCCCATGGACCGAACGAGTCGCTGGACCTGGGCGTGTTCGCCAAGGCGATCGCGGCCAATGTGTATCTGTACGCCGAGCTGGCGGCGCTGGGAGACCGGCTGCGCTGAGGGAGCCGCGTCAGGCGCTCCCCCGCCCCAACAACGCGTCCACTGTCCGCTGATCGGCCCCCGGGAACTCGTACTCGCCGAACTCCTCCGGCGACACCCAGCGGGCGTCGTTGACGCGGACGCAGCGCGCCTCGCCCCAGGTGCTGACCCGGTAGAGGACCAGCTCCAGGGAGTAGCCGTCGTACTCGTGCAGGACCTGCATCAGCGCCGGGCCGACCTCGATCGACAGGCCGGTCTTCTCGCTCAGCTCGCGGGCCAGGGCCTCGGCGTCGCTCTCGCCCTCCTCGACCCGGCCGCCGGGGAACTCCCACAGCAGGGGGAGGGTTGCCTCGGGCCGGCGCTGGGTGATCAAGAAGCGGCCCTCGCGCTCGGCCTGGGCGGCGACGACCCGGATGCGCGGGCGAGGCTGCCCCGGCCGGCCCTGGTCGCTCACTCGCAGGAGGCCCCCAGGGCCCGCAGTCGGCCTTGGGCCTCGAGCTGGGCCTCGCTGTTGTTCGAGCGCGAGGCGGTGCAGTAGTAGCGAACGGCGAGCGCGGAGTTGCCGAGCTTCTCGTAGGAGTAGCCCAGGCCGAAGACGGCCGCGCCGTTGCTGGGGTTGGACTCCACCGCCGCGGCGAAGTGGGCCTGCGCCTCGCTGAAGTTGCCCTTGTCGGCGGCCGCCCAGCCCTGCTCGACGCGCTTCTGGGCCGAGACGGGCTTGGGCGCGGCTTCGGGGGCAGGCTCGGGGGGAGGCTTCGGCGCCGCGACCGGCTCGGGCGGCTTTGGCTCGGGCGGCTTCGGGTCGGGGGGCTTCGGCGCCGCGACGGGCTCGGCGACGGGCGCCGCGACGGGCTCGGCGACGGGCGCCGCGACGGGCGCCGCGACCGGCTGCGCGACCGGCTGCGCGACCGGCGCCGCGACGGGCTGCGCCACCGCGGGAGGCGCGCCGGGGCGGATCACCGCCTCGGTCGGCGTCGAGGGGCTGTCTACCGGGGTGTCGGTCCCGCCGTGGGTCGAGTACCACCAGGCGCCCCCGCCCAGCAGGACCGCCAGCCCCAGCAGGACGGCCCAGACCGGCACGCCGCCCGAGGAGGCCGCAGGCTCGACCTCCGCCTCGTAGGGGCGGTGCGAGCTGGTGCGCTGCAGCTCCTCGGTCTCGTCGGGGAAGAGCATGTCGGAGCTGAGCGCCGATCCATCCGCCGCCGGAGGGGAGGACAGCGCTGCGGCCACCGCCGGCTCGGGCCGGAGCTCGGGCCGGAGCTCGGGCCCAGCGAGGTCGGGCCCAGCGAGGTTTGGCATGACCACAGGCTGGGCGAAGCGCGGCTCGGGCGCCGAGAGGGCCTCCTCATCCAGCTCGCGGCTGCGCGAGAGGGCGCCCAGGTCCAACACCGGCAGGCCGGCGTCGGTGCCGTCGTCGTGATCCAGCTCGTCGGGGTCGGCCTCGGGCGCAGAGAGGTCGTCCAGGTCGGCGGCGGCCTGCCCGGTCGGCGCAGAGGAGGGAACCCCCGCGCCCATCTCCCAGGGCGCCTTGCCGGCCAGCGGGTCGCGGCCCGAGTCCTCGGAGAGGGGGGGCGGCGCGCTGCTGCCCCCGCTGATCACCGAGCGCTCGGCGTGCTCGACGAGGTGGAAGAAGACCTGGAGGTCCCGGCGGCTGCCGACCGGCTCCCACTTGAGGCCGCCGACGCTGAGCAGATCCTCGCGCAGGACCCGGCGCTCGACGATCCACCGCTGGAGCGCGGCGAGGTCGTCGATCTGGTAGACCTTGCCCTCCTGCTGGAGGTACATGACGGTGGTGGGCTCGTGACCCGCCTTGCCGTCCTCGGGGCTCTCGGAGTCGAGGGCCTTGGAGCGCTCGCTGGCGATGGAGAAGGTGTGGCCGCAGGCGCTGCAGCGGAAGCGCTGCTGCCGTGCGGGCGTCCCGCCCTCGTCGTCGATGTCGACCTGGTACTCGGCACCGCAGTTGTCGCAGACGATCAGCATGGGTCGGCTTCTTCCTCGGCAGCCGCCGTGCCGGCTTCGGCAGCGACGACCTCAGCGCGTCAGTCGGTCGATCTCGGCCTGGATCGCCGCCGCGTCGGACGGGTTGGTGGCCAGGTACTGCTGGTAGTATCCGACAGCGCCGGAAACGTCCCCCTGCCGGCCGGAGATGTCGCCCAGCAGCTTGTAGGCCTGCTGGTTGCCCAGCCGCGCAGCCTGGTTCAGCTCGCCCACCGCCTCGCTGCTGCCGCTGCGGTCGAGGGCGTAGCCGAGGTAGTAACGATACTCTGAGTTGTTGGGCGCGCCGGTGACGGCCTGCCGGAAGCCCTGCACCGCCTGGCTGTAGTTCGAGGCGTTCAGCGACGTCCGGCCGGCGCTGAAGTGGTCGGCGGGCGAGGTCGGGGCCGAGGTCTGCATGCCCGCGGCCATGGCCGGGTCGACGCCGCCGCCCGCCGTCGGGTTCGTCGGGGCCTTGGCGGCGCCGCGGCCGCTGGGCCCCACGGGGACGTAGACGTCTTCAGGGTTCTCGGTGACGATCGGGTTCAGCTCGGTCGGCTCCAGGCCGTCGACGAGCTCGGCTTTGGCCTTCTCGCGCAGGTCCTCCTTGGCCTGCTCGGACTCGGCGCGCAGCGCGGCCTCTCGCAGCGCGCGCTGGGCATCGGTCTCGCCCACCTGGTCCGGCACGCGGTTCTGGTAGAGGTACCAGCCGCCCGCGGCGAGGGTGCCGATGAGCAGGCCCAGGACCACCATGACGGCCATGCTGGGGCCGGAGCGCGAGGCGCTGGCGGCGGTGTCGTTGCGCGCCGCGGGGCTGGAAGCGCGCTTGGGGGCGGCCTCGCGGCGGGCCCGGCCCTTCTCGAAGGGGTCCTGGAAGCGGGGGCCCCGGGGGCCCTCGTCTTCGGCATCGGCCGCGGCCTGGGCCGCCGCCGCCAGGGCGTCGGAGCCGGTCGCCGGATCGGGGCTGCGGGCCAGCTCGCCCAGGCCCTTGGTGACCGACTCGGCCCCGACGATGCGCGTCGGGCCCTCGTCGTCGAAGCCACCGGAGCTCTCGTTGGCGGCGTCTTCCTGCCGCTGACGGGCGTCGACGTATACCTGGATGAAGTGCTTCTGCAGGTCGGCGATCTCGCCCAGGCGGGTCCAGGTCTTGCCATCGTGGCTGATCTGGTCGTCGTTGCCGACCCGGCCGTCCTTGATGTAGCGGGCCAGGGTCTTGTAGTCGCTGAAGTCGTAGACCAGCCCGATGCGGACCTTGACCTTCCAGGCCTGGATGCCGACCGAGGTGAAGTCCAGGGTGTCCAGGTCCAGCTTGGGGGGGGCCGGGCTGACCGCGGCGGCCGCGCTGGCGGCGCCTCGGGAGGAGGAGGAGGCGACGGCGGCGGAGCCCACGGGCGAAGGGGTGCTGACAGGCGCCGGCGAGGGGGAGCTCGGCGAGGGGGAGCTCGGCGAGGGCGCGCCGGTCGAGGCCGGGCTGGCCGAGTCCTGGCCGGGCGAGGCCCCCGCGTCTTCCTGGCGGTAGACCACGAAGACATGGCGGCAGCTTGGGCAGGTGATCCGGACGCCCCGCCCGGTGATCCGGGCAGGATCGAGCTTGTAGCGGGCAGCACAGTGTTCGCAGGTGACGATCATCGCTGGTTTCTGCACTCCTCGGGCGCCGCGGCCAGGGGAACGGTACCACCGCGGGAGCCTCTCCGGCAAGCGCGAGGCATCAGGGCCCCCAGTTGGACCCGCGGCTCGGACCCGGGTTCCCGGAAGGCGCGCCTCATGGCAGCACCACTTCGAGGTTCGCCATCCGCGCCATCAGCGACTTGCGCCCGTGGTGCCGGAAGTGGACGACCAGCTTCTGGTTGCCCGGCGAGCCCTGGACCTCCTGCACCATGCCGCGGCCGAAGCTGGGGTGCAGGACCTCCATGCCCGGCTTCAGCGCGGTCGAGGCGTCCAGCGACACGGTGCGCAGGGACTCGTCGCTCTCTGCGGCTGGCGCGGGGGGCGGCCGGGGAGCGCTGGCCGGAGGCGGGCGCGTGCTCAGCGAGGCGGGCGCCGCCCAGGTGCTGGGAGGCCTCTGGCGCGCGGCGAGGCGCTGCTCGAAGGGCGAGGGGGTCGAGCTGGTCGAGGCCCAGGCGCCGCCCTGCTTCAGCAGGTGCGGGGGGATCAGCCGCAGGAAGGGCGAGGCCGGCACATCGCGGTAGCCGCTGCCCGGCACCATCCGGCGGCGCGCCCGGCAGAGCACCAGCCGGCTCTTGGCCCGGGTGAAGGCGACGTAGGCGAGGCGGCGCTCCTCCTCCAGCTCGCGCTCGTCCTCCATCGCCCGGAAGTGCGGGAAGCCGCCCTCGTGCAGGCCGACGACGTAGACCGTCGGGAACTCCAGCCCCTTGGCGAGGTGGGCGGTCAGCAGGGTGACCTTGCCCTCGTCCTCGGGCCCGGGCAGGCTCTCGTCCTGGCCCGCCAGGCTGACCCGGTCGACGAAGAAGCGCAGCCGGGCTTCGGGGTCCTCCAGGTCGACCTTGGACTCCTCGCGGAAGAGGTCGTCGTAGAGCATGGCGTCGTCGAAGGGCTCCTCCACCGCGCGGGCCAGGGCTTCGAGGTTCTCCAGCCGCCCCTTGGACTCGTCGGTGTTCTCGGCCCGCAGCATCGGCCCGTAGCCGCTCTGCTCAACGACGCGGTGGACCAGCTCGCCCGCCGGCAGGCTGCCCAGCGACTCCCGCCACTGGTCCAGCAGGACGCAGAGCTTGCGGCCCTCCTCCTTGGCCTTGCCCTTGTCCTGCGACCAGCGCCGCAGGCCCGCCAGCATCGGCAGGCCCTGGGCCTCGGCCGCGTCGCGGATGGCGTCGACCGCCTTGGGCCCGATGCCGCGCCCGGGCACGTTGACGATCCGCAGCAGGGCCATGTCGTCGGCCGGGTTCAGGATCAGCTTGAGGTAGGCCAGCAGGTCCCGCACCTCCTTGCGCTCGTAGAAGCGGGCCGCGCCGACCAGGATGTGGGGGATGCCCGCCCGCACCATCACCTGCTCGAAGGGCCGGGAGGCGGCGTTGGTCCGGTAGATGATGGCCACGTCGCCGTAGCGGGTGCCCGTGCCGGTGGCGCGTCGGATCTCGCCGGCGATGCTCTCGGCCTCCTCCTGCTCGTCCATGCTGGTGATCAGGCGGACCGGCTCGCCCGTCTTCTGCTCGGTCCACAGCTTCTTCTCCATCCGCCCGCGGTTGTGGCGGACGACGGCGTGCGCGACCTCCAGGATCGGCTCGGTGCTGCGGTAGTTCTGCTCCAAGCGGACCACGGTCGCTTCGGGGAAGTCGCGCTCGAAGTCCAGGATGTTCTGGACGTCGGCGCCCCGGAAGGCGTAGATGCTCTGGTCATCGTCGCCGACCACCGCGAGGTTGCGCGGTTCTCCGGCCGGGCGCTTCATCAGGAGCTGGAGCAGGGTGTACTGGGCCTTGTTGGTGTCCTGGTACTCGTCGACCATGATGTAGCGGAAGCGCTCCTGGTAGCGCCGCAGCACCGCCGGGTGCTCCTGGAAGAGCTTGACCATCAGGTTGAGCAGGTCGTTGAAGTCGACCGCCCCGGCGGCCTTCAGCGCCGCGTCGTAGCGGCGGTAGACCCGCACCGTGGGGTTGCCCGGCGAGCTGCGCAGCTCTTCGGCGAGCTGGTCGGGGGTGACCATCTTGTTCTTGGCCTGGTCGATCGCCCCGCGCAGCCGGGCGGGGGTCCAGTCCTTGCCCTGGATGTTGTCGACCCGCATGATCTCCTTGACCAGCCGGAGCTGATCGTCGGTGTCGTAGACGACGAAGGAGCGCGGGTAGCCCAGGTGCTCGATGTCCTCGCGCAGGAAGCGCACGCAGGCGCTGTGAAAGGTCGTCACCATCATGCGCTTGGCCGGATCGCCGACGATCTGCTCGACCCGGTGGCGCATCTCCTGGGCGGCCTTGTTGGTGAAGGTCACGGCCAGGATGCGCCAGGGGGCCACCCCCTGCTGGAGCAGCCAGGCGATGCGGTGGGTGAGGACCCGGGTCTTGCCCGAGCCGGCGCCGGCCAGGATGAGGAGCGGGCCCTCGGTCGTGACAACCGCGAGGCGCTGGGGCTCGTTGAGCCCCACCAGCAGAGGCTCAACCATTCCGGCCCTCCTTCTCGCCTCGAGCCAGCTCGGCGGCGCGGCGGGCCAGCTCGGCGCTGCGGGCGCGCAGATCGCGGGCCATGCCCTCCTTGTTGACCTGAGGGGCGCGGCCCAGGGCGAGGGCGTCGTCCGGCACCTCGCGGGTGAGGACCGAGCCGGCGGCGACGATCGTCCGGGCGCCGATCTTGACGGGGGCCACCAGGGCGCTGTTGCTGCCGATGAAGGCGTCCTCGCCGATCTCCGTGCGGTGCTTGCGGTAGCCGTCGTAGTTGCAGGTGATGGTCCCCGCCCCGATGTTGGCGCGGGCCCCGATGCGGGCGTCGCCGATGTAGGCGAGGTGGTTGGCCTTGGCGCCCTCTTCCAGGACGGCGTTCTTGACCTCGACGAAGTTGCCGACGCGGGCACCCGCCCGCAGCTCGGCCCCCGGGCGCAGCCGGGCGAAGGGCCCGACGACCGCGCCGCTCGCGATCTTGGCCCCCTGCACGACGCTGTGGGCCTCGATGCGGGCGCCGCTGGCCACCTCGCAGTCGGCCAGCACGCAGTGGGGCCCCACCTCGACCCCGCTCTGGATCCGGGTCCCGCGTCGCAGGACGCAGCCGGGGCCGATCACCACGTCCTCGCCGAGCTGGACCTCGACCTCGACCCGGGTGCTGGCCGGGTCCTGGAAGCTGACCCCGGCCAGCGCGTGCTGCCGCTTCAGGCGCTCGCCCAGCAGGCCCTCGGCCTGGGAGAGCGCCCAGCGGTCGTTGACCCCCAGCAGCTCCTCGGGCGGGCCGCGGTGCAGGATCACCCGCGCCCCGCCTCGCTCAGACGCCAGCTCCAGCACATCGGTCAGGTAGAGCTCGCCCTTGGGCGGGTGCGGGCGCAGGCCCGGGAGCACCTCGTGCAGGAAGGCGAGGTCGAAGGCGTAGATGCCGCTGTTCACCTCTCGCAGCGCGGCCCGCTCGGTCGGGTCGAGGTGCACCGCCTCCACGATGCGCACCGCCTGGCCCTCCCGCACGATCCGCCCGTACTCGGCCGGATCGGGCAGCTCCATCGAGAGGCAGGTGCAGAGCGCCTGATCATGGGCCGCCAGCAGCGCCGCCAGGGTCTCGGAGCGCAGCAGGGGCGCGTCGCCGGGCAGCACCAGCAGGGTGCCCTCGGCGGGCAGGTCCGGCAGGGCGCAGGCCACGGCGTGCCCGGTGCCCAGCGGGCTGGACTGGCGGCTGAACTCCACCCCCAGCGGCCCCAGGGCGGCCCGCACGGCCTCTTCCTGGTGGTTGACGACGACCCGCACGGCCAGGCCGGCCTGCTGGCAGGCGTGGGCGGCGTGCTGGACCATCGGCCAGCCCAGCACCGGGTGCAGGACCTTGGCGAGGCGGGAGCGCATTCGGGTGCCCATTCCGGCGGCGAGGATCAGGGCGATGGCGGGCACGGGCGACCTCCGACAGGAGGCCTTGTGCTAACGGATGCGCGCCTGGTCGGGGCGAGGCTCAGGCCCGGGGCGCGACGAAGGCGGCGAGATGCTCGCCGGTCAAGGTCGAGGGTCGGGCGACCAGCTGGGCGGGCGTGCCCTCGAAGACGACCCGACCGCCCTCATGTCCGGCGCCCGGCCCCAGGTCGATCAGCCAGTCGGCATGGGCCATCACGGCGAGGTGGTGCTCGATCACCAGGACCGACTTTCCGGAGTCTACCAGCCGGTCCAGCATGCCCAGCAGCAGCGCGACGTCGGCGAGGTGCAGGCCGGAGGTCGGCTCGTCGAGCACGTACACGCCTCCCTCTGCGCCCATCTGGGTGGCCAGCTTCAGGCGCTGCCGCTCGCCGCCGGAGAGGGTCGGGAGAGGCTGACCCAGGCGCAGGTAGCCGAGGCCCACATCGCCGAGGCGCCGCAGGATGGCCTCGGCCGCAGGAGTGCGCGCCTCGCCCACGCCGAAGAAGGCCACAGCCTCGTCGACCGAGAGGTCCAGCACCTCGGCGATGTGCCTTCCGCCGAGCCGGTACTGCAGCACGCTGGCCTGGAAGCGGCGGCCCTCGCAGTCCTCGCAGACCGTCGAGACGCCGGCCATCATCCCCAGGTCGGTGTAGATCATCCCGGCGCCGTTGCAGGCGGGGCAGGCACCCTCGGAGTTGGCGCTGAACAGGGCCGGCTTGACCCCGTTGGCCTTGGCGAAGGCCTTGCGGATCGGCTCCAGCAAGCCCGAGTAGGTCGCCGGGTTGCTGCGCCGCGAGCCCTGGATGGCCCCCTGATCGACCGTGACCACCCCCGGCTGGCCGCTGACCGAGCCGTGGATCAGCGAGCTCTTGCCCGAGCCGGCCACCCCGGTCACCACCACCAGCACACCCAGCGGGATGTCGACGTCGACCCCCTTCAGGTTGTGGGTACGGGCCCCGCGGACCTGCATCGTTCCTGTCGCGGTGCGCACCTTGGGCTTCACGGTCGCGCGGTCGTCCAGGTGACGCCCCGTCAGCGTGCCGCTGGCTCGCAGCTCCTCCACCGTGCCCTCAAAGACGACCTCGCCGCCAGCCGTCCCGGCACCCGGCCCCAGGTCGACGACGTGATCGGCGATCGTGATCGTCTCGGGCTTGTGCTCCACTACCAGGACGGTGTTGCCCTTGTCCCGCAGGCGCCGCAGCAGACTGTTCATCCGCTGGATGTCGTGCGGGTGCAGGCCGATCGTCGGCTCGTCGAACACATAAGTCACATCGGTCAGGGAGGAGCCGAGGTGGCGGATCATCTTGGTGCGCTGGGCCTCGCCGCCGGAGAGGGTGCCGCTGGGGCGGTCCAGGCTGAGGTAGCCCAGGCCGATCTCGACGAAGGAGTCGAGCAGGTGCCGGAGCCCCGCGATCAGTGGCGCGACCGAGGGCGACTCCACCGTCCGCGCCCAACGGGCCAGCTCGTCGATCTGCATCGCGCAGGCTTCGGCGATGTGGATCCCCTGGATCCGGGAGGAGCGGGCGGCCTCGTTCAGTCGGGTGCCCTGGCAGGCCGGGCAGGCCGTGAAGGTGATGGCCCGGTCGACGAAGGCCCGGATATGGGGCTGCATCGCCTCGACGTCCTTGGAGAGGTAGGACTTCTGGATGCTCGGGTTCAGCCCGGAGTAGGTCAGGTTGATCCCATCGATCTTCAGCTTGGTGGGCTCGTGGTGGAGGAGGTCGTGCAGCTCGGTCTTGTTGTATTGTGCGATCGGCTTGTCGGGGTCGAAGTAGCCACAGCCCCGGAAGATCCGACCGTACCACCCGTCCATGCTGTAGCCCGGGACGGTGAGCGCCCCCTGGTTCAAGGACTTCGTCGCGTCGTAGAGCTGGCTCAGGTCGAAGTCGTTGACCGAGCCCATCCCCTCGCAGCGCGGGCACATGCCCCCGTTGACGGTGAAGGTCCGCGTCTCGGTCTTGCCGCCGCCCTTCTCGGTGGTGAGCGAGCCCACGCCGCGGACCGAGGGCACGTTGAAGGAGAAGGCGTTCGGCGAGCCGATATGGGGCTCGCCGAGCCGGCTGAACAGCATCCGCAGCATCGCGTTGGCGTCGGTCGCCGTGCCGACCGTGGAGCGCGAGTTGGCTCCCATCCGCTCCTGATCGACGATGATCGCCGTGGTCAGCCCCTCCAGCGCGTCCACATCGGGCCGGGCCAGGGTCGGCATGAAGCCCTGCACGAAGGCGCTGTAGGTCTCGTTGATCATCCGCTG
>DDSR01000199.1:235-23075 GCA_002343455.1 Deltaproteobacteria bacterium UBA2385 | reverse complement strand
GGGGGGGGGGAGGGGAGCGGGCGGAGGGGTGGGGCTCTCGGAGAGGAGCCGGCAGGCCTCCGGCGCGCTCCAGCCTTCGGGCAGGGCAGGCAGCAGGCGACCGCCGTCCAGGGTCAGGCGGCCCTCGCGGCTGCCCAGCAGGGCCAGGGGGTCGTCCGCGGCGGGCTCGGCGCCGGGCACGCAGCTCCAGAGCTCTTCGAGCAGCTCGGCGAGGCGCTGCAGATCGACGCGCTCGGGATCGGGCTCGATCAGCTCGGCCGTCAGCAGGGCCCGCGCCTCGTCGGGGCCCTCGAGCCCCAGGATCTGCAGGCCGGCGAGCCGGGTCCAGCGCCGTCGCCGGCCCCGGATCGCCAGGTCGTGGATGGCGGCGGCCTCGGCCAGGCTGAGGCTCTGCGGGCGTCGCAGGACGAAGCGCAGGGAGATGGGGGTCAATGGCATCGGCGCAGGGTATCCGACGATGCTCGACAGGGCATGCCGGGCTCCCGTCCCGCGTGCCTCGCTCGCGCCTCTCGCCATCTTGGAGTTCGGATGCTCTCGTCGCTGTACGCCCTGCTCGTCGTGTCCTCCCTGGCCTGGGCGGGGCCTCCTCCCGCCCCGACCCTGAGCGCGGAAGAGCTGGGCGTGCTGGCCACCGGCGAGGTGGTCTTGCGGCGCGGGGAGGGCGAGGGGAGCCCGACGGTGGTGGTGGTGGACGTCGCCGCCGACCCCGACACGACCTTCGCGGCCGTCATGGACGTCAAGGCGCGGGTCGGTGACATCTCCGCCCTCAAGCAGGCCGAGGTCTACCTGGACGAGCCCGGGCGCCTGGGGGTGCGCTGGGTGATGGGGATCGCCGGGGTCAGCGTCGAGTTCAGCACCCTGTACGTGGTGGACCGGGCCGGGCGCTGGTGCACCTACGAGCTCGACCCCTCGCGGCCCAGCTCCCTGAAGAGCTCGGGGGGCAGCTACCAGGTGCTCAGCCGACCCGGGGGCAGCCGCATCGTCTACACCGCGGCGGTCTCGGCCGAGGGCGAGGAGGGCTGGGTGCGGCGCCAGATGCAGGAGAAGGGGACGCGGTCCTTGCTGGGAGGGATGAAGGCCCGCGCCGAGGCGGCCGCGGCGCGCGGTCCGGGATAGACGCGGGTGCCGGCCGGCCCCACTCTGGCCGAACAAGGAGCAGCCATGGCCCTCGCCCGTCGCGTCTTCATCGTCGGAGGCGCCCACACCCCCTTCATCGGCAAGGGGCACCCCGACTTCATCTGGAAGAAGCACCCCGACTTCGGCGTGCGCGACAACCCGACCATCCACCAGCTCCTCAAGGACGCGGTGGGGGCGGCGCTGGCCCAGACCCGGGTCGATCCGGCCTCGGTCGATCGCCTGTACGTCGGCAACTTCGTGGGCGAGCTCTTCGTGCGGCAGGGCCACCTGGGCAGCGCCCTGGCCGGCGCCCACCCGGCCTTCGCCGGCAAGCCGGCGGCTCGCCTGGAAGCGGCCTGCGCCTCGGGCGGGCTGGCGGTCCTGGCCGGCATCGACGCGATCGCCTCGGGCGCCGACACGGTGCTGGCCGCCGGGGTCGAGGTCCAGACCAACGAGAGCGCCCGGGTCGGCGCGGACTACCTCGCCCGCGCGGCGGACTACGACCGGCAGCGCAGCATCGACGAGTTCACCTTCCCGGCCCTCTTCGCCGCCCGCATCAAGGCCTGCAACCAGGCCTGGGGCCTCAACGACGAGGACCTGGCCCACTTCGCGGTCAAGGCCTACGGCAACGCCAACCGCAACCCGCTGGCCCATATGGTGAAGCGCACCATGAGCTACGAGGTGGCCAGCACCGCGGGCGAGAACAACCCGAACTTCCTGGCCAACGAGGACCTGGCCCCCTGGCTGAAGATCAGCGACTGCTCGCAGGTCAGCGACGGGGCCAGCGCCCTGCTGATGGTCAGCGAGCAGGGCCTCGCCGCCCTGGGCCTGCGCCCGGCCGACGCGGTCGAGGTGCGGGGCCGCGGCCACGCGGTGGCCAGCCTCTACGAGGACGGGGACCCCACCTCGCTGCCGACGGTGGCCATGGCCATGCGCCAGGCCAAGGCCGAGGCCGGCATCGACGTCGACGACATCGGCGTGGCCGAAGTCCACGACTGCTTCACCGTGGCCGAGCTGCTCTCGTACGAGGCGATCGGCCTCTGCTCGCGCCGGGACGCGGCCCGCCTCTGCGCCGAGGGCATCACGGCCATCAACGGCCAGCTCCCGGTCAACACCGGCGGCGGCCTGATCGGCTTCGGCCACCCGGTCGGCGCGACGGGCGTCAAGCAGGTGCTGGAGGTCTACCGCCAGATGAAGGGCCTGTGCGGCTCCTACCAGGTCCCGACGACCCCGGTCTGGGGGTTGACGGCCAACATGGGCGGCGACGACAAGACCGCGGTCAGCCTGGCCCTGCGCAACGGGGATTGAGGTGCAGGCCAGGGGCGCGCTGACGCTGGCGCTGGCTGGCCTCGCCGGGGTGATCCTGGCGGTCGTCCTCTTTCGGGCGACCGCGCTGGAGGAGCCCGCCGTCGCGCCCGCGGTGAGCTCGCCTTCCAAGGCGGCTGCGAAGGCCTCTCCCGCGCCCGTGGTTCGGGCCTCTCCCGCTCCTCCCCAGGAGCCCGTGCCCCAGGAGCCCGAGCCCCAAGAGCAGGTCGACACCAGCCCCGAGGCGGTCGCGCGCTGGAAGGCTGAGGAGCCCGTGGCGCAGCATGCCGAGCGGGACGCCCATCGCTGGCGCGAGGTGGGCACCCGCCTGCGGGCCGACGGCCAGGAGCAGCTCGCCCTGCAGGCCGAGAGCATCGCGATGCGGCTGGAGCGGGCGATGGGCCCGCGGCCCGAGCAGGAGGTGCGGGACCTGCTTATCGAGGAGATCAACCTCTTCCGGCCGATCCACGCGCTGGAGCCCGACGCCGAGTTCAAGGCGCTGCTGCAGAGCATCGAGATGGGCGCCCATCACGCCATCCAGGGGGCCCCCACTCCCGAGGTCACGGCCGAGCAGGAGCGCCAGCTCCAGGCCGAGCGCCAGGCCGAGCGTCAGGGCGATCGCTGATGCGCGCGGACTGTGCCACACTGGCGGGCATGAGCCTGCTCCTCCTGCTCGCGGCCTGCAGCGACTACTCGGTGAAGTCCGGGACCCCCGAGCTCGAGGTGGCCGCCTCGGGCATCCACTTCGGGGACGTGGTGGTCGGCATGGCCTCGACCGCGACGGTCTCGCTCCTCAACGTGGGATCTGCCCCTTTGTTGATTGATCTCGCGGCCTTGGACGGCACAAGCTCAAGTGATTTCTCCGATGTCGAGCTCAGCGCCCTGGAGGTCGGCAAGGCCGATGAGGTGGCCCTCTCGGTCCGCTACGCCCCCGACGCGGTCGGGATGGACTTCGGCCGCATCGAGCTGCACACCAACCAGGAGGACCGCCCGATCGTCTCGGTGGACCTCAGCGGGATGGGCGTCGAGCCCGAGATCGACCTCAACCCCAGCATCCTGTGGTTCGGCGATGTGACGCCGGGCACGGTGGCGACCAAGACGGTGGAGATCACCGCCCGGGGCAGCGGGACGCTGAAGATCGAGGAGATCGAGCTCGACAGCGGCCTGGAGGGGGTCTTCGCCTGGTCGCTGCCGGGCGGGGCCGGCCTGCCCTACGAGATGCCGTCGGGGGTCAGCGCCCTGCTCAGCGTCGACTTCGCGCCGACGGACAGCAGCTCCTGGACCGGCGAGCTGACCCTGACCAGCAACGATCCGGGCGCCCGCAAGGCCAGCATCAGCCTGCTCGGCAACGCCGGGGATGAGCCCAAGGGCAGCACCGCGCCGGTGGTCTCGATCAGCACGCCGGACTGGGGGGACTACTACCTCAGCACCGAGTCGGTCGCTGTGACCGGTGTCGTCTACGACAGCGAGGACCCAGCGACCGCGCTGGTCTGCCTCGCCTACGCCGGCAGCACCCCCGTCGGAACAGCCTCGCCCGCCTCGGACGGCGCCTTCGCCATCACGGCGGTGGCCCTGCCGGTCGGCGAACAGACGCTCAGCGTGCGCTGCCTGGACACCGACGGGCTGCTCGGCCAGGACAGCGTCGACATCGTCGTCTGGGATCCCGAAGAGCCGATCATCTACACCCTCTCCGGCGGGGGCACCGCCTACGAGTGGTTCTCGGTCGACGACGACATCAGCGTCTACCTGGACGGCGCGCTGGTCTACAGCGACACCAACCACACCCGGGACACCCTGCCGCCGATCCTGCTGGACGCCAGCGTCGGCCAGACCGTGCGGGTGGTGGTCACCGACTACAACTACTGCGACACCGCGCTGGACCCGATCCGCCTGCACTTCGGCACCAGCCGCAGCCAGGACGGGGTCGCCGGCTTCTGCAAGTCGGCCTGTCCGGACCACGCCTGCTACGACGCCAGCTACGCCGGGCCCTGGCCCTCGGTGGTCTACGAAGAGAGCTTCGTGATCGAGATCCCCTGAGGGGTGTGGGTGCGGCCGAGTGGCGCCCTCGAGCTGACCGGGGCGCTCGGCTGTGGCGAACTCAGCCGGCGGGGCTCCCCGCTCCTGGCTTCCGGGCGAAGGTGCGATTCCGGGTGTCCTTGACGAGCTGCCAGCTGCCCGCGAGCAAGGCCCCACGGATGAGCTCGCGGTGCTTGGGCTCGTCGGCGACCAGCACGTGCCCTCCCGAACCGGTGCAGGCCATGGCCAGGTGGAGCACCCGCCGGCGCGTGTCGTCGTCAGGGAGCATGTGCAGCACCCTGTCGAGGATCACCACGTCGAAGCGACCCGAGGGGCGATAGTCCACCAGGTCTGCGACTTCGGTGGTCAAGGACAGCGCCTCGGCGGTCGCCGCGGCCTGGAGCTGCTCGATGCCCACAGCGGACACGTCCACACCGTGTACACGAGCGCCCAGGCGGGCGTACACGAGCGCGTCGCGTCCCTGGCCGCAGCCGAGGTCAAGCACGGTGTCGCCCGGCTTCAGGTGTGCCTCGGCGAAGGTCACCAGCTCGACAAAGGGAGGACCGCAGGCGGCCTCGGACTCCCGGTAGTGGCGATCGTAGGGGACCTCAGGGGCGGACATCCTCGCTCCAGCGCGGCTCCGTCGGCACTGCTCGGACTGCGGTGCGGGCGCGCTCCCCGGCCGTAGCACGAGGCCCGTGGGCCGATCAACCCGGTGCCTTGGGCGCCGCCCTTGGGCGCGCTGGACGTGGACTTGCCGCTCTCCGTGGAATCGGGAATCGGAGTCAGGTCGTTTCAATTCCAATTCCCCTGCACCGACCGCGCCTCACCCTCCCAGCTCCGAGTCGCAGTGGACCTCGCCCGCGATGCATCAACTGCGCGACCCGATCTCGGCGACGCGGTGAGCTGCAAGCAGCGAGGCTCGCGGATCCGGAGTCGTCCGGCCATGCGCGGGTCGCTCCCGGCGCGGCGGCACCATAGGCCTTCTGGACTGCTGGATGTCTCGTGTTCCTGCTGATCGCCTTGCTGCTCGCCGCGCAGGCCCAGGATGGGGACGCGCTCGAGCTGCCCCCAGTGGTGCAGGTGGAGGAGGCTCCCGATCCGCTCGACGATCTGCGCGCCGTGTTCGCCGAGGTGCAACGCTTTGCCGGCATCGCCGTCAGCCAGGCCCACGGCGTGGTGCGCCTCTCGGGCACGGTGCCCACCAGCGAGGCGCGCACCGAGGCCGCAGCGCTTGCTGCCACCGTGCCGGGCACCCGCTTTGTCGACAACCTGCTCAAGGTCGATCCGGCCACATCGGCGGCCGACCAGCAGGCTTCCAGAGACGACAGTGTGGCCGCCCGCCTGAACGGGTTGTTTGGAGAGGTCAACGCCTTCCGCGGCGTCCAGGCGACGGTGGATCATGGGGTGGTGACCCTCGCGGGCCAGGTGGCCGACCAGGAGCAGCGGAATCAGGCCATCGAGCTGGCCAAGGCCTCGCCGGACGTGGTCTGGGTGGAGGCCGAGGGCCTCCGAACCACCACGGATGTGAACGCGCGGCTCAAGCCAGCGGTGGAGGAGGCCTGGTCGCTGCTGCAGTCGCTGGTGGCGCGGATCCCCCTGCTGTTGCTCGGCCTCACCGTGATGGCGGTGTTCTGGGTGCTGGGTTCCTGGGTCGACCGTCGGATCTCACGCTGGACGCGCATCTCGGAGGGGCCGATGGTGCGGTCCACCGTGGCGCGGGTACTGCGCCTGGTGATCGTGGTCGTCGGCGTGCTGATCGCGCTCGAGCTGCTCGACGCCACAAGCCTCGTCGGGGCCGTGGTGGGCACAGCCGGCGTGTTCGGCCTCGCTGTGGGCTTTGCCTTCCAGGACATCGTCGAGAACTATCTGGCGGGCCTGCTGCTTGCGCTTCAGCAGCCCTTCGCCAAGGACGACATCATCGAGGTGGCGGGCGTCACGGGCGTCGTGGTGCGCCTGACCACCCGCAACACCCTGCTGATGACGCTGGACGGGAACCACGTGTTCCTGCCAAACGCCACGGTGTTCAAGGGCGCGCTCACCAACTTCTCGCGCAACCCCCACCGGCGCTTCGACTTCGCGGTGGGCGTGGGCGTGGAGGAGAACCTGCGGGATGTGTTTTCCTGCGGCCTCAAGACCCTCGCCGAGATGCCGGGTGTGTCCGCAGAGCCGGCACCGAGCATCCGCATCGAAGCGCTGGGCGACAGCAGCGTCATCGTGCAGGTCTTCGGCTGGGTGAACCAGCGCGACCACAACTTCCTGGCTGTGCGCACCGAGGCCATCCGTCGGGTCAAGGAGGCCTTCGACCGCGCGGGCTTCGATCTGCCGGAGCCCATCTACCGGGTGACGATGACCCAGGTGACCGCGGTGCCCAAGGTCAAGTCGCCCGTGCCGCTCGACACGGCGCCGGTCGTGGAGATCCGCGCCACCGAGGAGCTGCAGGAGCAGGTGCAGGCCGAGCGGATCCGGGGCGAGGAGGCGGACCTGCTCAACGAGTGATGTCGGGCAGCGAGACTCAGGCCGGCTCGATGCTCTGCACGTCGAAGGGCGCTCCGGCCATCGCGGCGCTGTGCAGCGCGCTGGGCCTCCCGCGCACGCGGACCCGCTTGCCTTCCAGGGCCCCGGGCACGCTGCCGTGGAGCTCGAAGCGCTGACCGTCGGCCTGCTCCACGACCCAGGCCCCGGTGCCGAGGTCGACGCGGATCAAGCGGCCTTCGATTGAGGTGGACGACATGGGACTCCCGGGCGCTCAGCTGCGCCGTTCACGCCGGAGCCGGTCGAGGCCGGCCACGGCCAGGGTGAAGAGCAGGCAGAGCAGGCCGTTGACCCCCAGCCAGGCCGTCGCGGCCGAGGCGGGCAGCCAGGTGGGGGCGAGGCTGCCGGTGACCGCGCCGTGGATCAGGTGGGCGCCGACGCCCGCGCTGAGGCCCGCGGCCAGCCAGCCCAGCGTCCGGGTGGGTCCCAGCACGAAGGTGAGCAGGGCAGGCAGCAGGGCCGAGAGCCAGAGCGGGTTGGCGGCGAGGCGGGGGCCGACGAAGGGGGTCGGCCAGGCCAGCAGCGGGCGGCCGAGCAGGTCCAGGCCGAGCGAGGGGGGCAGGGGTAGCAGCGGCAGGAAGAAGAGCCCCCCGGCGCTGAGGCCGGCGACGATGGCGATGGGCAGCCGGCGCGAGCCGCCGCCGAAGCCGACCATCAGGGCCGCGAGCAGCGAGCCGGCCAGGAAGAGCAGCCCGCGCTGCTGCACGAGGATGCGGGCGCTGGCGGCGAGGTCCAGGCGACCGTGGCCGAAGCGGCTGTCCGGCCCGGCCTCGCCCAGGTCGACGGCGCCTTGCTTCAGCAGGCGCTCGGTGTGGGCGGCGGAGCCGGCGCCCGCCCCCAGCAGGACGGCGGCGGCCCCGGCGACGTGAGGGCTGGCCATGCTGGTGCCCTGCAGCTCCTTGAAGGCGTGCCCCTCGGCGCCGGCGTCGATCGTGTCCTGGACGATGCCGCCACCGGCCTGCTGCTTGTCCCCACCCGGGGCGGAGAGCTCGACGCCCTCTCCCCAGGAGGAGTACGGCGCCAGCGTATCGCTGGGTCCGGTGGCGCTGACGGCGATGACCCCGTCGGCCTTGGCGGGCCAGCCGACGCCCTCGCGACCGGTGTTTCCGGCGGCGGCGACGACGAGCACGCCTCGGGCGAGGGCCTTGTCGACCGCCACCTGGATGACCGCCGAGCGCGGCCCGCCCAGCGAGAGGTTGATGACGTCGGCGCCCTGGTCGACCGCCTCGTCGATGGCGCTGGCGATCCACTCGCTCTGCCCCCCGCCCTGGGCGGCGAGGGCCTTCAGCGGCAGGATCCGGGCCTGGTTGGCCAGCCCGACCGCGCCGAGCCCGTTGTGCGTGGTCTGGGCGATGGTGCCGGCGACGTGGGTGCCGTGGCCGTTGTCGTCGGCGGCGCTGGCCCGCCCGGGGACGAAGGAGAAGCCGTCGAGCAGCAGGGTGCCCTGCAGATCCGCCACAGAGGAGACCCCGGTGTCGATGACCGCCACGGTCACGCCGCGCCCGCCGCCCATGCGCCAGCCCTGGGCCGCCCCGACGGTGTGCATGTTCCACTGGCTCGGGTAGAGCGGGTCGTCCGGCCAGCCCAGCGCCTGGTAGCTGAGCGAGGCCTCGACCGCCTCGATCTGCGGGTGGGCGCTCAGCCGCTGGACTTGCTCCGGGAGGTCCTCGACCTCGGCCACGGCGAGGCTCTCGTCCTCGCTGCGCGGGTTGGCCCAGCGCAGCGGCAGGCCGCTCAGCTCTTGCGCCTCCGCGAGCGAGGTCCCGTCGATCAGGTCGACGACCAGCAGGCCTTCGTCGGAGGCCGCCGCGGGCAGGCCGAAGAGCAGGAGGAGGGGGACGGACATCGCAGCCTCGCGGAGCGTGATGCTCCTATACGTCCAGCCTCGCCGGGATCTTTCACCCGCGCGGCGAGCCCCGCTCACGCGAAGGTGCGAGGTGCCGCCTCGGTCACCGGCGGGTCCATGCGCAGGGGAGGGTAGGCCCCGGTGGCCAGCCGGGCGCGCACCCGGGCGAGGCCGGCGACGAGCTCGGGGGCCTGCCGGATGGGGGGGCCCTTGGGGCCGGACTGGGAGGCGCTGACCTGCCAGTCGACGGGCACCTCGCGCACCTCGAGGCCGAAGGCGCGGGCCAGGGCCAGCACCTCGACCTCGACGGCGCCGCCGTCCTCGCGGGAGCGCGAGAAGAGGGTGCGCGCCGCCTCGGCCCGCACGCAGATCAGGCCGCTGTGGACGTCGGAGATGCCCGGCAGCACGACGGCCTGCACGAGCCGGGCGACCAGCCGCGAGGACTGCTCGCGCAGGAGGGGCTCGCCCTTGCGGGTGGAGCCGGGGAGGTTGCGGGAGGCGATCGCGAGGTCGAAGCCGTGCAGGACGGGGGGGAGCAGGAGCTGCACCTGCTCGGGCGAGACGGTCCAGGCGGGGTCGATCAGCATGCGGTAGACGCCGTTGGCGGCCAGCATCCCGGCCCGGATGGCGGCGCCGCGCCCGCGGTGGGGCTGCCGCACCACGTAGAAGCCCGCCCGCTCGGCGGCCTCGGCGGTGTCGTCGGTGCTGCCGTCGTCTACGGCGACCACCTCGATCGGGTAGGGGAGGGCCGCGCGCAGCCGTGTCACGCCCTGCGCCGCGTGGGCGATGCGCCAGGAGTCCTGCCAGAGCGGAAAGATGATCGACAGCATGGAGACTGGTTATCCCAGCCGTGTTGGATCGCTGCCCCTTTGGCCTCCCGCCGCGGTAGGATTGGTCGATGTCCAGAACCACTCGCGTCGTCAGCGTGGAGATGCCGTCCGGAGGTGACGTCGACATCGTGCGTCGTCGTTTCGAAGGCAGCAGCGGCCCCCGAATCGCGGTCGTCGCGGGGATCCGGGGCGACACGCCCGAGGGGATCCGCGTCGCGCACGAGCTCTGCCAGTTCCTGGAAGGCGTGGAAGAGCGCCTCCGCGGGACCGTCGACGTCTACCCCTGCGCCAACCCCCTGGCCGCCCACCGCGGATCGCGCCTCTGGCCCTTCTTCGACGTCGACCTCAACCGCTCCTTTCCGGGCCGCGAGGACGGCCACCCGCCGGACCGGGTCGCTTGGGCGCTGGCCCGCGATGTCCACGGCGCCGAGCAGGTGATCGAGCTGCGGGGCGCTCACCCGGCCTTCCGCGAGGCTCCCCAGGCCCAGGTCCGGCAGCGCGACGGCCGGGCCGCCGAGCTGGCCATGGGCGGCAACGTCGCCGTCGTCTGGGCCCGCCATCCCGGCCCCGCGGCGAACAGCACCTTCGCCCACCAGCAGGCCGGCACGATCGTGCTCGAGGGCGGGACCGGCAACCGGGTCACGCCCGGCGTCGGCCGCGATCTGCGCGAGGGAGTGCTGAACATCATGGGCATGATCGGCGTGCTGGCCGAGGACGATCTCCCCTTCCACTGGGCCGCGCTGCAGCGGCCGGTGCTGGTCACCGACGAGGAGGTGGTCCGGGTGCGCGCCGCCCGCGGGGGGCTGTTCCTGCCCGAGGGCACCCCCTGGCAGGAGGTCGAGGCCGGCGGGCTGCTCGGCACGGTCGTGGACCCCTCCAGCGGCGCGACCTGCGAGTCGGTGACCAGCCCGGTCTCGGGCCGGCTGCTGGCCGTGCGCGAGCAGCCGGTGGTCTTTCCGGGCAGCATGGTCGCCCGGGTGGTGATGCAATGAGCGTCGTCTTCCGGATGGAGGCGCCCTACCGGGGCGCGTACGAGCTGCACCGCCTCAGCTTCGGCAGCGGCAGCCCCACGGTCGCGATCGTCGGCGGCCTGCACGGCTACGAGCTGACCGGGCAGCACGCGGTCAACATGCTGGCGACCGCCCTGCGGGTCAGCCGGCCCAAGGGCACGGTCCACCTGCTGCCCCTGGTCAACACCTTCGGGGCCGACGAGTCCCGCAAGCGCTGGCCCTTCGACGACCTGGACATCAACCACGCCTTCCCGGGCTCGCCCTCGGGCACGGCGGTCGAGCGCATCGCGCACGCCCTGCTCCAGGCCACCGAGGCCGACATCTGCATCGACGTGCACTCGGGCGCCCCCCATGTCCGCGAGCTGCCCCATGTGCGGGTCCCGCTGGGCGGCGAAGAGGTCGAGCTCGGCCGCAGCATGGGCCTGCCCGTCGTCTGGCGACGCCCCGGCGACCGCCTGGACGCGACGGGGCTGGTCGGCGCCTGGCGGCAGGCCGGCCGCAAGGCGCTGCTGGTCGAGGGGGGCCGGGGCAGCACGCTGGACACCAACCACAGCGACACCATCGCGCGCGGGCTCGCCGCCCTGCTGGGCCACCTCCGCATCCTGCCCTCGACGAACGGCCCGGGGATCGTCGCCGATGTGACCCATGGCGAGGTCGAGACGCACCGGGCGCCCTTCGGCGGCTTCTTCGTGCCCGAGGTCAAGCTCGGCCAGCGGGTCCAGCCCGGGCAGCACCTGGGCCACATCCAGGCTCCGATCGGGGGCGAGCGGCTGGGGGACCTGGTCGCCGGTCGGCCCGGCGTGATCATGACCCTGCGCGCCTACCCGATGGTCCACGCCCAGGAGCTGCTGGTGCGCATAGCGGGGACCCTGGCGTGAGGCCCGACGGCCGACGCTGCGTGCTGGTCACCGGCTTCGGCCCGTTCCTTGGTGTGACCGACAACCCCTCTGCCCGCCTCGCCCTGGCCCTGGACGATCCGCACGGAGACCCCCGGATCATCGGGCGGGTGATCCCGGTCAGCTACGCCAGCGGCCCGCGGACCTCGGTGGAGTGGGCGCTGGACGAGGGGGCCGACCTGGTCCTGGGGATCGGCGTGGCGATGCAGCGGACGGCGCCCTTCGTGGAGCGTGTCGGCCGCCGCGTGCTGGACCCGGCCATCCTCGACGCCGATGGTCAAGCCCGCAGCGTCGTGGCGCCTCAGGGGGAGGCCGAGCGCGCCTCGACCCTGGACGTGGAGCGGCTGGCCTCCCTGCTGGGCTGCGGCGTCTCCGACGACGCGGGCGCCTACGTCTGCAACGCCTGGCTGTACGAGGTCGTGGGCCACCTCGGCGACCGCTGCCCCGTGGGCTTCCTGCACCTGCCGCCGCAAGGCATGGACCCGGCCCTGCTGCGCGAGGCCATCCATGGGCTGCTCGTGGGGGATGCGCGGGTGGGCTAGACCAACACGGCCTACCCTCGGCCGCGGCGATCGGATAGGTCTAGCGGTCGGGAGGGCGTCATCGCCTCGAACAAGGACGATCGCAGGGCGGGCTTCGCCTCGCTGATGGCCCAGATGGGGGTCAAGCCGCTGCCTGGGCGCAAGCCGGCGCCGGCGCGCGCTCGTCCGGCGGTCGCTCCCGCCAGGCCAGCTCCCCAGCCCGCGTCCCCGCCTCCTCCAGAGGCCCCGCCCCGTCCCCCCGCCCCGGTCGTCGAGCTCGTCGCGCCTGCTGCCCCCGCCCCGGCTCCGGCCCCTGCTCCTGCGCCGGCCCCGGAACCAGCCCCGGCGCTCCTGCTGCCCGACCCCGAGGCGGTCCCCACCGCGGGGCTGCTGGCCAGCCTGCACGCCCAGGGCCTGCGCGGCCCGACCGAGCTGGACGCCTTCCTGCGGGCCGTCGCCGATGCCCGCCTCTCCGCCGAGCTGCTGCGCTTGCTGGGTCCCCTCGATCCCGCGCTGCTGGAGCGCTTCCTCTCGGCGCGCCTGGTGCTGCTGGGCGACTGCCCCAGCTGCCCTCAGCCTCCCGCTCAGGCGGTGGTGCGCGTGCCCTCCTCCCGCTGCTCGGTCTGCCAGGGCCTGGACCTGAAGGCGGTGCGGCGTCGGCTGGTGGACGCCTGCCTGGTCGGAGGCTTCACCCGGCTGGCCCTGGTCGGCGGCCGCGGCGTCGATCAGCGCTTCGTCCGCGATCTGCTCGGCGACGCCCGCATCGAGCTGCTGCTGCTCCCGGCGGGGACCCTGCCCGGCGAGGCGGCCTGGGCCGATCTCCGCCGCGCCAGCGTGGTGGTCGAGATCCTCGGCGCCGGCCCGCTGCCCGATCTGCAGGTCGCCGAGCTGGCCTGTCCGCGGGTCCAGGTCGAGTCCACCGCGCCGGGCCCGCTGGTCGAGGCCATCGCCGCTGCCCTGCGGGCCGTGACCGGCTGAGGCCCGGTGCTGCTGCTCGCGTCGCTCCTGGGCTGCGCTCCGCTGCTTCCCGGCGAGCGGGTCCTGGGCGATGAGCTGGCGGCCCTGCGGATCGACGGCGACGAAGGCAGCCTGCTGGGTGCCTCGGTGGCGGTGGGCCGCCTGGGCGAGGAGCCCGCGCTGGCCGCCTTCGCGCCGGGCGCGGGCGAGGTCCGCCTCTTCGGGCTCCAGGGCCAGCCCCTGCGGGTCATAGAGCTGGGCGAGGCCCGGCAGCTCAGCCTCGCCTTTGAGGGGGGGCTCCTGTACCTGCTGATCCCGGGGACGGGCCTGCTCCTGCACGACGAGGACGGCGAGCGCGAGCGGGTGGAGGACCCGCTCAGCACGGCGATGGCCTTCTGTCCGGACGGAGAGCTGCGCCTGCTGGCCGCGCCGGGGGGGGCGCTGGCCTGCGGGCCCCAGGGCCAGGATCTGCGGGCGCAGGATTGCGATGGCTCCCGCTGCGAGGTCCTGCTGGACGGCGTGCCGGTGGGGGATGGGAGCCCCGGCAGCGCCGTCGGCTTTCACGGGTCCCTGGCCTGCTGGGGGCGGGCCGCGCTGGAGGAGGAGCTGGCCGGGGGAGGCGTGGTCTGCACCGACGGGCGCGCGCTCCAAGGCGAAGCGGAGGAGCACCTCGGCCTGGCGCTGGGAGGCGGCAGGGTCGCGGGCCGGGTGAGCAAGGCCCTGCGGCCGACCCGCGCCCGGCTGCCCCACCTCGACGGGGGCCTCACCTGGACGGTCGACGTCGCGGTCGAGGCCTCCGGCCTGGCCCTGGCCCAGGGCGACGGTCAGATCGCGGTGGGCGTGCCGGGCTACCCCGGCCGCAGCAGCGGGGAGGGGCGGGTCTACCTGGTCGACGAGGACGACGCCGCCGCGGCGGAGGAGGCCGCGCGATGAGCCCGCCTCTTGCGCCCCCGCCGCCTACGCCCTGGGGGCCCCGCGAGGCGCTGATCGGCCTGCTGATCCTGCTGCTGGTCCCGACCGGATTGGGGCTGCTGCTCTCCGGCGCGGGCTGGATCACGGTCGAGGACCCCGGCCTGGCCGCGTTGCTGGTCCTGGCCGTGCCGGGCTCGCTCCTCGCCGCCGGCTACGCCCTGCTCCTGTCCGGCGAGCACCGCGCGACCGCGGCGATGGGCCTGGTCGGCTGCGAGCCCCGCTACCTGGCCTACGCGGCCCTGCTCGCCCCGGCGTTCCTGCTCTTCTCGGTGCTCTGGGGGTTGGCGATGCAATCCCTCGGCCAGGAGGGCGAGCAGTCCTTCGTGGAGGCCCTGCGCGGCCCGGAGTCCGCGGCCGTCCTGGCGGCGGCGCTGCTCTGGGGCGTGGTCGGCGCCCCCGTGGTCGAAGAGCTGGTCTTTCGCGGCCTGATCCTGAGCGGCCTGGCCCAGCGCCTCGGCCCCGGCCTCGCCCTGGTCTTCAGCTCGCTGGCCTTCGCCTGGCTGCACTTCGAGTACCCGCCCGCGGTGCCGGTGCTCTTCGTCCTGGCCATGATCCTGGGCCTGCTGCGGCAGCGCTCGGGCAGCCTGCTGCCGCCGCTGCTGCTGCACGCCCTGAACAACGGCCTCGCCTTCGGCCTGATGGCGCTGGAAGGCTGAGCGCGGGTCCCAGCCCAGCTCGTTCAGCCCAGCTCGTTCAGCCCAGCTCGTTCAGCGCAGCGAGGACCTCGTCGGCGTGGCCCTTGACCTTGACGGGGTCCCAGACCCGGGCGACCGTGCCCTGCGCGTCGACCAGGAAGGTGGCGCGGACGATGCCCATATAGGTCTTGCCGTAGTTCTTCTTCTCGCGCCAGACCCCCCAGGCCTCGGTGATGGCGCCGTCGAGATCGGCCACCAGGGGGAAGGGCAGGTCGAATTTGCGGCTGAAGCCCTGGTGGCTGCGGACGCTGTCCCGGCTGACGCCGACGACGGTGGCGCCGGCGGCCTGGATGGCGCCCCAGCGGTCCCGCAGATCGCAGGCTTCGGTGGTGCAGCCGGGGGTGTTGTCCTTCGGGTAGAAGTAGACGACCACGGGCTTGCCGCGCTGTGCGGCGAGGTCGAAGTCTCCATCGGCGGTGGGGCCGGCGAGGGCGGGTGCGGGGTGGCCGAGCGAGGCAGGGGTCACGGCGGGCTCCGGGAGCTGGGGGGGCGCGAGGCTCGGAAGCGCGATATCCCGCCGGACCGTTGAATAGCGGGCTGCTCGTGATCGGGGACCGAGATGAAGGGACGTGCCACCTCCAAGAAGACACCATCGCCTCAGGACCTGACCCGAGCGGCCCAGATCCAGAAGGTCGAGGCGCTGGTCCGTGACACGGGGATCCCGGTGCCCTGGGCCTGGTCGGTGGTGCGCGGCCAGCTCAGCCTGAACGAGGTGCTGCTGCGTATGTCCCAGCAGGACAAGATCAGCTCCATCGTCAGCCGGCACGGCGTCGAGAAGGCCCTGGCGGCCCAGGTGGCCAAGGGTCAGCTCGACCTGGAGCTGATGCTGCGGCGCAAGCGCGAGAAAGAACACCTCGCCCTGCACCTGAAGCGGGACCCGCTGGCCCTCGCGGCCGAGAACGGCACCACCATGCGCCTGTACCTGCACGGGCTGCAGCAGCGGGATGGGACCGTCTCGGCCGTGGACGCCTTCGAGTTCGACCTCAGCTCCGCCGAGGGCCCCCAGCGTCTGCACAAGCTGCAGGTGAAGCTGATGCACCCCGCCTCGATGAAGGGCACGGTGGGGGAGTCCAGCCAGGGGCGCAGCGCGGCCGAGCCGATCATCCGCCCGCAAGAGCGCTTCGCCCTCTCCAACCGCCGCCTCTTCGAGGCCCACGACGCGGGCCGCACCTGCCGCCTGGAGACCCTCGAGGGCGACGAGCTGCGCGGGATGGTCACCTGGGTCGGGCGCTACGAGCTCGGCCTGGGCCAGAAGGGCGGCGCTGAGATCGTGGTCATGCGTCACGCCATCCGCCAGTTCGAGGAGGTCTGAGATGGGAATCCTGACCGGCGCGCTCTCCGTGCGTCGCTACCGTGCGGTCGGGCAGGTGCCCGAGGACTTCCGCACCGCCTACGCCGACGCCCTGACCGACAACGCCTTTCGCGAGCCGCGGGAGTGGACCCCCGGGCTGGAGGCCTCGGGCTGGTGCCAGATCCACAACCTGCTGGACACCGAGTTCGAGGACATCAACCGCTGGCTGTACAACCAGTACCTGGTCGCCTCGCTCCGCATGGACAAGAAGAGCCTGCCCGGCAACCTGCTGAAGGCGCACCTGGACAAGCGGATCAAGGCCTGGTGTGAGGAGCAGGGGCGCCCCAAGTGCCCCGCGCGGGTCAAGGCCGAGATCAAGGAGCAGCTGCAGGTCGAGCTCTTCGAGAAGACCCTGCCCCGGGTGACCACCTGGGAGTTCTGCTGGGATCTGCAGAGCGGCCATGTGCTCTTCCACAACAGCGCCGAGAAGGCCAACGACCTCTTCCGCAAGCGCTTCCGCCAGACCTTCGGCCTCGCCCTGCTGCCCTGGTCTCCGCTGGACTTCCTGGCCGACGATCCCGAGCTCAGCCACGCCCTGGAGATCACCGGCCTCTCCGATCTGCGGGCCGAGGACGCTGTATGAGCGACGTGTTTCCCGATCCGACCCCGGCCCCGCCGCACCTCGCCACCGAGTTCTTCGCCTGGCTCTGGTACGCCTCCGAGCGCGACGGCGGCACCTTCGACCTCGGCGACGGCAGCGTCTTCACCTACTGGGTGGACGACCGCCTCAGCTTCCGGCTGCCCGACGAGGACAAGGCTCGCGCCGTCCTGACGGGCGAGAGCGCCGCCGCCAGCCTGGAAGCGCGCGCGGCGCTGCTGGGGGGCAAGGTGGTGCGCGATCTGCGGCTGGCCTGCAAGCGCGAGGATCGCGAGTACTCGGTCACCCTGCGCGGGGTGAACCTGGACCTGCAGGGGGCCAAGCTGCCGACCGAGCTCAAGGCCGCCGACCAGGTGGACGAGGTGCTCTACGAGCGCACCTTCCTGTTGGACGAGCTCTGGTTCATGGTCGGGACCCTCTACCGGCGCTTCGCCACCGAGCGGGTCGGCCCCGAGTGGGCGAGCGAGCACCTGCCCGCGATGCGCCGCTGGGCCGCCGGCGCGGACTGAGCCCGCTGGCCGCCGGGCTGCTGCGGGCTCGCCGCCGGGCTACTGCTGCCTTGCCGCCGGGCCCAGTCGGCATTACGGGGCCGGCGTTCGCGCGGTTAGCTCAGCTGGATAGAGCGTTGGCCTCCGGAGCCAAAGGTCGCAGGTTCGAATCCTGCACCGCGCGCCACCTCCCTCCCAACCGGCATGTGGCCGCCCCATGATCCCCTCCCTCCTCCTGGTGGGTCTGGCTCAGGCCCAGGTCCCGGTTCAGGCCGACTCCGGCGCTCCTCGGTCCACCGACGGGGCTTTCAGCGCCGAGCGGACCGGCGGCGCCTTCGGGCTGGGCCTCGCCGTGGGCGCGCCCAGCGGCCTGACCGCCAAGCTCGGCTTCAGCGAGCTGCACGGGGTGCAATTCACGGCGGGCGGCGACCTCGGCATCGTCGGCGACTACGCCGTCACCGGCGACTACATCGTGCACCTGCGCCCCTTCCCGGCGACCGACGGCTACGCGGTGCCCCTGCACGTCGGCGCCGGCTTCAACCTGTCGGGCAACACCGCCTGGCTGCCCGGGACCTTCTTGATGGGCCCCCGCGCCGTCTTCGGCGCCACGGTGCTGGTGCAGACGCTGCCGCTGGAGCTCTACGTCGAGGCGGCGCCGACCTTCTACGTCTGGGAGCAGCTCAGCTGGTCCTTCGACGGTCAGATCGGCACACGTTGGTTTTTTTGAGATAGACCCCCGCGGGGGTGAGCGTGCCTCGCACAGCAGGATGGGTGACGATGCGAGGCGGATGCCAGCGGTGAAGGTCAGCTTCTACGGCGTCAGGGGCTCGATCCCCACCCCGGGCACCCACACGACGGTCTACGGCGGCAACACCTCCTGCCTGCTGATCGAGGTCCCCGGCGCGGCGCCCCTGGTGCTGGACTGCGGGACGGGCGTCCGCGCCCTCGGCCGTGAGCTGCTCGGGCGCCACACCCCTGCGGTCGAGGTGCTCTTCACGCACTTCCACCTCGACCACGTCTTCGGCTTCCCCTTCTTCGGTCCGCTCTACTCGCCCTCCTGCTCGGTGGGCGTCGGCGTGCCGGCGCTCAGCCAGATCGAGGCCGAGAACCGCCTGGGCGGCTACATGAACGGCACCTACCACCCCGTCCGCCTCCGCGATCTGCGCGACCGGGTGCGCATCGACCCGATCCGCCCCGGGCGGCCCTTCGAGCGGGGCCCCTTCACGATCGAGCCCCTCCGCTTGAACCACCCCGGCAGCTCCTGCGGCTACCGGATCGAGGCGGGCGGCAAGGTCATGGCCTTCCTGACCGACACGGCCCCCCTGGCCCGCCCCGACGAGGGCCTGGTGGTGGATCGACGCCCCACCGGCGCCGAGGCCAAGATCGTCGCCGCCATCACCCAGGCCGATCTCGTCGTCATGGACACGATGTTCGGCTTCGAGGAGTACCTGGAGAAGATGACCTGGGGCCACGCCTATCCCGAGTACGCCGTGGCCCTCTGCAAGGCCGCCGGGGTCAAGCGGCTGGCCCTCTTCCACCACTCGCCGGACGCCAGCGACTCGATGCTCGACGAGCTGGCGGCGCGCTGGGCCCATTGCGAGGGGCTCGAGGTCTTCCTGGCGCGCGAAGGAGGGAGCGTGGAGCTCGAGGGGTAGCCAGCTACGTCGATCTGACGGTCATTCACTCGGTCCTCTCGGGTCTGCTCCTGCTGGTGCTGGCCTTCTGGGGTCGACTCGCCTTCGCGCGCCTGCAGCAGGAATGGCTGCTGCTGCGTGCGGGCGAGGCCGTGCAGCGCGCGCAGGAGCGGGGGCTGCAGCTCGCCCCGGTCGGGCTGCGCAGCCGCCTGCGGGTGGACGGCCAGGTCGAGGGCCGGCCGGTGCGGGTGGAGTGGAGGACCGGCCTGGCCGGGCCCTACTGCTGCGTGGTCCGGGGCTCCAAGCAAGTCCTGCCGCTGCTCTGTACGGCTCAGGAGCTCGATCAGGCGCTCGCTGACTGATCCCTCGCCCCCCTTCAGACCACGGCGCCGACCTCGCGGGCCGTGCGGCGCTGGGCCTCTCCCGCGGCGGCGTGGCCCCTCAAGCGGCCGAGCACGTCGCTGAGGCGCTCGGGCACATGGTCGCCGGGCTGGACCCGGGCCAGGGCGAGGCCGGCGCGGGCCTCCTCCAGGTAGGCGCTGGCGTACTCGGAGAGGGCGGCGGTGCGGCCTCGCTCCAGGGCCAGGGCCTCGCGGTGCTTGAGCAGCTGCTCCAGGTGGCGCGAGGTGGCCAGCAGGCGGTCGCGGGTGAACTCGTCCTCGGTGGCCAGCGCGCGCTCGGTCAGCTCCATCCGGCGCTCCTGGAGCTGCTCGGGCTGCAGGCCGTCGAGCTCGCGGTCCAGGCTCATCAGGGTCCACTGCAGGCGGTAGACCCAGGCGGCGACCTCGCCCAGGCCGTCGCGGGTCTCGGGATCGGGGGCCTGCCGCTCGAAGCCCTGGTCCAGGGCCGAGGCCCTCATGCAGGGCTCGCGGTAGGGCGGGGCGAGGCTGCCGCGGATGCGACCGGGCGAGGGGATGCGGTCCGAGGCCGTCCACTGCATGGCCGCCGCGACGACCGACTGGCTGGCGACCAGGCCCAGGGTGGCCCCTTGCAGCGCGGCCAGCAGCACGGAGTCGCCCGCCGGGCCCACCAGCGCGATCGCCGCCCACCAGCCCAGCCCGGCCCCGGCGGCGCCGCCCAGCACCGACTGCGCGCGGCGCCAGGCGTCCAGCGCCCCGCCGGCCAGCGGCCCCAGCCCCAGGCCGACCACCGCGCCGGCCCCGATCACCTGGGCGCCCGACAGCAGCAGGGGCGCCTCGCGGTGGGCCATCAGCAGGCCGATCAGCGCGGCGACGCCCACCGCGGCCAGGGTGAGGGCCGGGCCCATCAGCCAGCGCGAGGGCCAGGCCGCCCAAGCCCCGAGGCCGAGGGCGAGGGCGAGCACGAGGGCCGGGTTGAGCAGGGGGCCCAGGGCGGTGTTCAGCGCCAGGGTGCCCGCCGAGAGGCCGATCCAGCGCGCCTGGCGGCTGGCTAGCGCTCCCTTCCAGCGGGGATCGAGGCGGTAGCGACCGACCCGCAGCTCGGGCATCGAGCCGGCGTTCGGGACCAGGGGCGCCGGCGCCGGCCGGCTCCGCTCAGCGGCGGGAGTATCCACGGGCGGCCTCCTTGGCCTTCTTCACCTGGTAGAGGCCTTCGTCGGAGCTTGCGGCGGGGGCGGCCTGGAAGGCCTCCCGCTGGACGCTGACGCCGGCGGCCTCCGCCTTCAGCTCGGCGGCGTCGTAGTCGGCGCCCGCCGTGCTCAGCAGGGCCTCGGCCTCGCGCAGATCGGCCTGGTTGGAGGCGATGTCGCCCTCGGCGTAGCTGCGGGCGCTGCGATCCATCAGCAGGCCCGCGTGGGCCTTGGCGGCGGCCACTCCGGCCTGCTTGTTGACGGAGCGCCGCACGAGCTGCTCGTCGTTGCTGACCGCCGAGACCACCGCCAGCTCGCGACCGGCGGCCGTGTCGGTCTCGGGGTCCTGGTAGCGCAAGGCCACCTGGGCCACGTCGAAGCTGGCCTCGGCCCCTGGCTCGACCTGGATCCGGGCCACCACCTTGCGGGTCTCGCCCCCGTGCAGGTCGCCCAGGAAGACCCGGTACCCGTCGGTGGTCGTGGTGGCGCTGTAGCCGTAGACCTCGCGCAGCGTCACGCCGGGGGGCAGGCTGACCTCGACGGAGACCTCGCGTCCCGCCACCCGGCTCATCTGGTTCAGCTCGCTCTGGAAGATGCTGGCGAGCTGGCCGGGGCGGTCGACGAAGTGGTAGCTGCCTCCGCCGGCGTCGGACATGGCGGTCAGCAGGTCCTCGTTGTAGTCCAGGCCCAGGCCGATGGTGCTGAGGCTGACGCCTTGATCGACCTTGCCGCCCGCCATCCGGGCCAGGGCCAGCGGGTCGGTCACGCCGATGTTGGCCATTCCGTCGGAGAGCACCACGACCCGACGCACACCTTCGATGGTCGGGTCGGAGAGCTGGTCGATGCCCAGCTCCATGCCCGAGGAGAGGTGGGTGCCGCCGGTGGGCTGGATGCCCTGGATCAGGCGCTGGGTGCGGGCCACGTCCTGGACCTGGCCCAGCGACTGGATGACCCGCCCCTGGTCGCTGAAGGTGATCAGGCTGAAGCTGTCCTGCGGTCCCAGCTGCGCGACCAGCTCGGCGGCGGCCATGCGGGCGTTGTCGATCTTCCCGCGGCCGGCCATCGAGCCCGAGACGTCCATGACCACCGCCAGGCTGACCGGGCGCCGCACATCGTCGGGCAGATCGGGGCCTTCGATCTCCACCACCAGGTAGCGGTCCTGCGCCTGGCCGGCGAGCAGGGCCCCGCGGTCCAGGTCGGCCCGCAGCAGCAGGCTGCCCACCGCCTCGGGCTGGGTCAGCGGCTCGGCGGGGGTGTCGGGGACCACCTCGGGAGGCTTCTCGCTGATCGTGGTCCCCCGCAGGGTCGGGAGGACGAGGGCGGCCAGCGCGGTGGCGCCAGCGAGACCGGCGGTGAGGTGCCAGCGCTGCATGGGGGACTCCGGGGGGTGGGTGAGGCGGACTCAACCCGACAACGCCGCCGGTGCCCGGTTCCTTACAGCTTCGGTCGATTTCGACCCGCTCAGGCGACCGTGACCTCGGGGCAGAGGTAGACGTCCTGGATCGCGTTGAGCAGGGCGACACCCTCGGCGCGGGGCTTCTGGAAGGCCTTGCGGCCGGAGATCAGGCCCATTCCACCGGCGCGCTTGTTGATCACGGCGGTGCGCACGGCCTGCTGGAGGTCGTCGCTGCCGCTGGCCCCGCCGCTGTTGATCAGGCCCGCCCGGCCCATGTAGCAGTTGGCCACCTGGTAGCGGACGAGGTCGATCGGGTGATCGCTGGACAGCTCGTTGTAGATGCGCTTGTCGAACTTCCCGTAGCTGCTGTCGCCCATGTTGAGCGCCTGGAAGCCGCCGTTGTTCTCGGCCAGCTTCTGCTTGATGATGTCGGCCTGGATGGTCACGCCCAGGTGGTTGGCCTGCCCGGTCAGGTCGGCGCTGGCGTGGTAGTCGACCCCGCCCTTCTTGAAGGCGTTGTTGCGCAGGTAGCACCACAGGATGGTGCCCATGCCCAGGTCGTGGGCCAGGGCGAAGGCCTGGCTGACCTCCTGGAGCTGCCGCGTCGACTCGGGGCTGCCGAAGTAGATCGTGGCGCCGACGGCGACGCAGCCCATCTCGTAGGCCTGCTCGACCTGGGCGAACATCACCTGGTCGAAGGCGTTGGGGAAGGTCAGCAGCTCGTTGTGGTTGAGCTTGAGGACCAGGGGGATCTTGTGGGCGTAGCGCCGGGCGACCATGCCCAGCACGCCGTAGGTGGTGGCCACGGCGTTGCAGCCGCCGTCGATGGCCAGCTGCACGATGGCCTCGGGGTCGAAGTAGTCGGGGTTGCGGGCGAAGCTGGCCGCCGCGCTGTGCTCGATGCCCTGGTCGNNACCGGCAGGATGGAGAGGTAGCCGGTGCCGCCCAGCCGACCGTGCCCGTAGAGGGCCTGCAGGTTGCGCAGGGTGCGGATGTTGCGGTCGCTGGGGCCGAAGCTGCGCTCGACCCAGTCGGGGCCCGGCAGGTGCAGGCGCTCACGCGAGATGCGCGGGCTGTCGAAGGAGAGGAGGGCGTCGCCCTCGGCTCCGAGGATCTCCTGGATTC
>DDSR01000199.1:0-198 GCA_002343455.1 Deltaproteobacteria bacterium UBA2385 | reverse complement strand
CATGATGACTCCGTCGGCAGCGGGTGGGGCGCCGCTCCGGTTAGGGGAGCGTCCCTCTATTGTGTCGGAGCTTCGGATGCTGCCTGTCCTGCTCCTGCTGGCCTGTACCCCGAAGGACCCTGGCCAGGACTCCTCTCCCCCGCTCCCCCAGCCCGCCCCCGCTCGACCGGCCGAGCCGGCCGCCTGGGTGGCGCCGGG
>DDSR01000144.1 GCA_002343455.1 Deltaproteobacteria bacterium UBA2385 | reverse complement strand
TGTACGATCCACATCCCGGAAAGGGAGAGCGGTGGATCGAGCGTCGCAGTCACGGGAGCGGACGGGTCTCCTGGCGCGTCGAATGGCCTTTCGCACCGGTGGCGCTCGCCGCCGTGCCGGCGGTGGACGCAGTCCTGGTGGCCACGCTCGACGGCCGACTCGCGGCGCTCGATCACCGCACGGGAGAGTTGCTCGCGACCATACAGCTCGCCGCGGGAACGGCAGTTGAGCCGATGTGCCTCGCTGCGGAAGGCCACCGCATCGCCGTGGGAGCCAACGACGGCCGGGTGTTGCTCCTCGAGCTACGTTGAAGCAGCCGTTATCCCTGGCTGAACGGCACGAGCGCCGTCCGGCTCCACACACGCTCGACGCAAGCGCATCGAGCCTCGACCGGACGATGCTGGCGGCAGTCGTAGGAGTAGATCATGAAGCGGTCGGGCAGCCCGACCCTATTGGACGACCCATCGGGAACCGCTGGTTGCCGAGTGGCTTTCTCCATTCTGGAAGTTCGAACCTCCTCCGGAGGGGGCCTCCGCATGACGGGCGGACGGCAAGGGCTTCGGGACGATCGTCCGGGCCGCGGGAGTGGGCCTCAGCCCTCCTCACCCAGCCCGATCTCCCGCTTGATCCCACCTATGAAGGCCGCATCGTCCTGCTCCGCGCGCGCGCTCAACAGCGCCTCGGCGTCGCCACCCGCGCGGAACCGCAGACGGTCGGTCTCGTCATGGACGACGGTCCAGATCACCTCCGCGACGAGGCCAGGCGGCGAGGGGCTGGACGCCACCCGGCTCCAGTGGGCGAACAGCTTGCCGACGGTGCCCTGGTACTCCACGAGGGACGCGTCGTTGCAGAACTCGAAAGACCGACCTCCGAAGTCGGTGGCGATCATGCCGGGCTCCACGATGCGGACCCGCACACCGAAGGCCTCCCGCTCGTAGTGCAGCGCCTCGGACAGACCCTCCACTGCGAACTTGGTGCCGTGGTAGAGCGTCCCCAGCGGAAATGTCATCTGGCCGCCGATGGACGAGATGTTGACCACGGTCCCGCTACGACGCTCGCGGAGGTGGGGCAGGAAGGCCTTGGTCACCCCGAGCAGACCGATGACGTTGGTGTCGAACTGCCTCCGGATACGGTCCATGGAGAAGGCCTCGAGCGGCCCGTACGCGCCATAGCCCGCGTTGTTCAGCAGGACGTCGACGCCCCCGAAGCGCGCCAGCGCTGCGTCCCGCGCCGCATCGATGCTGCCTTCGTCGAGCACGTCCAGCCGGACGACGAGGACGTGGTCGAGCGTAGACAGATCGCCCGCCGCGTCCGGGTTGCGCATGCTTGCGACGACGTTCCAGCCGCGGGCCTGGAAGTGCCTGGCGGTGGCGCGTCCGATGCCGCTCGACGCGCCCGTGATCAGGATGGTCTGGCGCATGGGTCAGGTCCCCTCGGCGTTGAGGCGGAGCATCTCGCCGTTACCAAAGGCAGCGTACAAGCCGTGGGTCACCCGGGCGAGGTGCGCGTTGTACTGATCGATGGGCTCGCCCATTCCCGTCCGGTCGGCGACGACGCGGAACGGCCTGGTCCCGACGGGCGCGTCGAGGAGGTCGGCGACGAGCGTGGCCACCAGCTCGGGTCGCTGCGCCGGGTTGGACTGGAGCAGCTGCACCATGCCGTCGAGCGAGGGTCCGAGGAGATTGGCCTCGGGCGCGTAGGCTTCGTCGCGCGCGGCCGGCTGGAGCATGCCGTCGAGGAAGGCGGTCGGCAGGGCGCCCGGCTCGACGATGAACGAGTCGATACCGAAGCGGGCGAGCTCGGCGCGGTAGGACTGGGCGATGGCCTCGAGCGCCCACTTGGACGCGCAGTACGTCCCGTAGAAGGGGATGGCGACGCGGCCAATCAGGCTCGAGGTGTACACGACGGTGCCCGCACCGCGGGCCCGCAGGTGGGGGAGCACGGCGCGCATCACGCGCTGGACGCCGAACACGTTGACGTCGAACACCGTCGGCAGTGAAGAGCTCCTGTACGCCGTAGGAGCCGATGCCGGCGTTGTTGAACACGACGTCGAGTCCGCCGAGGGCTTCGAGGGTCGCCGCGACGCCTGCCTCGACGCTGGTGTCATCGGTGACATCCATCCTCTCGACGGTCACGCCGTGGGTCTCGAGGGATCGGGCGACGTCGGTGTTCTTGCTTACTGGGGTGCGCATCGTCCCGGCGACGCGGTGCCCGCGCGCCACGAGCGCCAGACAGGTGGCGTGGCCGACGGCGCCGCTGGCGCCGGTGACGAGGATGCGCTTGGGCGCGGGCTGGGAGCTGGTGGTGGTCATCGGGTCTCCGGGGTGGTTCTCGATGCCGGCCAGACTACGGACCGCTCTCGCCTGCGTCCTGCCGCATCCTCCACAAGACGTGCCCGATCCTCTCTCCCACGGGGATTTCGGGTAGCATGGTGCAATCTGGAACCCTGGCCAATCCGGAGGACCCGCAGATGAGCACGGACGCACTCGCAGCCCGAGCGATGACCTATCTCGAAGGAACCTCGTTCGATCCGGTCCTCGTGGAGCCGGTGGAGGGAATGGTGCTGCTTCGTCACCAGAAGCCCACCTCTTGGACGGCCACCATCTACGACCCCGTGGCCTGCCTGATCCTCCAGGGACAGAAGGAAACTGCGGTGCGAGACCGGAGCATCGTCCTGTCGGCCGGCGAGGCCCTGGTGGTCAGCCACGACCTGCCGGTCGTCGCGCGCATCACGCAGGCCGAGCCGGGACGGCCCTACCTCGCGATGATCGTCGCCCTCGACACCTCCTTGCTGAGAAGACTCTACGACGAGGTGGGCGCTGTGCCCTTCGCAGACACGGACCTGCACGCGCTCGCCGCCCATCGAGCCGACCCGGACCTGGTCGAGGCCCTCTCTCGGTACCTCGCGCTTGCCTCCAACCCGGTCGAGGCCAGGGTCCTGCTTCCCCTGATCCGCAAGGAGGTGCACTTTCGCCTGCTCATGGCGCCCAACGGCGGCATGCTCCGCCAGCTCCTGCGACACGGAAGCCACGCCAGCCAGATCGCGCGCGCCATTGCGCACCTGCGGGAGGACTTCCGCGGGCCGGTCAACATTCCCGAGCTCGCGAGTCGCGTGGGCATGAGCCCGTCGTCGTTGTACAAGCACTTCAAGGCGGTGACGTCGACGACGCCCCTCCAGTACCTCAAAGACCTGCGCCTGCTGGAGGCCCGGCGCCTCCTTTCCGAGGGCGGGCACACGGTCTCTTCGGCCGCCTACGAGGTCGGGTACGAGAGCCCGAGCCAGTTCAGCCGCGAGTTCTCACGGAAGTTCGGGATCTCCCCCCGTTTGGATCGAGGCGTCGCCGCGGAGATGTAAGGCTGGGCACCGTCCTCGCGCATCCGGGGACCGCCGCGCCCACGCCACCTCCTGTTGCCGGTCGTGAACTCGTAGCTGGCGGCAATCAACAGGTCGTCGAGTCGGTCCCCGTCGCGGTCCGAGCAACCCGCTACCCTGTTGGCGGAGTCGTCCCCGGATTCGCCGTGGAACGTGGCTCCCGCGTCGTGGCGCCCCCCCACCTCTGCATGGCCACCGTAGAAGCTGCGGACCTCGCCCCGCCACGATTGTCGCAGCGCCGGGGCTGTTGATGGGGCCCGCGCTTCACCGCTCACCCTCAAGCCACCCTGCACCGCCATGGCCCAGCGGGGCGGGGGAGCCATCCTCTCGGATCGACCCCATCCACCCAGGGGGTCGGCCCCTTGGCGCCCCTCCATGGGCGCTCCACCACGGTCGCGCTACGCGGTCGAGTGCCCCACACGATGCCAGACCTGCCTCTCCGCTGCGTCGTCCTCCGCCACGAGGGCGTCGCCGCCCCGCACCATGACCTGCTGTTCGAGACCTCGCCCGGCTCGGCGCTGGCCTCCTGGCGCGTGCCGCGCTGGCCTGTGGCCCCGGGGGACTTCGCGGTGCGCGCGGCGGACCATCGACCCGCCTACCTGAGCTACGAGGGGCCGATCTCCGGCGGTCGAGGCCTCGTTCGGCGGGTGTTCGAGGACGCGGCCTGCCGGGTGTCCCTGCGGGAAGATCTGGTCGAGGTCTGCTTTGGCGATGGCACCGAGCTGCGAATGAGGTTGGACGGCCCCGATCGGTGGGTGGTCTGTTGATGAAACGGAGTCAAGCTGGGCTCGCTGCGCTCCTCGGGTTCCGAACGGTCGGGTTCCTCGTGGTGCAAGCGGGGATTGCGCTGTACATGGCCACCCGCGACCACGCCGCGCCGTGGACCGCCGCTGCGGCGTGGTGGCCGCTCGCCGCGATGCTCACCAACGTGGCGACGGTGGGGTTGCTGATCACGACTCTGCGTCGCGAGGGCCTCCGGTTCGCCGACCTCTTCTCGATGCAGCGCTCGAAGGTCGGCGGCGACCTGCTCTTGGTGCTGCTGGTGATGGTTGTGGCGGGTCCCATTGGAGCCCTGCCCGGACCGGCCCTCGGCTGGCTCCTGTGGGGTGACGCGCTGGCCGGGTCGCGCGCGATGATGCAGCCCCTTCCCCCCTGGGGGGTGTGGGTCGCCCTCATTGGATTCCCGCTGACCATCGCGTTTGCCGAGCTCCCGCTGTACTTCGGCTACCTGATGCCGCGGCTGCCCACCTCCCCTCGGGTGGCCGCGGCGGTGTGCGCCACAGCGCTCGCAGCCCAGCACATGACGTTTCCGCTGCTCCTCGACGCCCGCTTCGTCGCCTGGCGGTTCGGGATGTTCCTGCCCTTCGCGCTGCTCCTGGGGTTTGCAGTGAAGCGTCGCCCCGGGATCCTGCCCTGGCTATGTGTCGTTCATGCGCTGATCGATGCGTCCGCCGGGTACATCGTGTGGCAGGTCTCCAACGGCAGGCCCATCTGATGCCTCCAGCAGCCGCGGCCGCTCTGTTTGTGGCGTTGTTGGGCTGCCGCACCCTGGAAGATGCGGATCCTCCGCCCATCGTTCCGCCTTCCCCCACCCACTCTCTTGGTCCAGGCCGACTCGCACGATAGATCCCTCCTCTATCCCCAGAAGGAGGCCTCCCATGTCCGAACCCAAGCTCCCCGACGCCAGGCTCCCCACCGACACCCCCCCGGGCAAGTGCCCCGTCATGCACAGCGTGCCCTCCAACGCGACTGGGGCCGGCACCTCCAACCGCGACTGGTGGCCGAACCAGCTCAACCT
>DDSR01000411.1 GCA_002343455.1 Deltaproteobacteria bacterium UBA2385 | reverse complement strand
GCGGGGGGAGGTGGCCCGAAGGGCCGGAGGGGGGCAGCCTGTTTCATGGTCCTGTGGAGGCGCCCCGGCGCCATGGTGGACGATCCCGCCGCCCGGAGCTCAGGGGCCTTCGGTCTGGCCCTCGGAGTTCTCGCCCCAGCACTCGACCTCGTCGTCCTCGAAGAGCACGCAGGAGAAGCCCCAGCCTGCCCCGACGTCGATCACGGGCTCGAGCGGGACCTGGGAGGTCTGGCCGGCGTAGTTGTCCCCCCAACAGGCGGCCGTGCCGTCGCTGCGGATGGCGCAGAAGTGGAACATGCCGTGCCGGATGGCGATGAAGTCGTTGCCCAGAGGGGGCTTGTGTTCGCCGTACTCGGCGGTCGAGTCGACCTGCCGCCCGCCCCAACACTGAATGCTGCCATCCGTGAGCAGCGCGCAGCCGGCGTACTCGGCCAGGGCGATCTGCTCGACCCGGCCGAAGATCTCCGCGGGCGGTGAGGTCTGCCCATCGGAGTTGCTGCCCCAGCAATCGATCGCACCCGCCGCCGTCGTTGCACAGGCGAAGTACCCCCGGACGTGGAGATCGCTGAAGGTCCCGGAGGGTGTGTCGGTGATCAGCCCGTAGCCGGATCTGTCTTCACCCCAGCAGCGGATCTGCTGGTCTTCGCCCAAGGCGCAGGCATGGCTCAAGCCGGCCTCGACCTTGGTCGAGAGGGCCGTGGTGACCCCGGAGGCGTAGGCCGCTTCGCCCCAACAGCTCACGTACCCGCTGGCGAGGAGCGCGCAGGCGCCGTTCAGGTAGATGGAGGCCATGCGGACCTCGGAGGTGGGGGCTCCGCTGACGATCCCGAACGAGAGCTCGCTGCTCCCGCTGGGACCCCAGCAGTCGAGCTTGCTGTCGTCGCCCAACAGGCAGGAGTGGTATCGGCCGACGAAGAGGCGCTCCACCGTCGTGGCCACGCTGGTCCCGCCGCCACCGTCCGCGCCGCCGTCCCCACCCCCGTCCCCACCGCCCCCATCGGCGCCGCCGCCGTCCCCACCGCCGTCGCTCGTCTCGAGCGGGACGCACTCCCCGTCGACCAGGGTGGTCCCCTCGCCGCAGGTCGCGCCGTCCTTGTCTCCACACGCAAGCAGGAGCAGGGCCAATGATGCCGTCATCTCACACCTCCAGCGGCTGAGGGTATCACAGCATCTCGTCCGGGTTCAGCGAAACAGATCCCGCACCAGCCCTCGCACCACGGCGGGCAGATCCTCATAGGCGGGGGCCCGGTAGACCCGACCTCGGCCGGCCTGGGCCATGCGGCGGCAGGTCTCGGTGCCGAGCTTCTCCTCTCCGCCGACCTGCACGATGTGCAGCCGTGGAAAGCCGGCCGCGGCGATGGCCGGGTGGGCGCCCATGTTGGCGATGCCGTCGCTCATCAGGATGGCGACGCGCTCGCGATGGCGAGCCCGCCGAAGCTCGGCCTTGCCCTGGTTCAGGCCGGCTTCGATGTTGGTGTAGCCCTGGGCGGGCACCTCCAGCACCCGGCGGATCAGCTCTTCGGGGCCGATGCGCTCGCCCATGCGGACCAGGGTGGCGGCCCGGGTGTCGAAGTGCACGACGCTGAGCGCCCCCAGCCGCAGGTGCAGGATGGCGGTGGCCAGGGCGACCAGGGCGATCTTCGGCCCGGTCATGGAGAGGCTCATGTCCAGGATGGCGACCACATCGGCGTCGCGGGCCTCGATGCGCTCCAGATGCAGGTCGGCGGGCTGCCAGGGTCGGGGCTGGTCCAGCGTCGCGTCCAGGTCCAGCTCGCCCTCGGCCGGCCAGGCGTCGGCGACCCGTCGGGTGGGGCGGGAGGCGTGCCGGAGGAGGGCCTGGGCCCGCTCCAGGATGGCCCGGACGGCGCGCTCGCGGACCTCGGCCCGCAGGGGAGGGGGCAGCTGCCGCTTCAGGCGGTGGTAGCTGGTTGCGGCCTCCCAGGACTCGGGCAGCTCGCGCTGCTGAGGCTCGTCGACCGGGTCGGTGGGCCCCTCCTCGGGCACGAGGTTGCCCTGCTCACGCTCCTCCTGCCCCTTCTGCTCGCTCAGCTCGATGGCGTGGCGGTCCTGGGACTTTTTTTTTCAGCCTGGGCCAGCAGATCGGCGACCACCGAGTCGACCCGGTTCTCGTCCCGCTCGTGCAGCTCGATGCGGGTGGGCAGGGCCAGTCGGGCGGCCTGGTCCAGATCGCCGCCCATCACGGCGGCGAGGTCGGCGATGGCCACTGCGGCCCGCACGCTGGCGCCGCGGCGGATCCGCGGGTCGCTGCGGGTCGCGCGCACGAGGTCAACCGCCCGGGCCACCAGCTCGGCGGAGGGGCCCTGGGTGGCCTCCTGGTGGACGATGGCCGCCTCTTCTTCGGCCTGCTGCCAGCCGAGCACGACCAGCTCGAAGCGGTCCAGCAAGGCCTCGGAGAGGTGGCCCGTGGCGACGAACTCGCGCGGGTTCTGGGTGGCGACGACGGCGAAGCCGGGGGAGGCCTGGACGGCTCCCAGGTGAGGGATGTGCAGCAGGCCCTCGTCCATGGCCGGCAGGAGCACGTTCTGCACGCCCTCGGGCATGCGGTTGAGCTCGTTGACGAAGAGCACGGATCCTTCACGCATCGCCTGAACAAGGGGCCCGGGGATGAAGAGCTCGGGCAGGTAGCCGCGGGCCAGCACGCCCGGGGGATCGAAGTGGCCGGCGAGGCGGGCCTCGGAGTAGCGGCCATCGCCGTCCACCCGGACGAAACCTCGACCCAGGCCCTCGCTGACGGCGCGGGCCAGGGCGGTCTTGCCGACACCAACCGGGCCCTCCAGCAGGACGTTGCGCCCGGCCTGGAGGCAGGCCAGGATCGAGCGCAGCTCGGGCTGACGGCCGACGATTCGGTGCGCCCTGGCGAGCGAATCGGCCCGATCCTTGAGGTTCTGCATGAACTATCGCCGGGTCAGGCGCATGAGCAGGGTGAGGATGTTCCAGAAGAGCACCAGCACGCCCATGGTGATCAGGTAGGCGCCCTCGATGTGCATGTCGGTGTCGAGCCGGTGCAGGACCTGGTTGACCTGGTAGAGCAGGCCGGCGGCGCTGACGACGACGAAGACGGCGCTGAGCACGATGCCGAGCGGGCCGCCGAAGAGGCTGGGGAAGACGAAGGAGACGCCCATCAGGACCAGCATCGGCAGGCCGATGGCCGAGAGGCCGGCCTTGATGAAGCTGAACTCCCGCGGCTTGCTCCAGACGTAGGCGACCATGCCGAAGCCGGTGCTGGCGGTCAGGGCCAGGGCGGCGCCGATCAGCCAGGGCACGTCGCCCAGGGTCATGATGATGGCCGAGAGCAGCAGGTAGCCCATGGCCACGCCCTGGAAGACGACGGCGAGGCCGAAGCCGAGCAGCTTCTGCTCGCCGAAGACCAGCCGCGGGGCGACGTACTGGGCGATGGCGAAGGAGCCCAGGATGGTGCCGAGCATGACGAGCTGGTTGAAGACGAGGCCGGGGGCGACGCTGCCGAGCACGTAGATGAAGGCGGCGGTGACGACGCCGACGGCGCCGCTGACGCTGAGCCCGCCGAGGGTGTAGAGCAACACCCGCTGCAGGTAGGTGACCCGCTCGGATGCCGAGGAGTGGGAGAGCGGCTGTGCGAGGTCGGAGATGGCCACGGGTGCTCCAGAGAATGAGACGCCTTGGTGTATCTCGCTGGGAGGCGCCAGCGAGGGGCACTTGCGGGCCAGCGGCAGCCGAGTGAAATTGGACGCGCACCCCCAACCCTGGAGAGAGACATGAACGCACCCTGGATGATCCTGACCCTGCTCGGAGCGCTGCTGGCCTGTGGCGACAAGGAGACCGACACCGGCGAGGGCGACACGGACACCGACACCGACACCGATGTGGATCAGGAGTGCACCTTCGACGCGTGCGGCGGCGACCCGGTCGGCACCTGGACCATGGCCGGCACCTGCATCGAGGTCGAGGGCAACCCCTTCGGCGACTTCTGCACCGACCCCGACCTGTCCTTCGAGATGTCGATCGACGCCAGCGGGACGGTCACCATCAACGGCGACCAGAGCTACGCGCTCGACCTGACCATGGACATGCGCCAGGACCTCTACATCCCCGGGGCCTGCCTGAAGGGGCTGCCCTCCTGCGAGTCCATGGACAATGAAGACGAGGACGGCTCGATGGCCTGCACCGGCGACCCCAGCGTCGGCTGCACCTGCGTATTCGCCTTGAGCACCACCGACACGGAGACCGGGTCCTGGTCCGCCAGCGGGGGCACGCTGACCTTCGACGAGGCCAGTGACGGCGACGAGCCGGACGACCTCGACTTCTGCGTCGATGGCGACACGCTCCTCGTCGGAGGGCCCTCGGACGACATCGGCTACTTCAGCTACGAGCTGACGCGCTGAGTCCTGGATCCGCGGGGCGCGCCAGGCTCTGAGAGCGGGCGCGCAGGGCGCGATCAGCTCAGACGCTGATCGCGCCCTTGCG
>DDSR01000209.1 GCA_002343455.1 Deltaproteobacteria bacterium UBA2385 | reverse complement strand
TCCTGGCAGTCGGCCAGCTTGCCGGGCAGGTCACCGCCCTCCAGCGCCGACTTGCGGCGGGCCAGCTCGCGGGCCTTGCGGGCCGCCTCACGGGCGCGGCTGGCGTCGACCGCCTTGCCGACGATGGACCGGGCGACCTGGGGGTTCTCTTCCAGGAAGCTGTGCAGGCGCTCGGCGACGATGCCCTCGACCAGGCCCTTGACCTCGCTGTTGCCCAGCTTGGTCTTGGTCTGGCCTTCGAACTGCGGCTCGGAGATGCGCACGGCCAGCACGCAGGTCAGGCCCTCGCGGATGTCGTCGCCGGAGATGCTCTCGTTCTTGGCGGCCTTGAGGATGCCGCTGCTGAGGGCGTACTGGTTGACGATGCGGGTCAGCGCGGCCTTGAGGCCCGAGACGTGGGTGCCGCCTTCGATGGTGTTGATGTTGTTGGCGAAGGAGAGGATGGTCTCGGTGTAGGCGGTGGTCCACTGCATCGCCAGGTCGGCCTCGATGCCCTCGCGCCCGCCGGAGATGGTGACCGGATCGCTGTGCAGCGGGGTCCGCGCCTCGTTGAGGTGGGTGACGAAGGAGCGCAGGCCGCCGTCGTAGCGCCAGACCTCCTCCAGCTCGTCCCGCTCGTCCTTGAAGCTGATCGTGATCCCCGGGTTGAGGAAGGCCATCTCCTGGAGGCGCCGGGCCAGCACATCGTAGGAGAGCTGCACGGTCTCCTTGAAGATGTCGGGGTCGGGCTGGAAGCGGACCCGGGTGCCTCGCTTGTCGCTGGGACCCTTGTTGACGAGGGTGGTCTCGGGCTCGCCGACCTTGTAGCGCTGCTGGTGGTGGGAGCCGTCGCGCCAGATGTCCAGCAGCAGCCAGGAGGAGAGGAAGTTGACGCAGGAGACGCCGACGCCGTGCAGACCGCCCGAGACCTGGTAGCTGCCCTTCTTGAACTTCCCGCCGGCGTGCAGCACGGTCAGGGCGACCTCGGCGGCGGGGCGGCCCTGCTCGGGGTGGATGTCGACGGGGATGCCGCGGCCGTCGTCCTCGACGCTGCAGGAGCCGTCCTCGTGCAGGATGACGCTGATCCGGGTGCAGAAGCCGGCCATGGCCTCGTCGATGGAGTTGTCGACGACCTCGTAGACGAGGTGGTGCAGGCCGGTGGGGCCGGTCGAGCCGATGTACATGGCCGGGCGCTTGCGGACGGCGTCCTTGCCCTCGAGCACGGTGATCGACGAGGCGTCGTAGTCGCTGCTGGCGGCCGGCAGGATGGGCGAGGACGAGCCCTCGACGGGGGCATCGGGGGTGAGCGAAGACATGCCGGGGATCCCGTGGATGGAGGGCGCGCGAGAGGGGGAGACGTGAAGACGCCGGCTGGGTGCGCACCGCGAGGAACAGCTCTCCCTAACCCGTCTGCGACCCCTTCTCAAGCCAGACCTGGCCCTCGCGGACCCGCCAGAAGCGCGCCTCGCCCGCGGGCAGCGGGCCCAGGAAGGCGGGGTCGGTGGTGGTGATCCAGACCTGGCTCTCCTGGGCGGTCAGCAGGGCCAGGAAGCGCTGCATCCGGCCGCGATCCAGCTCGCCGGTCAGGTCGTCGACCAGCAGCAGCGGCGCCACCCCGCGGGAGCGGGCGACCGCCAGCTCGGCCAGCTTCAGGGCCAGCACCAGGGTCCGGGCCTGGCCCTGGCTGGCGTAGTCGGCGGCGTTGCGGCCCTCGACCCGCAGCTGGAGATCGTCGCGGTGGGGGCCGACCAGCACCCGGCCGCGGCGGCGCTCCTCCTCGCCGAAGCGAGCGATGGCGGCCTCGATGCGCTCGGCCACGGCGCTCAGGCCGAGCTCCTCGCCACCCAGGCTGCGCAGCTGCAGCTCGACGGTGCGGGCGTCGGCGGCCGGCCCGCTCATCTCGGCGCTGGCCGCCAGGACATGGGGGCGCAGCGTCTCGACCATGGCGTGGCGGGCGAGGGCGATGCGGGCGCCGAGCTGGACGATGCGGTCGTTCCACGGCGCGAGCTCGGCCGGGCGGGCCTGCCCGGTGCGCAGCAAGGCCGCCTTCTGCTGGACGGCGCGGCGGTAGTCGGCCGCGAGCTCCAGGTAGCCGGGGGAGACCGTGAAGATGGCGCGATCGAGGAAGTCGCGGCGCTCCTGGGGCACGCCGCGCACGATGCGGATGTGGTCGGGGCAGAAGAGGATGGCCCGCAGCAGCTCGAACCAGGAGCCCAGCGAGGTGGGGGCCACGTCGTCCACCCGCAGCCGGCGCTTGCCGGGCAGCAGCCGCAGCTCCAGGCGGCGCGTGTCGTAGGGGCCGACCACCTGGGCCTCCACCCGGGCGAAGCGGCTGCCCTCCTTCACCAGGCGCCGGGGCTGGCTCTCCCGGAAGCTGCGCAGGGCGGCCAGCATCCAGACGGCCTCCAGCAGGTTCGTCTTGCCCTGGGCGTTGTCGCCGTGCAGGATCACGAAGCGCGCGTCGGTGGTCAGCTCGGCCTTGCTGAGGTTGCGCCAGTCGGCGATGGCCAGCCGGGTGATGCGCACGGCGGGGTGTCCAGCCAGCTCCAGGCGCCTCAGTCCAGCCGCATCGGCATGACGACGAAGAGGGCGTCGTCCCGGTCCGGGAAGCGCACGATGCAGGGGTCGAGCACGTCCACCAGCTCGAGCTGGATGATCTCGCTGCGCGTCGCGGAGAGGATGTCCTGGAAGTACTTGACGTTGAAGCCCGTGAAGAGCGGCTCGCCGTCGAGCTCGGCGGGGACGGTCTCGCGGGCGTTGCCCAGGTCGACGTTCTCGGCCGAGAGCACCACCTGGTCGGGCTCGAAGGCGAAGCGGACCGAGTGGTTGCGGTCGCTGGCGACGATCGAGACCCGCTTGATGGCGGCGGTGAAGGCCTCACGCGGGACGCGGATGGTGCGTCGCGAGGCGCCCGGCAGGACCTGGCGGTAGTTGGGGAACTCGCCGTCGACGAGGCGGACCATCAGCGTCATGGTGGGGGTCGAGAAGCTGGCGGAGCGTTCGCCGAAGCCGACGCTCCAGGTCTCGTTGTCCGACTCGACCAGCTTGCGCAGCTCGCCCAGGGCCTTGCGAGGGACCAGCATGGAGCGGCCCATGCCGAAGGTGCCCTCGAAGGCGGCCTCGGAGAGGGAGAGGCGGCTGCCGTCGGTGGTCACCAGCCGGACCCGGGTGGCCCCGTCGGTGGTGGTCATCTCTTCGAGGTGGGCGCCGTTGAGGCCGTAGCGCGTGTCGTCGGGGCTGATGCTGAAGGAGGTCTCTTCGATGACCCGCCGCAGATCGCCGCCGCGCACGGTCAGGACGGCCCGCTCTTCCTTGGTGGGCAGCGGGGGGAACTCCTCGGCGGCCATGCCGTTGATCTGGAACTCGGCCGAGCCGCACTTGATGGCGAGGCGGTTGCCCGGGCGGCTCTGCAGGTGGACCGTCGGATCGGCCAGCGAGCGGGCGATCTGGAAGAAGTGGGAGGCGTCGACGGTCAGCTCGCCGGGCTCTTCGACCCGCGCCGGGTAGGTCGCGACCAGGGCCAGGGCGCTGTCGGTGGCAGAGACGTCCAGGCTGTTGCCGCGGGCGACGAGCAGGACATGGGCCAGCGCCTGGGTGGTCGGGCGCCGTTCGACGATGCCCTGCGCACGCCCGAGGGCACGAATCAGCTCGTCACGATCGATGTAGAGGTCCATGAGGAGTCCCTTGCTGGGTAGGGCCGGAGATTCAAGCGGTGCTGGGCATGGTGACCTACTTTCCCGCGGACCTCGCGGCAATGCCTCAGCTCAAGGTCGGGGCTCGGGTCGGGGCTCGGGTCGCTACGAGCGACTGCAAGGTTGAAGAGGGATCTAGATCATCCGTAGTCGATAGTAGGGCGGCCGAAAGCTGTGGATAAGTCAGCGGGGCGCGATGGTGACGGGATCGTGGCGGGGGTCAAGCTTGTGGGTCGGACCGGATCCCGACTATGCATGCCTGGGGAGAAGATCGGGGCACCCCTGCGGGCTGTGAAGAAGTGGCGATCTTGCGAGCGCTCTTTGGGGGGGGCCATTCACAAGTTGCCCGCAGTTGCCCATATGGTTTTCCACAGGGGCTGAAAAGCGCAGCCTGCACCTCGGGCGAGCGCTCCTCGAGCTGGAGCATCCGCCGACCCTCGATCTGGACCCCCCGGGCGAGGGTCAGCGCTGCAGCATCCGCTCGAGGGTCTCGATGACGTTGCGCAGATCGGCGTCCTTGATCATCAAGGAGCGGATCTTCTTGCAGGCGTGCTGGACCGTGGCGTGGTCGCGGTTGCCGAAGGCCCGGCCGATGTCGGGGAAGGAGAGCTCGGTGTGCGCGCGGATCAGGTACATCGCCACGTGCCGCGGGCGGACCACCTGCTTCAGGCGTCGGGCGCCGTGCAGATCGGCCGGCTTCAGGTTGTAGAAGCTGGCGACGATGTGGACGATCTCGGCCACGCTGGGCGCGGCGGGGGCCTCGGGCAGGATGCCGACCAGGTGCTTGCGGGCCGCGTCCAGGTCCGGCTTGACCCCGTGCAGGCGGCAGGAGGCCTTCAGGCGGTTGAGCGCGCCCTCGAGCTCGCGCACGTTGCCGCGCAGGCGGGTGCAGATCCACTGGGCGAGGTCCGGGGTGATCTCCAGGCCCATGTCCTCGGCCTTCTGCCGGAGGATGGCCACCATCGTCTCGACGTCGGGGGGCTGGGTGTCGGCCAGCATCCCGCTCTCGAAGCGGGTGCGCAGCCGGGGCTCCAGCATCTTGATCTCGCGAGGCAGCACGTCGGCGGTGAAGACGATCTGCTTGCCCCGCTTGTGCAGGTCTTCGAAGGTGTGGAAGAGCTCCTCCTGGGTCGCGTCCTTGCCGCCCAGGAACTGCACATCGTCGATCAGCAGCATGTCGGGCAGCTTGCGGTAGCGGTCCCGGAACTCGTGCATGCGGCGGTAGCGCAGCGACTCGATCAGGTCGTTGGTGAACTGCTCGGCGGTGACGTAGACGACGTTGAGGCGCTCGTCCCGCTCGCGCATGGAGTTGCCGATGGCGTGCATCAGGTGGGTCTTGCCCAGCCCGGTGCCCCCGTAGATGAAGAGGGGGTTGTAGTTGGCGCCCGGGTCGTCGGCGACCGCCAGCGAGGTGGCGTGGGCGAACTGGTTGCAGCTGCCGACGATGAAGTTGCGGAAGGTCTTGTCGACCGCCACGCCGGGGATGGGCGCGCTGCGTCGGGCGCTGCGCTGGCTGGCCTCCTCCATCGTCTCGGCAGAGGCGTGCACCTCTTCGCTGCCCGCGGCCTCTTCGAGCTCACCTCCGCCGCCCTCGCGGTCCTCGATCAAGAAGTCCACGGGTACAGGAGTGCCCAGCACCTGGTGGAACTCCTCGGTGATGGCCTCGCCGAAGTTCTCCTTGACCCAGTCGCGGAAGTACCGGTTGGGGAGCAGCAGCCGCATCGAGGTCCCTGTGGTGGGAGCGAGGCGGATCGGCTCGATCCAGATCTCGAAGTTCTGCGACCCGAGTCGGTCGCGAAGCGAGCCCTGGACAGCGAACCAGACTTCCTGCACGCACCCCTCCCCGCCGCGCAGCCGAAAATCGGCGAGCGCGTAGATCGTGTCGTTCCTGCGACGCCGCGGCGCCCCCTCGATGACCACTGCGAGGCTAACAGGCGCCCCCACGGCACTTCAAGCCCGGAGGGTGTTCGCAAGTGGCAGCAATCCCGTGGAACAATTTGGAAACTTATCAGGTACAACCACGATAATGAACGATTATGAAAAACCTGAGGATAGATCGCGGCTGCCTTGGCCCGACCAGGTCCCTGGCGTTCCACGGGGGCCTGAAGCGCGCTCGCCATGCGGAAAACCTATGCGTAGAGCGCTGGACCCCTCAGGCGGTGCTTGACCCAGGTGGAGTCGCGGAGTAAGGGCCTCGGCCTCCTGTCCCTGCCGGGTCCGGCTTCGCCGTGATCGCCTGGGGGGTGGGGTCCATGCCTTCGAGGAACTCGTCATGAAGCGCACCTACCAGCCCAGCAACATCAAGCGGAAGCGCAGCCACGGCTTCCGCGCCCGGATGAAGACCCCCAACGGCCGCGCCGTGCTCGCTCGTCGTCGGGCCAAGGGACGTCAGCGCCTCGCTCCGACCGTCCGGACCAAGGCCACCTGACGCTGCCCCGGCTCGGCCTCCCGCGCTCCGTGCGGCTGGTTGCGTCCTCGGACTTTCGCCGCATCCAGGGGGATGGGCGTCGGGTCCGATCGGCCGACCTGGTCGTGCTCTACCTGCCGACCCAGGCAGCTCAGGCGCGGGTCGGCTTGACCGTCAGTCGAAAGGTAGGAGGCTCCGTGGTTCGAAACCGGGTCAAGCGCCGACTCCGCGAGGCGGTGCGTCATCAGCGCCACCTGCTTGGCGAGCGCGTCGACGTGGTGATCATCGCCCGGCCCTCCGCGGCCCTGGTCAGCGCGGCTGCGCTGCAGGACCAGGTCGAGGCCTCCTTCCGGCGGATAGGCCAGAGTGAGCGCCATGCGGGCCGCTGATCCGCTGGTGTGGATGGTGCGCGGCTATCAGCGCCTCATCTCTCCGTTGACCCCGCCGATGTGCCGCTTCGAGCCCACCTGCAGCCAGTACGCGGCGCAAGCCCTGAGCGCCCATGGCCTCCTTCGAGGCGGCTGGTTGGCCAGCGCCCGCCTGCTGCGGTGCCACCCGTTCAACCCCGGGGGCTACGACCCGGTCCCGATGTCGGCCCCGCCCTGCATTGAAGGAGAGCGCCATGGGCAGTGAGAACGACCGTCGCGTGCTGCTGGCGATCGCGCTCATCATGGTCGTCTACTACGTGTGGGTGGCCTTCATCAACCCGCCGCCGCCGGCCGTGGCCCCGCCCGAGCCGGTCGCCGAGCAGGCTGCCGAGCAGGGTGCCGCGCCGCTCGGCGATCCGCTCTCGGCCTCCCCGTCGGTCGGGGTCGCCCTTCCGGCGGTGGAGTCCCAAGCGGTGCCGGCGCGCGCCGAGCCCTACCAGGGCCAGAGCTTCCGGGGCGTGATCTCCTCGGCGGGCGGCACGATCGGGGGCGTCCAGCTCGACGACTACGTGACCTCGCCGACGACCACCGCCTGGTGGACCTGGGCGATCGCCCGGCTCAGCGGCGGCACGGGCGAGTCCTGGAGCGCCTACAAGGGAGGGGGCGATCCCCGCGAGGTCCTCGATCTCCAAGGTGCCATCGGCCTCGCCGGGGTCGGGCCGATCGGCGGCGACGGCGGCTACCTCCTCGAAGGCAGCGGCGTTCGCTGGACGGCGACGCGAACCGACGCCTCCGGGCTGATCATCCGCAAGCGCATCGCGCCGGGCGAGACCCCTCACACCCTCGAGGTCGAGGTCGAATTCGACAACCGCGCCGGTCCGGCGGTCGACCAGCTGTGGGTCGGGGTCGTCGACGAGATGAGCGGCACCGCCGGGCGCTTCGACAACGCCTCGCGGCCCCAGGCCTACGTCGATGACAGCATCGAGCACCTGCTGGACCTCTCCGATGTGGCCGCCGGCGAGGAAGAGCGCTTCGACGGGCCGGTCAGCTGGTTCGGCGTCGGGGATCGCTACTTCATGTCGGCGCTGGCCCTCAAGGACCCGCTGACGGCCAGCGTCGTCTTCGATCTGCTGCCCGACGGGCGGGGCGGGGCCTTCCTGGTGGACGGGCAGGGCCTCGAGGCCGGGGCGACGCGCAGCTACCGCTTCGTGGCCTGGATGGGTCCCAAGGACCTCGATCTGCTCCAGCGGGTCGGCTACCAGCTCGACGAGGCGGTGGAGTTCGGCTTCTTCGGCTTCTTCTCGCGGATGCTGCTCTTCCTGCTGAAGGTCGCCCAGAAGGGGGTGGTCAACTGGGGCCTCGCCATCCTGGCCCTGACCCTGCTGGTCAAGGCGGTCTTCTACCCGCTGACCCAGAAGGCCTTCGTCAGCAGCAAGCGGATGCAGGCCATCCAGCCGCTGATGAAGGAGATCCAGGAGAAGTACAAGGACAACAAGGAGCTCGCCTCGGTCGAGACGATGAAGCTCTTCAAGGATCAGGGCGTGAACCCGATGGGCGGCTGCCTGCCCAGCCTGGTCCAGATGCCGGTCTGGTTCGCCCTCTACGGCGTGATGCTCAACAGCGTCGAGCTCTACAACAGCAAGTTCCTGTACCTCAACGACCTGACGGCGGCGGATCCCTACGGCCTGCTGCCGGTGATCTACGCCGTGTTGATCTTCCTGCAGCAGCAGATGATGCCGATGACCGGGCTCGATCCGGCCCAGCAGAAGATGATGAAGATGCTGCCCATCGTCTTCGCCGCCTTCATGTTCACCTTTCCGTCGGGCCTCGTGCTCTACTTCTGCGCGAACATCCTGCTGACCATCCTGCAGCAGTGGCTGATCAACCGCACCTTCGCCTCAACGCCGCAGACCCAGGTGGCTGCACCCTGAGCCCGCACCGGCGCGCACCATCGCCGCGCCCCATGGAGATCCCGTGTCCGACCAACCTACCGTCACCGCCGAGGGCCGCACCCTCAAGGAAGCCCTCGACCTCGCCGCCGGCCAGCTCGGCGTCGCCGTCGCCCAGGTCCAGCACAAGCTGGATCTCAGCCACTTCCGCAACCAGTTCGGGATGACCACCGGGGTCGACACCGTCAAGATCATCGCCTGGGCCCGGGATGCGCAGGAGGTCGCCGGCGCCGAAGCCGCTCACGCCTGGGTGACCGAGCTGGTCTCCAAGATGGGCATCGAGGGCTCGGTGCGCTTCCGCGTTCGCGAGAACCAGCAGGCCGATGTGCGCATCGACAGCGAGAGCGCCCGCTTCCTGGTGGGCAAGCAGGGTCGCACCATCAAGGCGATCCGGCACCTGCTGGCCGAGAGCGTCGGCCGCCAGTTCCCCACCTGGACCTTCCACCTCGACGTCGTGGGCGGCGAGCGTGAGGACGCCCGGGAAGAGGGCCGACGGGAAGAGGGGGCCGACGACGGTCCGCGCCACGAAGGCGGGGGCCGCGAGCGCGGACGCGACGGTGGACGCGGCCGGGACCGCGGCGGCCGCGGTGGGCGCGGCGAGCGCGGCAACGAGCGCTCCGAGGCGGACGTCGAGGAGCTCAAGCGCCTCGCCCGCAAGGTGGCCGAGCGCGTTCGCAGCACCGGCGAGACCGAGATCATCCGCAAGCGCCTGAACAGCTTCGAGCGCCGCATCGTGCACCTCGCCGTCAAGGAGATGGCCGGCATCGGCAGCGAGAGCATCAAGCAGGGCGAGGACAAGGTGATCGAGGTCTACGTCCTGGACAAGGATGTCATCGGCGAGGAGTAGCGGCCCGCCGCCCGGCGGCCCCTGCATCGTCGCCTGCGCCAGCCCGTGGGGGCGAGGTGCGATCTCCGTGCTGCGCCTCAGCGGCGCCGACGCCCTGGCGCTGGCCCGGCGCCTCTCTCCGGGCGGCCCCGCCTGGCGACCGCGGCGCGCCAGCCTGCGTCGGCTGGTCGACGAGCAGGGTGAGCTGCTGGACAGCTGCCTGCTGACCTGGATGCCCGGGCCGCGCAGCTTCACCGGCGAAGACGTGGTGGAGATCGCCTGCCACGGCAACCCGCTGATCGTCGAGCAGCTCCTGGACGCCTGTGTCCGGCTGGGGGCCCGCCCGGCGCGGCCGGGGGAGTTCAGCCGCCGGGCCCTGGAGCATGGCCGCCTCGGCTTGATCGAGGCCGAAGCCCTGGCCGAGCAGATCGCCGCGCGCTCGCCAGCGGGGCTGCGCCTCGCTCGACAGGCCGGCCAGCAGCTCGCTCCCGCGCTGGAGCTCCTCTACGAGCGCCTGCTCGACCTGGCCGCCGAGCTGGAGGCGAGGCTCGACCACCCGGGCGAAGATCTCGGCCTGATCGAGGACCAGGATCTCCTCCTCCGCCTGGCCCGGATCCGGGCCGAGGTGGGTGAGCTGGCCGGCTCCTGGCGCGCCGGTCGCCTCGCCCTCTCCGGCCTGCGCCTCGCCCTGGTCGGGCCGGTCAACGCCGGCAAGTCGAGCCTCTTCAACGCCCTGCTGGGTCGGCCGCGGGCCCTGGTCAGCGCCACGCCCGGCACCACCCGCGACGCCGTCGAGAGCAGCGTCCGGCTGGGGGATCTGGACCTGGTGCTGGTCGACACCGCCGGCGAGCGCTCGGGCGCCGACGCGCTGGAGCAGGCCGGCATCGAGCTGGGCCGGGCGCTGGCCGAGGAGGTCGACCTCTGCCTGCTGGTGGTGGATGGGCATCGGGAGGCGGATCCGGTGGAGGCCGCGCTGCGGGACCGGCTGGTCGGGCGGGAGCACCGGGTGGTGCTCAGCCACGCCGACCTGGGCCTGCTTCCCGAGCGGCGCGGGGACCTGGCCATCAGCAACCTCACGGGCCAGGGCCTCGACGAGCTGCGGGCCGCGCTGCTCGTCTGGGCCCGCGCGGGCGCCGGGCCGGCCGGGGGGCAGCTCGCGGTGATCAACCAGCGGCAGCACGCGCTGTTGCTCGAGCTTGGCGGCTGGCTGGCGCTGGCGGAGGAGGCCCTGGGCGGCGAGGCCGGGGTGGCCCTGGCGGCCGAGGCGGCGCAGCGCGGCCTGGCCACCATCGGCGAGCTGACCGGCCGCGATGTGCGGGAGGAGGTGCTCGACCGCCTCTTCGCCCGCTTCTGCATCGGCAAGTAGCGGTCCGAGACCTTCGACGGGGCCGAGATATGCTTGGCGCTGGGGAGCGTGAAATGAAGACCCTCTTCGTGATGGACCCGCTCGAGCGCATCAACGTCTCGGGCGACTCGACCTACATGCTGATGCTCGACCTCTGCGAGCGGGGCCTGCCGGTCAGCTTCTGCACGCCCTCCGATCTGCGGGTCGAGTCCGGCGTGGCGATGGCCTCGTGCCAGCAGGTGCGGGTGGGCCTGCAGCCCCCTCACTTCTGGCCCGAGCCCGCCGCCGACCGGCCCCTCGGCGACTTCGACGTCGTCTGGATGCGCAAGGACCCCCCCTTCGACATCGACTACATCTTCTCGACCTATGTGCTGGAGCTGGCGCCGCCGGGCACCCGGGTCTTCAACCGACCGGCCTCGCTGCGCACCTTCAACGAGAAGATGGCCATCTTCCGCTGGCCGCAGCACTGCGTTCCGACCCTGGTCACCTCGGACATCCAGCGGGCCATCCGCTGGGCCCGGCAGGCTCCCGACAAGGTCGTGCTCAAGCCCTGGGATGGCAACGGCGGCCGCGGGGTGCTGATCAGCCACGGCCAGGACGGCAACCTCCGCTCGATGCTGGAGCTGCTCACCGTGGAGGGCAAGCGGGCGATCATCCTGCAGCACTACATCCCCGAGATCGTGCAGGGCGACAAGCGCATCATCCTGATCGACGGCCAGCCGGCCGGCTGGATGTTGCGCGTGCCGCAGCCGGGGGATCATCGCGGGAACATGCACGCCGGGGCCAAGGTCGTAGCTTGCGAGCTCTCGGCGGCGGACCGGCGGATCTGCGCCGACCTGGGACCGGTCCTGCAGCAGCACGGGTTGCTCTTCGTCGGCATCGACGTGATCGGCGACTTCCTGACCGAGGTGAACGTGACCAGCCCGACCGGCATCCAGGAGATCAACCTCCTCTACGGCAAGGCCCTGCATCGGGACATCAACGCCTGGGCCCTCAACCCGCCGGTCTCGCCGTGACCCGCGCGCTGTCGGTGCTGCTGTTCTCCGGCCTGCTCGCCGGGCCGGCGGGGGCCACCGAGCCGACCGAGGATCAGAAGAAGGACGAGGTCGTCGAGGAGACGATCACCGGCACCCGCGCCGGGGGGCTGGACACCTCGCAGTTCCAGGTGACCGAGGGGCACACCCTCAGCCTGGACTCGGGGATCGACGCCTACTCGGCCCGGGTCAAGCGCGGGGCCAAGGTCCTCAACATGCGCGAGGACTTCGTCCGGGACTGCATCCTGGCGGTCGAGCACCTCTACAACCGGCGCTACACCGAGGCCAAGGCCGGCTTCGCGGCCATGGGCAAGCGGTACCCGGGATCGGGCATCGAGCCCGCCGGCCACGTCCTGGTCTGGCAGGCCCTGATGCTGGAGAACTTCGACTACCGCTATGTGCCTCAGTACGAGGTGGCCGCGCGGCAGGCCCGAGTCGAGCTCCAGGTCGCCATCCAGGAGCCCGGCAACGACGCCTGGGAGCACTTCCTGATGGGCGGGATGCTGGGCATCGACTCGATCCACACCATGCGGACCGGGGAGTACCTCAAGGCGCTCAGCCGCGGGGTCGAGGCGATGAAGTTCATCGTCCAGGCCCAGAAGCACGCCCCCGAGTTCGTCGACGCCTTCCTCGGCGACGGCCTCTTCAACTACTGGCGCAGCGTCATCTCGATGAGCACCAAGGCCATCCCCAACCTGGGCGACACGCGCGCCAAGGGCATCGCCCAGATGCAGCAGGTCGAGCGCGAGGGCATCTTCCTGGCGCCGGCCTCGACCCTGGCCCTGGTCTTCACCTGGATGGAAGAAGGCGACATGCCCAAGGCCCTGGCTCAGTGCGAGAAGAACAAGAAGCTGTACCCCGGCAACGTGATCAACAACCTCGTTCACGGCCGGGTCTACATGTACATGCGCAAGCACGCCGAGGCCGAGGCCATCTTCATCGACGTCATCCGCCAGGATCCGCAGAACCAGCGGGTCCACTACTACATGTCGCGGATGTACCTGCGCAAGGGTGACCTGACCCGGGCCCGCTCGGCGATCGACACCTACCTGGCCTTCAAGCTCGACGACGAGACCCGAGGCTACGCCTACTACCAGAAGGGCCTGATCGACTACCGGCTCAAGAAGTGGGACGAGGCCCAGGCCTCCTTCGAGGAGTCCTGGCGCCTGGCACGCCTGGACATGGCCAAGAGCCGGCTGGAGAGCATCAAGACCAAGCGCGCCGGAGGCTGAAGCTCAGGGCTGAGCGGGGATCTTCAGCTTCATGCCCAGCTTGAGGTTGGTCCCGCCGTTGAGCTGGTCCTTGTTGGCCTTCTGGATCGTCGGCCACTCGCTGCTCTTGCCGTAGTAGCTGCTGGCCAGCGAGCCCAGGGTGTCGCCGGCCTTGACGGTGTGCACGCGGGCACCTCCGGCGGGGGCGGGGCTGGCTACGGGCTTGGGGCTGGCGGCGACGGCGGCCGGCTGCGCGGCGACGGCTGCCGGCTGCGCGGCGGCGGCCTGCACCGGGCTGGCGCCGACGCTGGCCACACCGATGTTGTCGGGGGTCGGCGTGATCAGGACCTCGTCCACGACCGGGGTGGTGCTGCTGGTCAGGGCCGGCAGCTCATCGCTGGAGCCGCCGCCGAAGAGCAGCATGGCCAGGATCAGGGCCGAGGCCACGCCGCCGATCACGGCGGTCGAGCCCGACCACAGGCGCACCCGGCGCTGCAGCTCCTCGACCTCGAGCTCGAGCACGGCGTTCTCGCTGCGCAGCTTCTTGGCCTCGCTCCGCAGGGACTGGACCTCGCCCCGCTCGCGCGCGACGACCCGGTTGCGGTGGTCTTCGGCCTCGGCCACCTGCTTGCGCAGCCCGGCCTCGACGCGGTCGCGCAGCCCGGGGGTCAGCACCGCGCCATGGGTCACGGCGGCGTCGAGCGCCGTCAGCGCCTCCTGGTTCTGGCCGCGGGTGGCCAGGATCTTGCCCAGCAGCAGCGAGGCCTCGGCGTCGGAGGGGTCCAGGCAGAGCAGCATCCGCAGCCGCTCGACCGCCGGCGAGAGGTGGCCTTCCTGGGCCAGGGTCAGGGCCTCGTCGTAGAGGCCAGCGGGCGCATCGAGCCCCGAGTCGCGCAGCAGACGCGCGATCTGCTCGATGGCACCGGTGCCCCCGTCGCCGCGGGGCACCTCGTCGAAGGCGAGGTTGGACTGGTTGGACATGGCGGACACCCAGGAGGGAGAGAGCGGAGGGACGGGAGAGGGAGAGGCGGGAGAGCAGGAGCGGAGGATCAGGGGATGATCACCGCCGAAGCGAGGAGGGCTCCCCGCTGCCTATTGACATAGCAAGAGGTATCCTGACAATCAAGTACAAAGAAACAAAAACCGCTCCCGGAGGAGCGGTACGTCGTCTGCGCTGTGTGCTCCGCCGCTGCGATCAGCCCGGATGGAGCTCGTCCAGGGTGGACTGCGCGGCCAGCAGCGCGCTGGCGACGGCCTGGTCGAGCTCACGCGCGTCGGCCACCACGGCGCTGTGATGACTGGCGCGGCCCTGGCTGAGGATCGCCTCGGCGCTCTGACGAACCCGCCAGGCGCGCTCACGCACGGTCGTGGACGCCCCCAGCAGGCGCGAGCAGCTCACCGCCCAGCGCGGATCGGCAGGAGGAGGGGCCTCCTGCGCGCCGAGCGGTGCGCTGAGGGCCAGCGCCAGCAGCAGGCTGGTCACCGGCCTAGACCGGCGCGGTGCGACTGTTCGACGAGAGCAGCTCCAGCTTGACCAGCGAGAGCGCGCCCTGAGCCAGCCGCTTGAACTCCGCCGGGGTCGAGAGCCCCAGCACCTGCCGGGCGAGGAAGCGCGGCCGGGCGTAGAACTTGCGGTGCGAGATCTTCAGGAGCTCGAGGATCTCGGCCTTGGTGAGGTGCTCCTCCCAGCAGACCGGCACGTCGACGCCGCAGAGCGGGTCCTTCATCAGGCGGTCCCAGCAATCCGCCGCGTACAGGCCGAGCTTGGCCCCCTCGGCGAAGCTGTCCGTGCCCGGGTAGGGCGAGAAGACGGCGAAGACGGCGAAGTCGGCGTCCAGCTTGATCATCTCGTCGACGTTGTGGACGGCCTCGGCCAGGGTGCGCTCGTGCGGGCCGGCCAGCATGATGTAGGCCACGCTGCGCACGCCCTCTTCCCGGCACCACTTGAAGACGCGGTGGACGTCGTCGGTGTCGCAGTGCTTGCCCCAGACGTCCAGGCCCTCGTTGTTGGCCGACTCGACGCCGAAGTGGATCTTGGTGCAGCCGGTCTCGTTGCAGCGACGGATCTGCTCGCGGGTGGTGCCGGCGATGGTGGTCTTGTAGCCCCAGTTGAACTTGATCCCGCGCTGGTCGATCGCGTCGCAGAACTTGAGCACCCACTGGCTGTTCGGGGTGAACAGGTCGTCGATGAAGTGGGTCTCGGTGATGCCCATCGAGACGCAGTGCTCCATCTCGTCGAGGATGTCGTCGATCTCGCGGATGCGGTACTGCTTCTTGTAGGTCAGGCAGAAGGGGCAGGAGTGCGGGCAGCCCCGGCTGGTGATGGCGGTGGTGACCAGCGGCTGCTTGGTGCCCGGCAGGTAGTAGTCCTTGTAGCGGCTGCGGCTGCGGTCGGGCCAGGGGTAGGCCGTCAGGTTGCGGGTGCTGGGGAGCTCCTTCTCCTTGTGGACGGTGCCGGACTTGTCCTTCCACCAGATCCCTTGCACGCCCTCCCAGCTCTTGCCGGAGTCGAAGTTCTTGACGATCTGGAGGAAGGGATCCTCGCCGTCACCCGTGGTGATGGCGTCGGCGCCCTGCAGCTGGATGGCGTACTCGGGGAACATCGCCGGGTGCGGTCCACCCAGGATGATGTTGGCCGCCGGGTTGATCTTGCGGACCAGGTTGATGGTCATCTGCACATCAGGCAGCGAGTGCGTGAAGGCGCTGATGCCGACGAGGTCCAGCGGGTAGCGCCGGAGCATCTCTTCGAACTCGGGGTAGTCGAGGTCGTCGACGACCGGGTCGCAGATCTCGGCCTTGTAGTGCGACCGCTTCTCGATCGCCGCCTGGACGTACATCAGCCCCAGGGGCGGGAAGCAGTAGACCCCGTGCGCGTGAGCCTTGGGGATGCCCGCCCAGACGCGCAGCTTCTCGGGCGGATTGACGAGGGTGATGTCCATGGCACGCTCCCGGGCGCTGTATTGAGGACGCTGGCCGGCTACCGCCGGCGGAAGAAGATCTTCCAGGGGATGAAGAGGGGGACCTCCTTGCGGTAGGTCTCGTACTCCTCACCGAAGATTTCCACGAGCTGAGGCTCTTGTCGCCAGACCTTCTCGACGAGCGAGCCGGTCAGGAGCAAGGGCAGGATGATGAAGCAGAACGCGAAGGAATTCAAGGCGAAACCGACGGCCAGCACGCCGACCAGCTTCCCCCAGATGCTGGGGTTGCGGCACCAGGCGTAGACCCCGGTGGTGACGAGGCGGGTGGTGCGGCCGGCGGTGGGAGAGGGCGAGCCCTCGCCGCGAAAGATGAGCTGCTCGTAGGTCAGCAGCCAGAGCGCCACGCCGACCAGGAAGGTGATGGCGGCGATGAGGAGGCGGTGCTCGTGCGGGAGGAAGCCGTCCTGGAAGCCCAGCAGGCGGTCCAGCTGCAGGCTGACCAGCCCGATCAGGAAGGTCAGGGGAAAGAGCACCGGCACGTAGACCTTGGCCACCATGAGCAGCAGCTCGGGCTTGAGCCCGGCTTTGAGGATGGTTATCGGCGTGGTCTGCACGAGAGGCGGCCCTGTGGCGTGGGTACACGGCCCGTATAACCACGCCTTTGTGGATCCCTATGGGGAGACTGTGGAAGACTTCGCCAAAGCAGGACCACCAGCCTCGGAGCTGCGATGAGAGCTGCGTCGTTGGCCTTGTTGTTGCTTGGCGCCTGCGGTCGCGACCCGATCCTCAAGCGGGCCGAGGACCTCCAGGCGGGGGCCGATGGGGGCGGAGGCGTTCCCGGCGCGGCGGGCGCCGGCCACCAGGGACCCGGCAAGCCGGTCGAGCCCGCGCCCGGCCGCCCCGACCAGCCTCCCCCCGGCAGCGCGACCCAGCCTCCCCCGGGCAGCGGAGAGCCGGGCGCCCCTGGTGCCCCCACCCCGCCCACTCCGGCCGCCCCGGGCACCGTCGACGGCCCCTCCGTCACCATCCGCGGCGAGGTCCGGGTCGAGGACTACGAGCTGGGCTCGGTTCGCATCGACGTCTTCGACGGGGATCAGCGCAAGCTGGACGGCCCGCGGCCCTCGGTGGTGGGCGTGCTGACCCTGGAGCGCCCCGGCCCCTTCGAGCTGCAGGTCCCGGCCAGCGCCGAACGGATCTGGCTGGGCGCCTACATCGACGAGAACCTCGATGGCCGGCCCGGCCCCCAGGATCCTTCCGGCTGGTACGCGGGCAACCCCGTCAGCACGGCAGGAGGCGCCAGCGGCATCGTGATCGAGCTGACCCGCCAGCCGCCCCCTCCCCAGCACGGCCTCTAGGTGCCGCATCCGCTGGCGGTGGTCATCCCCCACCACCACCGGGGTGATCTCCTCCCGCGGGCCCTGGCCGCTGTGGAGGGCTGGCCCCGGGTGGTCGTCGACGACGGGCCCGCCGGGCGCCCCTCGCCCGCGCTGCCCGAGGACGTCCTCCTGCTGCGCACCGCTGGCGACCAGGGCTTCGCGCGGGCGGTCAACCTGGGCCTGCACGCCGCGGAGCGCGAGCTCGGGGCGGAGCGCGTCCTGCTGCTCAACGACGACGCCGTGCCCCAGCCGGGCTGCGTCGAGGCGCTGCTCGCCGCCGCCGGCCCCGGGGTCGGCGCGGTCGGCCCCCTGCTGTGGGGGTTGCAGGGCCTGGAGTCGGCGGGCATCACGCTGAGCCGCTGGGGCAGGGTCCGGCAGATCACCCGGGTGCCGCCTCGCCTGACCGCGGTCGGCGCGCTCTCGGGCGCCTGCCTGCTCGTCCCGGCCTGGGCCCGCTTCGACCCGGACTTCCCGCATGGCTTCGAGGACCTCGCCCTCTGCCGGGATCTGCGGGCCCGCGGCCTGCGCGTCCTGGTGCAGCCGGCTGCGCGCTGCCTGCATGTCGGCGGGGCCTCTCTCCCCCGCGCCTCCCGCCGGGCACAGCGACACGCGGTCGCCGGACACCTGCGGCTGGTCGATGGCGGCTGGAGAGGTGGGGTCGCCCTCGGCCTCGCCCTGGCCCAGGTCCTGAGAGAGGGGGGCCCGCCGGATCGGCTGCTGGGCATCGCCGAGGGCTGGCGAGACTGGCACAACCGCACCCGAGCGGCTTCACCTGGCCCGGATCATGCTTAGATGAGAGTCCTACCCAGGGAGCTTTCATGGACCTCAGCGAGATCTTCACCGTCCCTCCGATCGACCGCTTGATGCAGGACCCGACGATCACCGAGATCATGATCAACGGCCCCGACCGCATCTTCATCGAGCGGGCTGGCGTGCGCACCGACAGCGGGCTCACCTTCGAGGGCGAGCACCGCCTCCGGTACGCGATCGAGCGCATGCTCGAGGCCAACCCGGGCTTCCGCGTGGACCTGTCCAGCCCGATGGTCGACCTCGCCCTGCCCGACGGCAGCCGCGTCAACGTCTGCATTCCCCCGGTCGTCGTCGGCGGCCCCCACGTGACCATCCGGCGCTTCAACCGCCCGGTCAAGGTGCCCGCCGACCTCGTCGACGTCGGCACCGTCAGCGAGCCGATGGCCACCTTCCTGGGCGAGGCCGTGCGCACGGGCGCCTCGGTCCTCTACTCGGGGGCCACCGGCAGCGGCAAGACCACGTTGCTGGAGGTCCTCGCCACCCGCCTCGATCCCAGCGAGCGCGTCATCGTCATCGAGGACACGATGGAGCTGCACCTCGCGCAGCCCAACGTCGTGCGCATGCTGGGCCGGCCGCCCAACCTCGAAGGCAAGGGCGAGATCACCCTGGGGGTCCTCTTTCGCAACAGCCTGCGCATGCGCCCCAAGCGCATCATCCTGGGCGAGATCCGCGGGGCCGAGGTCATCGACTACCTCCAGGCGATCAACTCGGGCCACGGCGGCGCGCAGGCGGTCATCCACGCCAGCAACGCCCGCGAGGCGGTGCTGCGCATGATCCAGCTGGCGATGATGTCGGGCCGCGGCGCAGACCGTCGCTCGGTCAGTCAGCAGATCATCGAGGGCTTGGACCTGATCGTCCAGCTCGACCAGCACGCCGACGGCGTCCGCCGGGTCGTGGCCGTCACCCAGGTCAACCCCAACCCCGGCGCCCCCGACGGCATCGCGCTGGAGGACATCTACCGCTGGATCCCGCGCTCGCTGGAGGGCGGTCGGGTCGAGGGCGACTTCCGGGCCACCGGGCGGGTGCCGCGCATCCTGTCCAAGATGCGGCTGGCCGGCGTGCAGCTCGACGAGGCCTTCTTCACCGGCGAGGTCGACGACTCCGACCTCGCGCCGGAGGTCTTGTGAGCACGGCGCGAGAGATCCTCGATCCCGCGCCCCTGGTGGTCGAGCAGGCCACCCCGGTCCGCGAGCTGGCCTCGCGCCTGCTGGCCTCGGGGGCCGAGGGCGCCTGCGTCATGGAGAGCGGCCGGCTGGTCGGCGTCGTCACGGCGATGGACCTGGTCTTCCAAGAGAAGGACCCGCGCCTGCCGACCCTCTTCACCTTCATGGACGCCGTCATCCCGCTGGGCTGGAAGCGGGTCGAGGAAGAGCTGCACAAGATCGCCGGCGTGACCGTGGGCGAGATCATGACCGCCAGCCCCGTCACCGTGGGTCCCGACGAGGACCTGCACCGCATCGCCACCCTGATGGTCGAGGGGCACCTGTCGATGATCCCGGTGGTCGAGGACGGCCTGCTGCTGGGGGTGGTCGACAAGCGCCGGGTCCTGCAGGCGGCCTTCGCGAGCGCCGCGAAGGCTTAGGGCGCAGGCGCTTCGGGCGCAGGCGGCTCCTCGGCGGGCGGCTCCTCGGCGGGCGGCTCCTCGGGCGTCAGCTCGTCGACCAGCTTCAGCTCCAGGTCGCGGGCCAGCATCTCGCGGGCGGCGCGCAGCGCCTCCTCCAGGCCGGGCTCCATCAGGGCGAGGTAGAGCAGCACCTCGCGCCGGGCCTCGTGCAGGGCGCCGCCCGAGAGCGGGGGCTCGTCGGACCACAGCCCCCCGATGTTGAGCGGCTCGCGCGCCCAGCGGGTCGTGCCGCGGGTGAGGACGGCGTACTGGCCGGGCTCGTAGGTCGTCCCGACCAGCGCGCGAAAGTCACCGGGGTTGCCGATCGGGTCGAGGTGGTTGCGCAGGAAGAAGAGCGCGTCGCTGAGCAGGGCCTCCTGCCGGGGGCTGAGCGTCGCCAGGAAGCCCTGCTCGGCGTCCAGCACCGCCCGGATGCCCTCGATGCGGATGCGCAGCAGCTCGCGCTCGCGCTCGGAGCCCTCCTGCATGGTCTGCAGCTCGGCGCCCAGCTCCACCACCTCGGGGGCGTCCCCCGGCGCGCCGGCCGAGAGCCGGGTCCAGAGCGCGCGGTAGATCTCGTCCTCGCGCGCCTGGTACTGCGCGGCGGCCTGCGTCTCCGCCTGGACGATCTGGGCGGTCCGCTCGGCCACGAGCTGGCGCAGGGCCTCGAGCTGCTGGAGCTGGGCCTCGCCCAGATCCATATGCCGCAGCCAGATCAGCATCCGCACCCGCTGCTGGCTCTCCTGCGAGGCCGGGGCCAGGGCCGGGCTGTAGAGGATCTGGTAGAGCGCCGGCTGATCCTCGCGGGTGATGGACTCCTCCACGGCGTGCACCGTGGGCATCGGCGTGGGCTCGCGCAGGCAGCCCCCGGCCAGCGTCAGGGCGGAGAGGAGGAGGTAGGGTCGCACGCCGGCAGGGTACACTCTGGCGCCCTTGCTGGAGCGGTCGAGGATGGAGGAGCGCGAGCACAGCCTGTCGGAGCGGCCCTCCGGCCGCCAACGCCGGGTGGTCCTGCTGGGCCTCGCGCGGGCGCAGTCGGAGCGGCGGNNAGCTGGGCCTGGCCGCGGCGCTCTCGGCCCTCCTCGCGGTGATCCTGACATGGCCCGTGATCCTCCGGCCGGCGGAGCTGCTGGTCGGGCACCCCGGCAACGACACCTGGAACCACGTCTGGGGCCACTGGTGGGTCGGCTCCGAGCTCTCGCAGGGCTTCTGGCCGCTGCGCACGCCGCTGATCAACTTCCCGCGCGGCGGCACTCTCTACTACATCGACACGACGCAGGCCGTGCTCTTCGCGCCCTTCACGATCCTCTTCGGGCCCGAGGTCGGCTACAACCTGACCGTGCTCTTCGGCCTCGCCCTGGCCGGCTTCGGGGCCTGGCTGCTGGCCCGCCGCCTGAGCGGCGACCCCTACGCCTCCGTGCTGGCCCTGGTCGTCTACGGCGCGGCCCCCCACCTCGTCGGCCAGTCCTACAACGGCATCTCCGAGACCGTCTGCGCGGGCTGGTTGCCGCTCACGCTCTGGGCGCTGGTCGAGCTGATGGACCGCCCCACCGTGGCCCGGGCGCTGCGGCTGGGCCTGCTGGGCGGGGTGACCATGCTGACCAGCTGGTACTACGGCATCCTGGCCGGGATCGCCGGCGTGGTGCTGATCCTCTGGATGGTCCTGCGCCGCCGCCCGCACCTGCCCTGGGGCCGCTTCCTGCCGCTGGCCAGCCTCTCGGGCGCGGTCGCCCTGGCGCTGGTGGCGCCGATGCTGCTGCTCTTCCGCCTCTCGCTCTCCGCCGCCGACGCCGTCGTCACGCGCGACCCCGACTTCGTGCGGACCTCGCTCATCAACCACAACATCACCGACCTCGCCGCCTTCTTCCTGCCCTCGGACCGGCCCAGCCCCGACCTCAAGGCCCTGTATGGCGAGGAGCTGGTGATCATCATCTACCTGGGCTGGGTGGCCCTGGGCCTGCTCGCTGTCGCCTGGTTCTCCGCCCGTCGTCGCCGCACCCTGGCCCCATGGCTGATGCTGGGCGCGATCTTCTTCGTCTTCAGCCTGGGCCCCTACCTCAACGTCGGCGGCGACTACCGGACGCTCTTCGGGCACCGCGTGCCCCTGCCCTTCCTGGCCCTCTTCAACGCCCTCCCGCTCTTCGACCGCATCAGCCACCCCTTTCGCTTCGTCACCGGGGTCAGCCTCGTCCTCGGCCTGGGCGCCGCCGTCGGAGCCCGCCACCTGCTGCGCCGCTGGTCGGCCCCGCGCCGCGCCTTGTCGGTCGGCCTGCTCAGCGCTGCCGTGCTCATCGAGACGGCCTTCGCCTCTCCCGCCGAGCTGCCGGTGCCCCACAGCCTCTCCCGCATCCCCAGCGCCTACGAGGCCATGCGCCAGGATCCGCTGCCCGGGGCCGTGCTCGACCTGCCGCTGACCGTGCCCAACCTCGAGCGGGCCGTCTACGTCTGGTACCAGTCCAGCCATCGGCGCCCCATCCCCTGGGGCCTGAACGACCCCATGCCCCGGGGGCTGCTGGACAACCGCCTGACGGCCACCCTGATCCGCATGGAGGCCTCCCGCGCCTGGACCCCCTCCCCCATGCTGCCCGAGCTCGACGTCGTGGTCGGCTCCCGCGCGCTGGCCCGCCAGGGCTACCGCTACATCGTCGTCCACCGCTCCTTCTACCCGCCCTTCAAGCTCGACCGGGTCCAGGCGCTGTTGACCGTGCTGTACGGCGAGCCCCAGCTCTGGGAGGAGGACGATGTCCTCGTCTACCGCTTGGGCTCCGAGGCCGGCTGAGGCCCGCGTTTCGTGCGTCGGCGGGGGTGGTGTGCTATCAGGCACAGCCGAACGGAGGGTGGATGGCGCGGAAGGGCAGCTTGCTGATCGTGGACGACGAGGAGCTGATCCGCTGGTCGCTGTGCGAGCACCTCAAGGGCGAGGGCTACCAGGTGCAGGAGGCCGCCGACGGCCTCGCCGCGCTCGACGCCATCGACGCCAACGTCCCCGACCTCGTCATCTCCGACCTGAAGATGCCGCGCCTGGACGGCATGGGGCTGCTGCGCAAGCTGAAGGAGCGGGACGATCCGCTGCCCGTGATCGTGCTGACCGCGCACGGGGCGGTCGAGAGCGCCGTCCAGGCCACCCAGCTCGGGGCGCGGGCCTACCTCACCAAGCCCTTCGATCTGCGTGAGGTCAGCATCCAGGTGAACCGGGTGCTCGAAGAGCAGCGCCTCAGCCACGAGGTCCGCTACCTGCGCGGCCAGCGCTCGCCGGCCTACGGGCGCATCATCGGCGCGTCGGCCTCGATGCAGCGCCTCTTCGAGTCCCTGACCCGGCTGGAGAGCATCGAGGCGCCCACCGTGCTGATCACCGGCGAGTCGGGCACCGGCAAGGACCTGGTCGCCAACGCCATCCACGAGCGAGGCCCCCGCAACAGCGGCCCCTTCATGGAGGTCGACTGCGCCAGCCTGCCCGAGAACCTGATCGAGTCCGAGCTATTCGGTCACGAGAAGGGCGCCTTCACCGACGCCCGCAGCACCCACCGCGGCCTGTTCGAGGTCGCGCGCGGCGGCTCGGTCTTCCTCGACGAGATCGGCGAGATGAGCCCGACCATGCAGGCCAAGCTGCTGCGGGCGATGGAGAACCGCCGCTTCCGGCGGGTGGGCGGCTCGGCCATGCTGATCCTGGACGCCTGCGTGGTCGCCGCCACCCATCGCGACCTCGGCCAGCTGGTCAAGGACGGCCGCTTCCGCGAGGACCTCTACTTCCGGCTCAACGTCGTCCGGCTGCAGGTCCCTCCCCTGCGCGAGCGGCGCGAGGACATCCCGGCCCTGGTCGAGCACTTCGTGGAGCGCTTCAACCGGGAGTACCGCCGCAACGTCAAGGAGATCGCCGAAGAGGCGATGGACCGGATGCAGCGCTACACCTGGCCGGGCAATGTCCGCGAGCTGCGCAACGTCCTGGAGCGGGCCCTGATCCTCGAGGCCTCCGACCGCCTGGAGCTGTCGCACCTCCCCGCCGAGATCCGGCTGGGTCGGCGAGACGTCCCCTCGGGGGGCATCCAGCTCCCCGAAGAGGGGCTGGTGCTCGACGAGGTCGAGCGCTCCCTCATCCAGCAGGCCCTGGCCCGCACCGAGGGCAACCAGTCGGCCAGCGCGCGGCTGCTGGGCCTGACCCGCTACCAGCTCCGCTACCGGATGGAGAAGTTCGACCTGGTCGAGTGAGGCGGGCCGGGCTCGGCCCCCCGGGTCTCGGGCAGGCGCAGGCGGAAGACCGCTCCCCGCCGCTTGTCCTCGGGCCAGCTCAGCGGGCCCTCGTACAGGTCCAGCAGGCCGCCGACCTCGGCCGCGCGGCGGCGGCAGATGGCCAGGCCCAGGCCGGTGCCCTTGGTCTTGGTGGAGACGAAGGGCTCGAAGAGCTCGTCGCGCACCGCGGCGCTGATCCCGGGACCGGAGTCCATCACCCACAGGTCCGGACCGGGGCCGACCCGGAGGCCGATCCATCCGCCCTCGCCAGCGGCGTCCCGCGCGTTCTGCAGCAGGTTCACCAGGATCTGGTGCACCGCGCCGGTGTCGGTGAAGATGGAGGCGTCCTGCAGGACCTGCACCTCGGCCTCGATGGCGGCCTGCCGCAGCGACTCGCGAGCCAGCGAGGACAGGGTGGTGTCGGTGAAGCTGAGCGAGGCCGGACGGGCGTAGTTGAGCAGGTCGCGGACGAGGTGGTCCAGGCGATGGACCTGCTCCTGCACCCGCGAGAGGATCTCGCGCCGCCGGTCGTCGTTGGGCATGGTCTGGACGATGACCTGCAGCGTCCCCGAGATGCCGGCGATCGGGTTGCGGATCTCGTGCGCGAGCTGGGCGGCCATGCTGCCGATGCGGGCGAGGCTCTCGGCCTGGAGGGCCCGGGCCTGGGCGTCCAGGGCGTCGGTCATGTCCTCGATGTGCACCAGCAGGCGGGCCTTGCCCTGGTCCAGGGGCACGATGTGCATCCGGTAGTGCCGCGCGGGCGGCCCGGGGAGCAGCACATGGGGCAGGGTCTGGGTCTGGCGCGAGGCGCAGGCCGTCTGGATGTTGAGCTCGAGGTCGGCGGCCACGATCAGCTGCGGAGGCAGGAAGGCGGTGTAGTGCTGGCCGACCCGCGCCTGGTCCGAGAAGACCGAGCCACGGGCGTGGGTCGCCGCATGGACCAGCCCGTGCTCGTCCAGCAGCAGGACGGTCATCGGCAGGTGCTGGATGATCACCTGCTGCAGGGCCCGCAGCTCCTGGTCCTCGTGGGCGGCGTGGTAGGCGCCCGTCATCAGGCAGAGCTCGAGATCGGTGACCCGGTTGATCGCCCGGCAGGCCGCCCGGGAGCCGGGCGCGTCGACCTCGTGGGCGATGTCGCAGAGATCCTCGCGGATCAGGTTCATCGCCGCGAACATGTAGCGCTCGGGCAGTCCCACCCGCACGTGCATCTGCCCGATGTGGCGGCTGCGGTCGGCCCAGCTGGTGTCCCAGGGGCCCTGCAGCAGCCGGACCAGCCAGCCCTGCAGGCTCTTGTGGAGCCGGGCGATCTGCGCGTCGTCGACGAAGACGGCATGGGCCACCGGCGAGGAGGAGATGGCCTGGTAGAACCGATCGGCGATGCGGGCGAGGTGGGGCTGGACGTGGGGCAGCAGCGCCCGCAGGACTTGCTCGTCTTCGGCGCCGAAGCCGATCCAGGTGCGCAGCTCGTGGAGGTCGTCGTTCATGCTCGTCGCCGCCGACGGGTAACCCATCAGCGCGGCGAGGCGGCGCCAGGCCTCAGTGCTGGGCGGTGGCATCGGTCTCGCCGGGCACGGCCGCCGGGGAGAGATCCGCCCGGCTGGCAAGGGTGAAGAGGCCGATGGCCAGGATCGCGGCCCCCAGGACCCGTCGCCGCGCCAGGCTGCCGGAGGACAGGCGCCGCAGGCCGGCCACCGCGAAGCTGAGGGCGGGCACCGTGCCCAGGCCGAAGGCCAGCATCGCCAGGGCGCCGCCGAGGGGGTCGGCCAGGGCCACCGGGATGGAGAGGGCGGCGTAGACCAGGCCGCAGGGCAGCAGCCCGTTGACCAGCCCGAAGGCGAAGCGGGAGGCGAGGTCCGGGCGCCGCAGCAGTCGCCCGCCCAGCCGGGAGAGGGCCGTCGGCACCGGCAGCCTCGGCAGGGGCAGCTCGGCCAGGCTCGCCGCGAACCAGAGCAGCATCATCACCGAGAGCAGCAGCGCCGCCTGGCGCGGGAGGGGGATGTGCTCGGCGAAGGCGCCAGTCAGGGCGCCCAGGGTGGCATAGGTCGTGAGCCTCCCCAGCGTGTGCGGCCACGAGGGTCGCTGGGCACCGGAGGCTGCCGCGAGACCCCCGCACATGCCGATGCAGTGCGGGCTTCCGGCGAGTCCGGCGAGCAGGGATCCGGCGAGCGTGGTGAGCATGATCCTCGTTGAGCAAGGGCCGGTCGGGGTTGAGCAAGATTTGTGCCCGCCACTTCGATGGCGTGGAACCGCGGCGTTCCCTGATCGCCTGGGTGATACTCCACGACTGCGTGTGGCATTTGGCACAAGCCGGGCGTCCTCCTGACCCTGGATCGGTCATTCATCCGGTCCCGGAGGCCTGGCACGGTTTCTGCAGCGCGGCCTCTCCACCCGGAGGCTCTGTGTCCACCGATACGCCTGCTCTCGACTCTTCGCCTGCCATTGCCAGCGAGGCCCACGGCGCCGTCAACTACGACGATGCCATCGTCAAGAAGTTCATCATCGCCACGCTGGTGTTCGGTGTCGTCGGCATGCTGGTGGGCGTCATCCTCGCCCTGCAGCTCGCCTGGTGGCCGGCCAACCTCGGCCTGGAGTGGACCACCTTCGGTCGACTTCGGCCGCTGCACACCAACGCCGTCATCTTCGCCTTCACCGGCAACTTCATCTTCGCGGGCATCTACTACAGCACCCAGCGCCTGCTGAAGGTGCGGATGTTCAACGATGTGCTCTCGGCCATCCACTTCTGGGGCTGGCAGATCATCATCGTCGCCGCGGCCCTCTCGCTGCCGATGGGCCTGACCCAGGGCAAGGAGTACGCCGAGCTGATCTGGCCGATCGACATCGCCATCACGCTCATCTGGGTCGTGTTCGCGATCAACTTCTTCGGGACCATCGCCGTCCGCAGGGTCAAGCACCTCTACGTGGCCATCTGGTTCTACATGTCGATGGTGCTCACCATCGCCGTGCTGCACATCGTCAACAGCCTGGCCCTGCCGGCCACGCTGACCCGCAGCTACCCGGTCTACGCCGGCCTGACCGACGCCCTGGTCCAGTGGTGGTACGGCCACAACGCGGTGGGCTTCCTGCTCACCACCCCCATCCTCGGCCTGATGTACTACTTCCTGCCGAAGTCGGTGAACCGCCCGGTCTTCAGCTACCGCCTCTCCATCATCCACTTCTGGGCCCTCATCTTCCTCTACATCTGGGCGGGCCCCCACCACCTGCTCTACTCGGCGCTCCCCGACTGGGCCCAGACCCTGGGAATGGTCTTCAGCGTCATGCTGATCGCGCCCTCCTGGGGTGGCATGCTCAACGGCCTCCTGACCCTTCGCGGCGCCTGGGACCGGCTGCGCACCGACCCGATCGTGAAGTTCTGGGTGGTCGCCGTCTCCTTCTACGGCATGAGCACCTTCGAAGGCCCGATGATGTCCATCCGCGCCGTCAACGCCCTGTCGCACTACACCGACTGGACCATCGGACACGTCCACAGCGGCGCCCTGGGCTGGGTCGGGATGTCGGCCTTCGCGATGCTGTACTGGCTCGTCCCCGTGGTCTGGAAGACCCGCCTGCACAGCGAGAGCCTCGCGACGGCGCACTTCTGGATCGCCACCACGGGCATCGTCCTCTACGTCGTCGCCATGTGGAGCTCCGGCATCACCCAGGGCCTGATGTGGCGGGCCATCGACGACGCCGGGCAGCTCGCCTACCCCAGCTTCGTCGACACCGTCCTCGAGCTGATGCCCTTCTACTGGATCCGCCTCGTCGGCGGCACCATGTACCTGGGCGGGATGCTGGTCGGCTGCTGGAACATCTTCATGACGGCACGGGGGGCGTCTGCCTCCGCTGCCTCTGCCCCTGCCGCCTTCGCGAAGTGACGGAGCGAACCGATGACTACCGACACCAAGGCCTCCTGGCACCGCAATCTGTTCGAGCACCGAAGCGCCCTCTTCGCGGTCGCCATGACCGTGGCGATCAGCATCGGTGGCATCGTCGAGATCGTGCCGATGTACACCCTCGCCGCCAAGGCGGACACGCTGGCGGGGGTCACGCCCTACACCCCGCTGGAGCTCGCGGGACGGGACATCTATGTCTCCGAGGGCTGCTACAACTGTCATAGCCAGATGGTTCGCCCCTTCCGCGACGAGACCCTGCGCTACGGCGCCTGGTCGCGGGCCGACGAATACCAGTTCGACCGCCCCTTCCAGCTCGGCAGCCGCCGCATCGGCCCCGACGTGCACCGCCTCGGCGGCAAGTACCCCGACGCCTGGCACTGGGAGCATATGCGCGATCCGCGCAGCACCTCCCCCGGCTCGATCATGCCGCCCTACCCCTGGCTGTACGAGAAGACCTACGATGTCGAGGACATCCAGGCCTCGATGAAGGCCATGCAGACCCTGGGGGTGCCCTACTCCGACCAGGACATCGCCTCGGCCGGCGAGAACATCCAGGCCCAGGCCGCGGCCATCGTCGCCAACGTCGGCGCGACAGGCGCCACCGCCAAGGGTGACGAGCAGGTCGTCGCGCTGATCGCCTACATGCAGCGGCTCGGCGTGGACGGACGCGCCGCCCTCGAAGCCGAAGCCAAGGCAGGTGGACAGTGAACCCAGTCTTCGACGCCGCTCGCAGCGCCGTCACCGACGGCCAGCTGATGGGCGTCATGACGATCTTCTTCTTCCTCTTCTTCGTGGGCTACGCCATCTGGCTGTGGTTGCCCGGCAACCGTCCGCACATGGACCGCATGGCCCAGGCGCCCCTCGAAGACAGCTCGACCGGGGTCACCCCCGCGCCTCGCACCTCCGGAGCCAGACCATGAGCAACGACGCCTTGCAGGACCAGGTCCTCGGCCACGCCGACGAGGCCGATGGCATCGAGGAGTACGACAACCGTCTGCCCCGCTGGTGGGTGGGCCTCTTCCTCTTCTGTGTGGCCTGGTCGCCGGTCTACGCGGTGCACTACCACTTCGTGGGAGGACGCTCCCAGGCCGGCGAGTGGCAGCAGGAGATGGACGCGGCCGCGATCCGCTGGCCGCAGCCGACCGCCGAGCAGGTCGCCGGTCTGACGGTCACCCCCGAGGTGCTGACCGAGGGCGAGGCCATCTACAAGACCAACTGCATCGCCTGCCACGGCCCGACCCTGGAGGGAGGCATCGGCCCCAGCCTGGTCGATGACGTCTGGATCCACGGCAACAGCCGGGAGCAGATCCTGGGGGTCGTCACCAACGGCGTGACCGAGAAGGGAATGCCGCCCTGGGGCCCGATCCTGGGTCCGGAAAAGGCGTTCAAGGTGGCTGCGTTCGTACATGATCTGGGTACAGGGCAGCCGTAGGAGTTGTCATGTCCATCATCGGTCAGACAGAGGACGGCAAGCGCCGTTGGGTGTTCGCCCAGTCCGTGAAGGGGCGCTTTCAGAAGCTCCACCGCATCAGCGGCTGGATCCTGATGGCCATCCTGCTGGGTACGCCCTGGATCAACATCGGGGGCCAGCCGGTCCTGCGAATGGACCTGGCGGGGCGGCGGCTCTTCGTGGTGGGGGCGACCTTCACCCCGCACGACGCCATCTTCATCGTCCTGATCCTGCTCTCGCTGGCCTTCGGGCTCTTCTTCTTCACCTCGCTGTACGGGCGCATGTGGTGCGGCTACGCCTGCCCGCAGACCGTCTTCCTCGAAGAGCTGATCCGCCCGATCGAGAAGCTCATCCAAGGCGATCGCAGCGCCCGCAAGCAGCTCGCCAGCAAGCGCTGGTCGGGCGAGTGGTGGCGCAAGCAGCTCGCCGTCTGGGCCATCTACCTCGCCCTCGCTGTCGGCCTCTCGCTCAGCTTGATGGGCTTCTTCGTCGACCCCCGCCTGCTGTGGACCGGCGGCGCCTCGACGGCCGCGTATGGCCTGACCACCTTCTTCGCGGGGACCCTCTTCCTGGACTTCGCCTGGTTCCGTGAACAGTTCTGCATCTACCTCTGCCCCTACGCCCGCTTCCAGGGAGCCTTGACCGACGACCACTCGCTCAACGTGATGTACCGGGTCAGCGTGTCCGAGCCGCGGGCCACCTCCCGGCAGCGCAAGGCCGAGCCCGAGGTCCAGCACGGCGCCTGCATCGACTGCAAGAAGTGCGTGGTCGTCTGTCCGACCGGCATCGACATCCGCGACGGCTTCCAGCTCGAGTGCATCGGCTGCGCCCGCTGTGTCGACGCCTGCACCGAGGTCATGCTCAAGGTCGACAACCAGCCCTCCCTGGTGCAGTACTCCAGCGTCGCCGCCCAGCAGGGCCAGCCCTCCAAGAAGCTGCGCCCGCGCACCTTCGCCTACGGCGGGCTGCTGACCGCGCTCTCGGCGGCCTTCTTCATCCTGCTCGCCGGACGGCACCCGATCGAGGCCAACCTCAACCGTATGCCCGGCACCCTCTACACCGTGGACGCCGACGGCTGGGTCCGCAACACCTTCTTCCTCCAGGTCACCAACAACAGCGGCGCCGAAGGCCCCGTCCCCGTCCAGGTCGATCTGCGCGGCCTGGAGGGCGCCGAGCTGGTGATGCCGTCGCTCGAGCTGTCCTCCACCGAGTCCACCCGCATCCCCGTCGTCGTGCGCATGCCGCCCTCGAACGACGCCGATCGCACCCGCTCCTTCGAGCTCGAGCTGAGCACGGACTTCGATCGGGTGACGGTCGGCGGGACCTTCAAGAGCGGCACGAGCGAGGTGAACTGATGCGCTGGATCGTCGGGATCGTGCTCTCCCTGTTGTCCGTCGTCGCGGTCAACGTTTTCATGCTCTACAAGGCCCTGCAGAACCCCGTCCAGGTGGAGGCCTCCTATACGGAGGGCCAGCGGTGAGCCTGGCGGTGCGGCGCGAGGTACGTCCCTGCGCCTGGTGCGGGGCCGGGGTCGAGGCCGAGGGCCCCGGCGAGGCCTTCTGCTGCCCCGGCTGCGAGACCGCCTCCGTGATGGTGCACGGCGCCGGCCTGGAGGCCTATTTCGCGAAGCGCGATGTGCTGCCCGCCCGCCCCCAGGGGCGCAGCAGCCTCAGCTGGGCGCAGATCCCCCGCCAGACGCTGCCCGACGGCTGTGTCGAGGCCACCTTCCACGTCGACGGCCTGCGCTGCGCCGCCTGCACCTGGCTGACCGAGCGGGTCATGCTGGACGCCCCCGGCGTGGTCCAGGCCCAGGTCAGCTACGGCACCGGGGCCGCACGGGTGCGCTGGGATCCGCGGACCGCCAGCCTGGAGGAGGCCCTGCAGCGGGTCAGCCTGCTCGGCTACAGCCCCCGGGCCGTCGACGCCGCGCCCACCGACGACCGGGACCTGCTCAACCGCCTGGGGGTCGCCGCCTTCGCCGCCGGCAACGTGATGATGATCGCCGCGGCCGTCTATCTGGGCTGGTTCTCGGGCATGGACGAGGGCTTCCAGGTCCTCTTCCGCTGGGTCTCGCTGCTGCTGGCCACGCCGGTCACCTTCTACTCGGCCGCGCCCTTCTTCCAAGGCGCCATCAACGGCCTGCGGCATCGCCTGCTGCACATGGACCTGCCGATCGCCCTGGCCGTCGCCGCCGTCTACGCGCACGGACTGTACGCGACCCTGGTCGGGCGCGAGGGCTGGCTGGACAGCCTGACCATGCTGGTCGCGCTGCTGCTTGTCGGCAAGGTCCTCGAACAGAGAGGCCGCCGCCGCGCCGCCGAGGCCGCCCAGGCCCTGGCCGTCCAGGCCCCCTCCCGAGCGCGTCGCATCACCCCGATGGGACTCGAAGAGATCCCCGCCTCCGAGCTGCGCGCCGGCGACCGCATCGAGCTCGCCGCGGGCGAGGAGATCGCCGCCGACGGCCGCGTGCTCGAGGGCCACGGCCGCGTACAGATGGGCCTGCTCACCGGCGAGAGCGAGGCCGTCGCCGTCGGCCCCGGCCGCACCGTCATCGCTGGCGCCGTGCTGGCCGAGGGCCACCTGCGGGTGCAGGTCCAGGCCCCCGCCGCCGAGTCCATGCTCGCCCGGATGGCCGATCTGCTGCGCGAGGCCGCCTCCCGCCCCCCCGAGCCCACCACTGCCGACCGCCTCGCCCCCTGGTTCGTCGGCCTCACCCTGCTCGCCGCCGCTATCACCTTTGGGGTATGGACTGTTCTCGATGGCCCCGCCCACGCGCTGGAGATCACCGTCGCCGTGCTGGTCGTCGCCTGCCCCTGCGCCCTCGCGCTGGCCGCGCCCCTGGCCGCCCACGCCGGGCTCGGGGCCGCCGCCCGCCGGGGTCTGCTGCTTCGGGGGGGAGACGCCGTCCGCCGCACCTCGCAGGTCGATCTGATCGCGCTGGACAAGACCGGGACGCTCACCTGGGGCCAGCCCCGGGTCGTCGCCGCCGAGGACCGCGTCCTGCGCATCGCCGCCGGCATCGAGCGCGCCAGCGTGCACCCCATCGCCCGGGCCATCGTCGACGAGGCCGGCGCCCGCGGCATCCCCCTCCCCCTCGGCGAGCGGGTCCGCGAGACCCCCGGCCAGGGCATCGAGGGCCTGGTAGACGGTCGCCTCTGGCGCGTACAGAGCGGCGGGGCCGGCGTCGTCGAGGTCCGGGAGGAGGGCGGCGCCCTGCTCGGCCGCATCCACCTCCGCGATCGCCTGCGAGAAGAGGCCGTCGCCGCCGTCAGCGGCCTGAAGGCCCTCGGCGTCCAGGTCGTGCTGCTCACCGGTGACCACCCCGAGGTCGCCCGGGAGATCGCCGCCCAGGCCGGCATCGACCAGGTGCTGGCCGCCCGCTCGCCCGAGGACAAGGCCGCCTGGATCGCCGCCCGCCGGGCCGAGGGTCGTCATGTGATGTTCGTCGGCGACGGCGTCAACGACGGCCCCGCCCTGGCCGAGGCCGACGTCGGCATCGCCATGGGCCACGGCGCCGCCAGCAGCGTCCTCGTCGCCGACGGCATCCTGGTCGGCGAGCGGGTCGACGCATTGCGCAGCGGCCTGCTGGCCGCGCGGGCCGCGGCGCGGGTGGGGCGGATCAGCGTGTGGCGATCGGTGGTCTACAACGTCGCGACGGTGCTGCTGGCCATGTTCGGGCTGATCAACCCGCTGGTGGCGGCCGTGCTGATGCCGCTGTCCAGCGGGCTGGTCATCGCCGGGGCCATGTCGGTCGAGGGTCGTGTTCTCAGGGGGCAGCGATGAACGCGGTGTTCTTCTTGATCCCGGCGGCGCTGCTGCTGTCGGGCACCTTCCTGGTGCTGTACCTGCGGGCGGTGCGGCAGGGGCAGTTTGACGATCTCGACGACCCGCCGCTGCGGATGCTGGAGGAGGACTGAGGAGGTTCGGCAGCAGGTCAGCCGTGGTAGGGTCCAAGACCCGCGAGGTCCCCATGCGCGTCGAGATCCATGGCTCCTATCTCCACCTGGACGAGCACCGCCGCCCCTTCGGCGAGGCCGACCGGACCGTGCTGGCCGAGCTGGGCCGCGCCTGGGACGAGGCCGCCGGTCCGGTCCGCTACGACGCGCGCCTGCCGGAGATCGGCAACCGCCTCTACCGCTGGCTGGACGGGGATCAGGGCTGGGGCGCCCTCCTTCAGGAGCGAGCGGCTGACGAGCTGATCGAGCTGTGTGCGCCGCCCTCCGAGCCGGCCTTCCTGGACGCCCCGTGGGAGATCTTGCGCGACCCCTCCCGGCCCCCGTCGGGGGGCAAACCGCTCCAGGACGCCGCCTTCTTGGTGCGCGGCCTGCGCTGCTGGCCGGTGCGCCGGGTCCAGACCGGCAAGCGCGCAAGGCCGCGGCCCCCCTCGCCTCATGCCCTCAGCCTGCTCTTCATGGCGGCCTCGCCCGAGGGGCAGACTCGCCTCGCCTTCGAGGCCGAGGAGGCGGCGATCACCCGCGCGGTGCAGGGCATCGAGCTGGACTGCCTGGTCGAGGAGTCCGGCGAGCTGTACCAGCTGGCGTTGCGCCTGGCCCGCCTGCAGCCCGTCGACGTGCTGCACCTGAGCTGCCACGGGCAGGCGGGGGCCTCCCCGGTCCTGCTGCTGGAGGACGAGGCCGGCGCCCCGGCCCCCTGCACCGTCGACCAGCTCCTCGCCGAGCTGAGCGCCCACGCCCGCGGGCTGGGCCTCTGCCTGCTCTCGGCCTGCCAAACGGCGACGGGCAGCCCGGTCGGCCCGATGGCCCGCTCCCTGGTGGAGCGAGGGGTGCCGGCCGTGCTGGGCTGGGCCGCCAACGTGCACGACGCCGAGGCCAGCTCCATCGCCGCACACCTCTACGGCCACCTCGCCCGCGGCCTGTCCCCGGCGGTGGCCCTGCGCGAGGGCCTGAGCGCCTGGCTGCTGCAGCGCCCCGACAGCCAGGACTGGCACCTGGCCCGGCTCTACCTGGGCCCCGCCTCCGCCGAGGCACCTCTGGCCGACATCAACGGCGATCGGCGCTTCGGCCGGGTGCTCAACCGGGTGCGCTTCTTCGGCGAAAACCGCGACGTGCCCGTCGCCCACCCAGACCGCTTCATCGGCCGGCGCTCGGTGCTCAAGCGCTGCCTGAGGGTCCTGCGCGGCGCCGACCACCTGGGCGTGCTGCTGCACGGGCCGGGCCAGCAGGGCAAGTCCAGCCTTGCCGCCCGCCTGGCCGATCGGCTCTGCGTGGACGCGAAGCCTTACCGCCTTGTCGTCTGTCATGGCGCGGCCCAGCTCGACGCGCGCAACATCCTAGAGCAGGTCGAGAGGGCGATCCAGGACGAGCCCTGGCGCCTGAAGTGGCAGCCCGCTTGGGAGCAAGACGCCGCCGCCGCCTTGCTGCCGGCCCTGCGCGAGGTTGTCGTCGCCCATCGCCTGCTGCTGGTGCTCGACGACCTGGAGCAGGTCCTGCTGTGCGAGCGCGACCCCGTCATCCCCACCCCGGCTTTCTCCCCGGTGCTCACGGACGTGCTGCGCGCCTTCGACGGCGAGGGCGCCTCGCGCCTGATCCTGACCAGCCGCTTTGACTTCCAGCTCCCCGGCCCGCAGCGCCTGCACCGCGAGGCCCTCTCCGGCCTCGCCCCCGAGGAGCGGCTGCGCCTGGTCGAGGGTGGCCAGATCGACGGCCCCCTGCGGCCCCGCTGCCTGGAGCTCGGCCTTGGCAACCCCGGCCTGAGCACCCGCCTGCTGGCCCTGGCCGAGCGCGACCCGGCCACCGCCGCCAGGGTGCTGGACCAGCTCCAGGCCGATCCGCGCTCGGTCACCGAGCCCGCGGTGGCCGACTTCTACGCCCGGGTGGCCCTGGAGGCCTTGATCGGCCTGCTGCGCCCGGACGAGCGGGAGCTGGCGGTGGCTGCGACCCTCTTCCGCTGGCCCGTCCCCGCCTCGGTGCTGGAGGCCCTGGGCCGGCACCAGGGATTGAGCTCGCCCCCCGCCGGCATCGAGCGCCTCTGGGCCCTGGGGGTGCTGGAGCGCCACGCCGACAGCGTGCAGCGGGACCGACCGGCGCTGCTGCCCGGCGAGCTGGTCCGCAGCCATCTCCCGTCCCTGGACGCCGCCACCGCGGCTGCGCTGCGACCGGTCGCACTGGACGCGCTGGAGGCCGCCTGGGGGCTGGTCGAGCTCCCTCCTCCCGCCTCCCTGGAAGCCTACCGCCTCGCGCTGGAGGCGGGCGACGCGCGGCGGCTCCAGACGCTGGCGGGGCCTGCGCTGCGGCAGTTGGAAGCGCAGCATGAGACCCGAGAGGCGGCGCGGCAGGGCGAGTCGGTCTTGCGCCTGGTGGAGCGGGCCGGGTTGGAGGTCTCTGCTGGCCTGGCGATGGTCCTCTTCGACCTTCATGGATTCGCGGACACCTCGGGCGAGCCTGATGCCACGGACCTGCGGCGCGTGGTGAAGTCCTGGGATGGGACCGGCGACGCGTTTACTCGGGGGGCGCTCTTGCTGCGCCAGGCGGAGATGGCCAGCACCGAGGGAGATGCAGAAGGGGCGCTCGTGCTTTCCAGCCAGGCCCGAGAGGCAGCGGTGGAGGCAGGAGATGAGCGCGCCGCCGCCATCTGCGCGGGCAGAGTCGCCGACATCCTGGAGGCCCGCGGCCAGCTCGACGAGGCCCTGCGCATTCGCACCGAGGAAGAGCTCCCCGTCTACCAACGCCTCGGCGATGTGCACTCCACAGCCGTCACCATGGGCCAAATCGCCGACATCCTGGAGGCCCGCGGCCAGCTCGACGAGGCCCTGCGCATTCGCACCGAGGAACAGCTCCCCGTCTACCAACGCCTCGGTGATGTGCGCGAGAAAGCCGTCACCATGGGCAAAATCGCCGACATCCTGCAGGCCCGCGGCCAGCTCGACGAGGCCCTGCGCATTCGCACCGAGGAACAGCTCCCCGTCTACCAA